>DASUGZ010000127.1:0-10430 GCA_036273755.1 Pseudolabrys sp.
GGCGTTTTGATCGTCAGTTTTGGCATCTGGGGCATCGCCGACATCTTCAAGGGATTCGGACAATCGTCGCTGGCCAAGGTCGGCGGCACCGAGATTTCGACCGAACAATTCCGCCAGTTCTACAGCGAGCGTCTGCAACAGATCGGACGCCAGCTCGGCCGGCCGATCACGCCCGACCAAGCGCGCGCGCGCGGCCTCGACCGGCAGATCATCGGCCAGATCGTGGCCGAAACCTCGCTCGATGACAAAGCCAAGGCGCTCCGTCTCGGCGTCAGCAATGCCGAAGTCGCCGCGCGCATCACCAACGACCCGAATTTTCGCGGCGTCAACGGCAAGTTCGACCGCAGCCGTTTCGAGCAGATCATTCGCGATGCCGGATACACCGAGACGCGCTATGTCGAGCAGCAGCAGCGCCTCATGCTGCGCCGGCAGATCGCGCTGAGCATCGGCGGCGAAGTCCGCGTGCCGGAAACGGCGATGAAAGCGATCAATCAGTTCCAGAACGAGAAGCGCGCTATCGCTTATCTGACGCTTGGCGCGGCGCAGGCCGGCACCATTCCCGCCCCCACGCCGGAAGAACTCACCAAATATTTCGACGCTCGCAAAGTTTTGTTCCGGGCGCCCCAGTACCGCAAGGTCACGATCCTGACGATGTCGGCCGCCGACCTCGCCAAGCCCGACGCGGTCAGCGATACCGACGTCAAGAACTACTTCGAGCAGCGCAAGGCGAGCTACGGCACGCCGGAACGCCGCGAGCTGCACCAGATCGTTTTCCCGAACGAGCAGGACGCCGCCGCCGCCCGCGACAAGATCGCAAAGGGCGCGAGCTTTGCCGACATCGTCAAGGAGCGCGGGCTGAAAGACAGCGATGTCGACGTCGGATTGGTGACCAAGGCCGCAATGATCGACCCTGCGGTCGCCGACGCCGCCTTCGCGCTGAAATCGGGCGAGGTCAGCGCGCCGGTCAAGGGCCGCTTCGGGACCGTGCTGTTGCAGGTCGGCAAGATCGAGCCGGGCAATCAGAAAACCCTGGAACAGGTCGCGCCTGAGATCAGACGCGAGATCGCGGAGAGCCGGGCGCGGACCGAGATCGGAAACTTGCGCGACAAATTCGAGGACGAACGCGCCGCCGGCTCGACGCTCGCGGAGGCCGCCAAGAAGCTTGGCCTCAAGTCGCGCACTTTCGATGCCGTCGACGGCTCCGGCCGCGGCCCGGACGGCAATCCGATTCCGGATCTGCCGAAAACGCCGGACGTCATCGGCGCCGCCTTCTCCAGCGACGTCGGCGTCGACAACGATCCGTTGCAGCTGCCGAGCGGCGGCTATCTTTGGTACGACGTCACCGGCATCACGCCGGCGCGCGACCGCACGCTCGAGGAGGTCAAGGACAAGGTCGAGGCGCGCTGGCGCGGCGATGAGATCGCCAAGCGCCTGAAGGCCAAGACCGACGACATGATCGGCAAGCTCAAAGCCGGCACGACGCTCGAGCAACTCGCGAGCGCGGCCGGCCTCAAGGTCGTCACCGCCACCGACCTGCAGCGCGGCAAGCCGGGCGGCTTTGCGCCGGCCAAGCTGGTCGAGGCGGCGTTCACGACGCCCAAGGATGTGCCGGCGAGCACGGCGGACGATCCGGGAACCACGCGTTTTGTGTTCCACGTGACCGGCGTGACCGAGCCCGCGCTCGATCCGATCGCCGGCAAGCAATTGACGGCCGCACTGCAGAACGCCTACTCCGACGAGTTCGTCGGCGCCTATGTGACCCAGCTGGAAGCCGATCTCGGCGTCACCATCAACCAGCAGGCTGTGAACCAGGTCATCGGCGGCAGTACGCCGCAATAGCAACGCCATGCAGATCGAGCCGTCGGAAACCGCCTTCGCCGAATGCTACGGCCGCGGGCAAGCGCAGGTGGTGTGGACCACGCTGGTCGCCGACCTGGAAACGCCGGTCTCCGCCTTCCTCAAGCTCGGCGGCGGCAAGGCAATGAGCTTCCTGCTGGAGTCGGTGGAAGGCGGCGACACCCGCGGGCGCCATTCCATCATCGGGACCGACCCCGACCTGATCTGGCGCACGCGCGGCCAGCAGGCCGAGATCAATCGCAGCCCGCGCACCAAGCCTGACACCTTTGCGCCCTGCCCCGAAGCGCCGCTCGCCGCGCTGCGCACGCTGATCGCGGAGAGCCGCATCAAGCTTCCCGACAGCCTGCCGTCGATGGCGGCCGGCGTGTTCGGCTATCTCGGCTACGACATGGTGCGGCAGATGGAAGAGCTCGCGCCACCCAATCCGGACCCGATCGGCATTCCGGACGCTATCCTGGTGCGCCCGACCATCATCGTGGTGTTCGACGCGGTGAAAGACTCAATCACCGTGGTGACGCCGGTGCGGCCGGAAAAAGGCGTCGACGCCAAGACCGCGCTCAACCGCGCGGTCGAGCGGCTGTCCACGATCCTGGAGAGCCTCGACCGGCCACTCGACAAATCGCTCGCCGAAACCGACGAGGGCCCGCTCGACATCGCGCCGCACTCCAACACGACGCCCCGCGAATACAAGGCGATGGTCGCCAAGGCCAAGGACTACATCATGGCGGGCGACGCCTTTCAGATCGTGCTGGCGCAGCGCTTCGAAGCGCCGTTCACGCTGCCGCCGTTCTCGCTCTACCGCGCGCTGCGGCGGACCAACCCGTCACCGTATCTCTACTTTCTCGATTTCGGTGGCTTTGCCGTCGCCGGATCGAGCCCGGAGATCCTGGTTAAGGTCTCAGGAGACGTCGTCACCATCCGCCCGATCGCCGGCACGCGCCATCGCGGCGCGACGCCGCACGAGGACAAGGCGCTGGAAGAGGAACTGCTGGCCGATCCGAAGGAGCGCGCCGAGCACCTGATGCTGCTCGATCTCGGCCGCAACGACGTCGGCCGCGTCGCCGAGATTGGCAGCGTGACCGTCACCGACCAGTTCTTCGTCGAGCGCTACAGTCACGTCATGCACATCGTCTCCAACGTCGAGGGCAAGCTCGCCGGCAATCGCGACGCGCTCGATGCGTTAGCCGCCGGCTTTCCCGCCGGCACCGTGTCGGGCGCGCCCAAGGTGCGCGTCATGCAGATCATCGATGAGTTGGAAAAGGAAAAACGCGGGCTCTACGCCGGCGCGGTCGGCTATTTCTCCGCCGCCGGAGAAATGGACACCTGCATCGTGCTACGCACCGCGCTGGTGAAGGACGGCAAAATGTATGTGCAGGCCGGCGCCGGTATCGTCGCCGACAGCAACCCCGATTTTGAGCAGCAGGAATGCGTCAATAAGGCGAAGGCCTTGTTCCGCGCCGCAGAAGAAGCGCGCCGATTTGCCAGCGCCGCCAAGCGCGGGCAATAATCCCTGCCGGGACGCTTCGATTTCATTGGGGGGCAGCCATGGGCTGGCTGCAGCGGCTCGACCGCCTGATCGGCCACGCCGTCGCCGTTGCGCAGTGGTTGGCGCTGCCACTCATTCTGCTGTTATTCCTGCAGTGGCCCTTGCGCGATATCGTGCGCTGTTGTTCCCGTGAGGCAAACGATCTCGGGCAAATTATTTTCGCGCTGTTTGTCGCGGTCAGCGTTACCGCGGCGACGCGCGCCGGCACCCATCTTGCGGCCGACACATTGGCGCATCGTTATCCGGCCCGCACGCGCCTGTGGGTCAAACGCATCGGCACCGCGGTGAGCGTCCTGCCATGGGCGATCTTCGTCGGCGTTTCCGGGGCGGGCTATGTCATCCCCTCCGTGCGCGGGCTGGAAGCTTTTCCCGATACCGCCAACCCCGGCTATTTCATCATCAAGGCGGCGCTGTGGGTCATGGCGCTGCTGATCGTCGCGCAAGCCGGGATCGACATCTTGCGTCCATTGCCGGCGGATGACGCATGATGGAATGGAGCGGCCTCGCGTTGCTGATCCTGGTCGGCGCCGGCATCGTCTCGACCGGCCTGCCCGCCGCTTTCGTGCTGATCGCCGTCGCCTGCCTCGGCGGGTTACTGGGCCTTGTCACCGGAACGTTCGAGCTTTCATCGCTGTGGGCGCTGCCGAGCCGGCTGATCAATCTGTTCGAGAACGATCTGTTGCAGGCCTTGCCACTCTACGTGACCATGGGGCTGCTGCTCGGGCGCCTGCCGGTCGCCGACGCGCTCTATCGCACCAGCATCGCCGTATTGCCGAAGCGGGCCTCGGCGCCGCTCGCCTCCGGCATGATGCTCGGCGCTCTGCTCGGGCCGATGAACGGCTCGGTCGGCGCCAGCGTGCTCGGCCTCTCGCGGGTGGTGTCGCCGCGGCTCTCCGCCGAAGGCGTGCCGGCGGCGACGCGCGATGCCGTTGTCGCCGTCGCCTCGACGCTCGGCGTGCTGGTGCCGCCGTCCCTTGTGCTCATCCTCCTCAGCGACGCGATGCTCAATGCCCACACCTTTGCGGTTACCGCCACCGGCCGCAGCGACCGCGTCATCAATACGCAGGACGTGTTCCACGCCGCCCTGCTGCCGGCCGGACTCTTCCTGGCGCTGTGCATTGCGCTCGCCTGGTTCGCCGGCCGCCGGCATGAACTGCCGCCGCAGCGCGACAAGGTGACCGCTCGGCAAGTGACGCTGGCGGTCTTTGCCCTCGTCGCGCTCTTGGCGCTGCTGGGCGGCGTGGCCGTCGGATATTTCTACGCGGTCGAGGCCGCGGCGATGGGCGCTTTCACGCTGCTGTGCGCCGGCCTGATCGGCGGACAATTGCGTGGCGCGGCTCTGCGCGAATTGCTGCATGACGCTATCGCCATCACCGGCGCGCTGTTCGCGCTGTTGATCGCGGCCACCACCTTCACGCTGATCTTGCGACTGCTCGGCACCGACCGGCTGGTCAGCAATCTGGTGGCCGGCATCCCCGGTGGTGACGTGCCGGCGACGGCGGCGATCCTCGCCGTCATCGGCCTGTGCGCCTTCGTGCTCGATGCCTTCGAGATCATTTTTTGTCATTGTCCCGATCGTCATTCCGCCGCTGCTGGTGCGCGTCGCCGACGCACGCTGGGTGGCGGTGTTGGTACTGCTCACGCTGCAATCGAGCTTCCTGCTGCCGCCATTCGGCTATGCACTGATGATGGTGCGCGGCGCAGCGCGTAACCCGGCGCCGTTCCGTTCCTTCGTCCGGGCGCTGGTGCCGTTCCTGGTGGCGCAGTGGCTGCTGTTGATCGCCGTGCTGCTGGCGCCCAGGCTCGTCCACGTCGGCGAGAACGTGGACGAGAACACGCGCGCGCCGACGGCGCCGGTCTCCAACGAGGAAATCGACCGCCGCATGCGCGAAATGCTGGCGCCGCCTCCCGATATAGAGCCGAAATGAGGCCTGCTTGACCCCCCTCGGGCCTCGCCTTAAGACCTTGAGACGGCGGGAAAACATGATCGTTTTGGTCGACAACTACGACAGTTTCACCTTCAACCTGTTCCATTACCTGGGCGGGCTGGGGGCGGACGTCGTCGTGCATCGCAACGACAAGATCTCCTCCGCCGCTGTGGTCGCCGCTGAGCCAGAGGCAATCGTCCTGTCGCCCGGCCCCTGCACACCGAACGAGGCCGGCGTCTGCCTCGATCTGATTGCCAAGGCCGCGCCAACCATCCCGATCCTCGGCGTCTGCCTCGGCCATCAGGCGATCGGCCAGGCTTTCGGCGGCAAAATCGTGCGCGCAACACCGGCGCACGGCAAGGTGTTCGACATAAAGCACAACGGCGCCGGCGTGTTTCGCGGCATCAACGGGCCGTTCAAGGCTACGCGGTATCACTCGCTCGTCATTGAGCGGACCAGCGTGCCGCGCGACCTGACCGTCAACGCCGAAGCCGACGGCTTGGTGATGGGCGTCGCGCATGCGAGCCTGCCGGTGCACGGCGTGCAATTCCATCCCGAAAGCATCGCTTCCGAGCACGGTCATCTGATGCTGAAGAATTTCCTCGATCTTGCCGCCGCCTGGAACAAGCAGCGCGGCCGCAGCGGCGCCGCACGCAAGTCGCCCGCGCTCGCCACGAGCTGAGGCCCAAAAAATGGCCGACGATTTCAAAGCGCTCATCGCCAAGGTCGCGACCGGCGCGAGCCTCACCCGCGCCGAAGCAGCCAGCGCCTTCGACCGCATGATGTCGGGCGAAGCGACGCCCTCGCAGATGGGCGGCCTGCTGATGGCCTTGCGTGTGCGCGGCGAGACGGTCGACGAGATTACCGGTGCTGTCACCACCATGCGCGCCAAGATGCTCGGCGTGAAGGCGCCGCCCGACGCCATCGACGTGGTCGGCACCGGCGGCGATGCTTCGGGCTCCTTCAACATCTCCACCTGCGCGGCCTTCATCGTCGCAGGATGCGGCGTGCCGGTCGCCAAGCACGGCAACCGCGCGCTGTCGTCGAAATCCGGCGCCGCCGACGTCCTGCAGGCGCTCGGCGTCAAGATCGATCTCGACGCCGGACAGGTCGGCGATTGCATCCGCGAGGCCGGCATCGGCTTCATGTTCGCGCCGGCGCATCATCCGGCGATGAAGAACGTCGGGCCGACGCGCGTCGAACTTGGCACCCGCACGATTTTCAACCTGCTCGGACCGCTGTCGAACCCGGCAAGCGTCAAACGCCAGATGATCGGCACGTTCTCCAAGCACTGGGTCGAACCGATGGCGCAGGTGTTGAAAAATCTGGGCTCGGAATCGATCTGGGTGGTGCACGGCTCCGATGGGCTCGACGAGATCACCACGTCGGGGCCGACCAGCGTCGCCGCACTGGAAAACGGCAAGATCCGCACTTTTGAGGTCACGCCGGAAGACGCCGGCCTGCCGCGCGCCGAGCAGGGAGCGCTAAAAGGCGGCGATGCCGACAGCAACGCCAAAGCGCTGCTCGACGTCCTCAAAGGCAAGCCGGGTCCGTTCCGCGACGTCGCGATCCTCAATGCGGCCGCGGCGTTGATCGTGGCCGGCAAGGCCAAGGACTTGAAGGGAGGCGCAAAGCTGGCGGCAAAATCGATCGACAGCGGCGAGTCCGAAGGACGGCTCGACCGTCTGATTGCGGTGTCCAGCGCCGTGGAGGCGTGAGCGCATCATCCCGAAAAGTGGGAACCGGTTTTCGGATAAGATCATGCGCAGGAAAAAATGATGTCCGATATCCTCAGCAAGATTGAAGCCTACAAACGCGAGGAAATCGCCGCCGCCAAGCGGGCGCGCCCTTTAGCCACGCTGGAGGCGCAGGCGAAAGCCGCGCCGCCGCCGCGCGGCTTCTTCAAGGCCATCGAGCGCAAGATCGCCGGCGGCGGCAATGCGCTGATCGCCGAAATCAAGAAGGCAAGCCCTTCGAAGGGCCTGATCCGCGCCGATTTCGACCCGCCCGGCCTCGCCAAAGCTTATGAAGCGGGCGGCGCAACCTGCCTGTCCGTGCTCACCGACGGGCCGTCATTCCAGGGCAAGCCGGAGTATCTCGGTCAAGCGCGCGACGCGACTGGGCTACCGGCGCTGCGCAAGGATTTCATCTACGAGCCCTACCAGGTGGTGGAATCGCGCGCCTTGGGCGCCGATTGCATCCTGATCATCATGGCAGCGGTTGATGACGCCGCGGCAAAGGCGATTGAAAATGCAGCCTCAGCCAATGGGATGGATGTCTTGATTGAAGTTCATCAGGAAGATGAGCTTGAGCGCGCTTTGCGGCTGAAATCCCGCCTGATCGGCATCAATAACCGCGATCTCCATAGCTTCAAGACTTCCCTCGCCGTCAGCGAGCGCCTAGCGCCCAAAATACCGCGCGACCGGGTCATCGTGGCCGAAAGCGGGCTCAATACGCCCGCCGACCTCGCGCGCCTCGCCGCCATCGGCATATCGACCTTCCTGGTCGGCGAAAGCCTGATGCGGCAAACCGACGTTGCCGCGGCCACGCGCGCCCTGCTTGCGCGCGTTCCGCGCAATGCGGCGGCGGAGTGAGCCATGGCCCGCGGCGACAAACGCGGCGCACGGCGAAAGACCAAAGCGTCGCCGCGGATGACCGACGCCGAACTCACCCATCTCGACCCGCGCGGCCAGGCCCGCATGGTCGACGTCACCGCAAAGAACGCTACCGAGCGCGTCGCCATCGCCGAAGGCCGCGTTATCATGCGCAAAGAGACGCTCGACCTGGTCCTCGCTGGCAATGCCTTGAAGGGCGACGTGCTCGGCGCGGCGCGGCTTGCCGGCATCATGGCGGCAAAGCGCACCCACGGCCTCATCCCGCTGTGTCACCCGCTGCCGATCACCAAGATCGAGATCGACATCGATCCCGAGCATGCCCTGCCTGGCTTTCTGGTCCGCGCGACGGTGAAAGTCACCGCGCCCACCGGCGTTGAAATGGAGGCCCTGACGGCGGTTTCGATCGCGTGCCTGACTATCTACGACATGGTCAAGGCGGTGGAGAAAGGTATGCGCATCGAAGGTATTCGTTTGCTCGAGAAGCGCGGCGGCAAATCCGGCGATTACCGCGCTGAGGACTGACGATGGCCCTAATGCCGGTCGCCGAAGCCTTGCAGCGCGTGCTTGCCGACGCGCGGCCTCTGCCGGCGGTCGCGGTGGCGCTCGACGCCGCGCTCGGCCGTGTGCTTGCCGACGATCTCTCCGCATTGCGCACCCAGCCGCCGGCCGCGGTCTCGGCCATGGACGGCTACGCCGTGCGTGCCAACGATGTCGCGCAGGCGCCGGCCGCGCTCAAGCTCATCGGCGAGGTCGCCGCCGGCCATCCCTTCGATGGCGAGGTCAAAGCCGGCGAAGCCGCGCGCATTTTCACCGGCGGCGTGATGCCGGAAGGTGCCGATACCGTGGTGATCCAGGAAATCGCCGAGCGCGCCGGCGACATGGTCACGGTGCAGAAACCGACCGCCAAAGGCCGCAATGTGCGCCCACGCGGCATCGATTTTACGCAAGGCGAGCCGCTGTTGCCCAAGGGCCGCCGCCTCACCGACCGCGACCTGATGCTGGCGGCAGCCATGAACTATCCGACGCTCAACGTGCATCGCCGCCCGAAGGTGGCGGTGCTCGGCACCGGCGACGAATTGGTGACGCCCGGCAGCGTGCCCGCCGCCGGCGAAATCGTCTATTCCAATGGCTTTGCGCTCAAGGCTCTGGCGCGCGACGAAGGCGCCGAGGTTGGCGACCTCGGCATCGCGCCGGACCGCGTTGAGGCCATCGCCGCCTCGGTGCGCAGCGCGCGCGAATGGGGCGCCGACGTCCTCCTGACCTCCGGCGGCGCCTCGGTCGGCGAACACGATCTGGTGCAGCGGGCGCTCGCCAGCGAAGGACTCGATCTTTCGTTTTGGCGGGTGGCGCTGCGCCCGGGCCGGCCGATGATGCACGGCCGGCTGGGCGGGATGCAGGTGCTCGGCGTCCCGGGCAACCCGGTATCCTCCTACGTCTGCGCCTTTCTGTTCCTGGTGCCGCTGATCCGGCGCCTGGCCGGCCGCCACGACGTCGACCGCGCGCCTGAACCGGCGCTGCTGGGGGCAGATATGCCCGCCAATGACGAGCGCGCCGATTACCTGCGGGCAACGCTTAAAGCCGGCCCCGACGGCCCCGTGGCCACTCCGCTGCCGGACCAGGATAGTTCCCTGATGGCGCCGCTCGCCAAGGCCGACTGCCTGTTGATTCGGGAACCGCATACGCCCGCCGCGCGGCTCGGTTCACCCTGTGTCATCCTTAAGCTAGGCCTTTAGCGGCCTTTCGATTTTTTCACTCCAAATTAAAACCTTGCGGAACACATATCGAACAGATAGTGTCCGTTCATGATTTGTTTCTGGCCTGATTCCCTTTTGGGCCAGACCGGACCTTCAGGCGAAATGCCCTGGGAGAGGATTCGATGCTGACCCGCAAGCAGTTCGAGCTTTTGCGCTTCATTCACGAGCGGCTGACCGAAGCCGGGGTGCCCCCCTCTTTCGATGAGATGAAGGACGCGCTCGATCTGCGCTCCAAGTCGGGCATTCACCGCCTGATCACGGCCCTGGAAGAGCGCGGCTTCATCCGCCGCCTGCCCAACCGGGCACGCGCCATCGAGGTGATCAAACTGCCCGACTCGGTCGCCCATGGCATCAGCAATGGCGGCCGTTCGCGCGGCTTCAATCCGAGCGTCATCGAGGGCGACCTCGGCCGCGTGCGGCAGACCTCGGAAGACGACAATAACGGGCGGCCGATTGCGGTCCCCGTGATGGGCCGTATCGCTGCTGGTACGCCGATCGAGGCCATCCAGACGCGCAGCCATGTCATCAACATGCCGCCCGATCTGTTGTCGGCTGGCGAGCATTTTGCGCTCGAAGTGCGCGGCGATTCAATGATCGAGGCCGGTATCCTGGATGGCGACATCGCCCTGATCCGCAAATCCGAAGCCGCCGACACCGGCGACATCGTGGTGGCGCTGATCGATGACGAGGAAGCAACCCTCAAGCGCTTCCGCCGCCGCGGCGCCTCGAT
>DASUGZ010000128.1:0-5515 GCA_036273755.1 Pseudolabrys sp.
CTTCGCCCGCTCCAGCTTGAGCGGCTTCAACTCGCTGTTGACCGCTTTGTCGAGCACGGCCCCGGCTTTCCCCCGCGCCTTGGACAATTTGTCGGCCGCGGCGCGATAGTCGGCTTCGGCCGCACGCGCCGCTTCTTCCAGAGCCTTGAGCCGCTCCTCGCCGGCATCGATGAGAGCGATATCGGCGGTGTAGCGCGCAGCGAGCGCCGCCAGGTCGTCGACCGCGACGCTGTATTTGCGGCCCGCGGCGCGCAGCGCAAACAGCCGTTCTTCGATGCGCTCGAGCTCTTGCGGATCGAAATCGGCGGTGCGCAGCGCGTGCTCGAGATGGCCCCGGGTTTCTTCAAGCGAGCTCAGCGCGGCGTCGAGCGATTTGACCGCCGGTTCGACCAGGCTTGGCGCTTGCGCTGCGCGGCGCTCCAACCGGCGCACGACGCCGGCGAGGGCCGGCAGCGAGGAATTGGCGCCGGTGATAACATCGTGGGCATCGCGCAGGTCCTCGGCGACCTTCTCGGCCTGCATCATGGCGGTGCGCCGCTCGGCCAGCGCGGTTTCTTCGCCGGCCTGGGGGCTGAGCTTGCCGAGCTCGTCGACGGCGTGACGCAGCCAGTCGCCCTCGCGCTTGGCGCGCTCGACCTCGGCGTGGTGGGCATCGGCTGCGCCTCGCGCCTCGCGCCGCGCCTGCCACAGCGCCGCGACCTTCGCCGCGTCGGCTTCCAGGGCGCCGGAGGCGTCGAGCAGGCGGCGATGGGTGCCGGCATCGACCAAAGCGCGTTCGTCGTGCTGGCCGTGGATTTCGACCAGCGCGGCGCCCAGCTCTTTCATCGCCTGCACGCTCACCGGCTGGTCGTTGATGAAGGCCCGTGTGCGCCCGTCGGCGAATTGCACGCGACGCAGGATCAATTCGTCCTCGGCCGGAATATCATTCGCCTTGAGCAGCGCGCGCGCCGGGTGCCTGGCCGCGATCTCGAACACCGCCGTCACCTGGCCCTGCTCGGCGCCCTGGCGCACCAGCGCCTGGTCGCCGCGCGCACCCAGCGCCAGCGCGAAAGCATCGAGCAGGATCGACTTGCCGGCGCCGGTCTCGCCGGTGAGCACGGCAAGCCCGTCAGCAAAATCGATGTCGAGCCGGTCGATCAGCACGATGTCGCGGATGGACAGTCGGGACAGCATGGCGGTTACGAATCCGAAAGCTCTTCATGCCCGGCCTTGTGCCGGGCATCCACGTCTTGCCAATTCCGCATCATTAAAGACGTGGATGGCCGGGACAAGCCCGGCCATGACATTGTGGGGATACCTGATCCAGAGCGGCCGTGAAGCCGGACAAGTCCGGAATGACGGTCAGCCGAGACCGATGCCCTTGAAGGCTTTGCTGATCCAGGAGCCCTGGTTCTCTTTGGGCTCCGCGCCGCCGGTCTTCACCAGCGTATAGGCATGTTTGTACCAGACGCTGTCGGGGAAATTATGCCCAAGCACGGCGGCGGCCGTTTGTGCTTCGTCGACGATGCCGAGCGCCATATAGGCTTCGGTCAGCCGCATGAGCGCCTCTTCGACCTCGCGCGTCGTCTGATACTTGGTGACAACGACTTTGAAGCGGTTGATGGCGCCGGTGTAGTCCTTCTTTTCCAGATAATAGCGGCCGGTCGCCATTTCCTTGCCGGCCAGCTGATCGACGGCGACTTGAATCTTCTGTTTAGCGCTGACCGCGTATTCGCTGGTCGGGTATTTGCGGACAACCTCCTGGAGCGCGCCCAACGCCTTCTCGGTGCGCGACTGATCGCGGGTGATGTCCGGGATTTCCTCGAAATTCGAGGAGCCGATCAAAAACTGCGCGTAGGCCGCGTCCGGACTGCCGGGGTGCAGCGTGATGTAGCGCTGGGCGGCAGTGACGCAGTCGTCATAGGCGCCGGCCGTATAATAGGCGTACGACGTCATGATCAGAGATTTGCGCGCCCATTCCGAATAGGGGTGCTGGCGGTCGACCTCTTCGAATTTCTTTGCCGCTTCTTTCGGGTCTTTGCGCACGTTGAGCAGATAGAGGCCTTCGTTATAGAGCCGGTCCGCGGCCTCGTCAGGCTCCGGGACATCTTTATTGCCGAACAGATCGAGGCCGTTGCTGCAGGCGCCGAGGCTCGCGGCCAGCAGCGCCATAGCCAATACGCGTGCGAACCGGCGGCGGCCGGTTGCGGCGGCGCCCGTCAGGCTGGTTTTTTTCGCCAAATCGTTGGGCACAAACTCATCCCACGCAGTCGTGTCCAGGTCCCCCGAGAGCCGGCACGCCCGTGCCGCCCACGCCCTCAACCGCGTTGGTTTAGACGAAAAACCGCGGTCTGGCCAAGCGATTAAGCCGACATTCGGCCGGGATTAAGGCGGAAGGTTAAGGCTGATTCCCGATACTTATCAGGACTTTTCCGGCGCATAGGCCACGGCCAGACGGCCGGCCCCGACCTGCGCATGGCCGCGCGCGCGGCGCGCGGGTTCGGCCGCCTCGATCACCCGCCAGGCGCCGCGGTCGGCCATCAGCGCCGAGAGCACCGCATGGTTGAGCTTATGGCCGCCGCGCACGGTGCGGTAACAGGCGATCAGCGGCTGCCCGGCCAGCGCCAGATCGCCGATGGCATCGAGAATCTTGTGCCGCACGAACTCATCGGGATGACGCAGGCCTTCCGGATTGAGTACACGGTCTTCGCTCACCACCAGCGTGTTCTCGAACGAAGCGCCGAGCGCGTAACCCGCGCTCCACAGCTTTGCGACGTCCTTCATGAATCCGAAAGTGCGGGCGCCGGCGATCTCACGCCGGAAGGTCTCAGCCTCGATGTCGAGCGCCAGCGCCTGGCGGCGAATGAGTGGATGATCGAATTCGATTTCGGCCTCGACCCGGAAGCCGTGACTATAGGGCAGAAGCTCGCCGAACGCGTCGCCATTGGCCACGCGGACCGGCTTGACGACCTCGATATAGCGGCGCGGCAACGCGCGCGCCGTCAGACCGGCCTGATCGATCGCATCGACAAAAGGCGCAGCACTGCCATCCATGATCGGGACTTCGGGGCCGTCGATCTCGACCACGACGTTGTCGACGCCGAGACCGCGCAAGGCAGCGAGCAGATGCTCCGCGGTCGAGCAGAGCGGACCCGAGGCGTCGCCGAGAACGGTGGCAAATTCGGTGGCGGTGACCGCGCGGACATCGGCGCGGATTTCGCGCTCGATCGAGCCGTCGCGCGCAACACGCTGAAAGAGGATGCCGGTATCGTCGTCGGCCGGATTGAGCGTCAGGGTGACGGGGCTGCCCGAATGCACGCCGATGCCGGAGACGGCAACTTGTTCGCGCAGCGTTGTCTGCTTAGCACCCTTCATCGTACCCGCTTACGTCGGCTTATAAGTAAGCCGCACGTCCCATCCCAAGCTTCTGCCAGAGCCACATTTTGGCCGTTAAGACAGCGCCAGCCCTCATTACGAGTAGGCACCCCCCAAAGGACCCGAAAGTCCCTTTCGCACCTGCAACTTAGGGCATAGGCCGGGAGCCTTCCAACTCACGTCTTCTTACCGACTGTTACTCTTTTTTGCCGCAATTTACCGGCCTGTCCGGGTGGTCACCGCTCCTATCGGACCGAAGAACGGCTGATTTCCGTAGCATCCCGCAGCTTCGATCCCCGTGGCGGCCCGAGCCTGCCCAAAAAGCATTTCTAGTTCAATAAGTTAAAGAAGCGGACGAGCATCTGCCGAAACGGCGATGGCCCCGCTCCGGGTTGCGGAGCGGGGCCATCGGGGGTGTTCCGGCAGCTCTAGTTGGCCTGGCGGCGCAGGAAGGCCGGGATGTCCAACTGGTCCTCATCGCCCGAATTATGCACAGGCGCGGTCCGGCCATGGGGGTCGAGCCCTTGCGGCGCGGGCCGCCGGGCATATTCCGACACCGGGTCGTCTGCGCGGACTTCCGGCTGGCGCGGCAGGGGCCGAACCGGCCTTTCGAAATGCGGCATGGCCTGGGCCGTGCGCGGCGCCAGGGGCGGCTCGGCCTGGTCGTTACGGCGACCGAGGCCGACCGAGGCCAGCCGCTGCATCAGCGACATGCGCTGCTTCTCGGGATGGGAGTCGTCGAGCTCGCCGCGCTGCGCCTTGAGCTCGGCCTGCGCCGGCAAGGGCAATTCGTCGATGCGCGGCATGCGCGGCGTGCGCGCCACCGTCCGTTCGGGCGGCGGCGGGATAAAGGCCCTCGGCGTCGGCACCTCGGCGTGCGCCGGTTCGCTGTGCGCCGGCTCGAACAATGACGGCTTGACCGGCAACGGCCGGATCGAGACGTCCTCGATGGCGGTTGGGGTCAATAGCGCGGCGGCAACCGCGGCATGCGCGGCGGTTTCAACCGCCGCGGTGCTGGCACTAGCAACAGCCGGCGCTGCCGCAGGAGTCACAACCGGCGCCTGCGGGGCTGTACGCTCGATGCGGTCGGCAATGCGCCGGCTGTCGGCGCGCATCTTGCTGGCAAGCTCCCGAAGCGCGGATTCCGGCTGGGTCGTCTGGACCGGCTGACGCTGGACGTGGGCGTGGTCGATGCCGGTCGCCACCACCGAGACGCGGATGATGCCTTCCAGGCTTTCGTCAAAGGTCGCGCCGACGATGATGTTGGCGTCTTGGTCGACCTCCTCGCGGATGCGGGTCGCGGCTTCGTCGACTTCGTAAAGCGTGAGGTCTTTGCCGCCTGTGATCGAGATCAGCAGACCCTTGGCGCCCTTCATCGAGGCGTCGTCGATCAGCGGGTTGGCGATTGCGGCTTCGGCGGAGGTGAGCGCGCGCTTCTCACCCGAAGCCTCGCCGGTGCCCATCATGGCCTTGCCCATCTCCTTCATCACCGCACGGACGTCGGCGAAGTCGAGATTGATCAGGCCTTCCTTGACCATCAGGTCGGTGATGCAGGCGACGCCCGAGTAAAGCACCTGGTCGGCCATCGCGAAGGCGTCGGCAAACGTGGTCTTTTCGTTGGCGACCCGGAACAGGTTCTGGTTCGGGATGATCAGGAGCGTGTCGACCACCTTGTGCAGTTCGGCGATGCCGGATTCAGCGGTGCGCATGCGGCGCTGGCCCTCGAAGTGGAAGGGCTTGGTCACCACGCCGACGGTGAGGATGCCCATCTCGCGGGCGGTCTTGGCGATGACTGGCGCTGCGCCCGTGCCGGTGCCGCCGCCCATGCCGGCGGTGACGAACACCATGTTGACGCCCGAGATATGATCGCGGATTTCGTCGATGACCTCTTGCGCGGCGGCAGCGCCGACGTCGGGCTGCGAACCGGCGCCCAGGCCTTGCGTCACCTGCGTGCCCATCTGGATGATGCGCTGCGCCTTCGACATCGTCAGCGCCTGCGCGTCGGTGTTGGCGACGACGAAGTCGACCCCCTGGAGGCCGGCGGTGATCATGTTGTTGACGGCGTTGCCGCCGGCCCCACCGACGCCGAACACGGTCAGCCGCGGCTTGAGCTCGCGGATATCAGGGACCTTCAGGTTGATGCTCATGATTGCCTCTTGCT
>DASUGZ010000129.1:0-5661 GCA_036273755.1 Pseudolabrys sp.
TTTGAGACGAGCGTCGGGATGCCGATGCCGAGATTGACGTAGAAACCGTCACGCAGCTCTTTGGCGGCGCGTTCGGCCATCTGGTCGCGGGTCCAAGGCATGACGCTCCTCCTTCAGGCGCGCTTGCGCACGGTGCGCTGCTCGATGTGCTTTACGGCGTTCGGCACGTGGACGATGCGTTTGACGTAAACGCCCGGCGTGACGATGTGATCGGGGTTGATCTCTCCCGGCTGCACCAGGTTCTCGACTTCGGCCACGGTGATCTTGGCTGCTGTCGCCATCATCGGATTGAAGTTGCGCGCGGTCTTGCGGTAGACGAGATTGCCTTCGGTATCGCCCGTCCAGGCATGCACCACGGCGAGATCGGCGACGATGCCGCGCTCCATGATGTATTTGTCGCCGTCGAAGACGCGCTCCTCCTTGCCCTTGGCGATGTCGGTGCCGGCGCCGGTGCGGGTGAAGAAGGCCGGGATACCGGCGCCGCCGGCGCGGATGCGCTCTGCCAGCGTGCCCTGCGGATTGAACTCGATCTCCAATTCGCCGGCGAGGAATTGCTGGGCGAACAACTTGTTCTCGCCGACATAGGACGAGATCATTTTCTTGACCTGCTTGGTCTCGAGCAGGAGGCCGAGCCCTGCCCCGTCGACGCCGGCATTGTTGGAGACGACCGTGAGATTCTTCACGCCGGAGTCGCGGATCGCCTGGATCAGCGTTTCCGGAATGCCGCACAGCCCGAAGCCGCCGGCATGGATCAACATGCCGTCCTTCAGCAGACCGGCGAGCGCGCTCTTAGCGTCGGGATAGACCTTTTTCATGCATCACCACTTAGCCGACGACGTCACCCATTGCGGGCATGAAAAACCACCAATAGTCGCGCGAGGCAAGCCTAGCGCGCCGGCGGCGTTGCCGGTGCCGCCGGAGGTGGTGCCGGAGTCGTCGGTGGCGCTGGCGGCGTTGCTGGCGGCGTGATGTCGGTGACCGGATTGCGCGGCTTAGCCGGAGCGGCCGGAACCACCGGCGCGGGCGCCGTGGTTACGGCGGGTTTCGGCGGCGCGAGCGCGGTCGGCAGCGGCAAATGGTGCGGGTAATAGGTCCAGAACACGAAGGCGGCGGCAAATAGGATCGCCGACAACAGCGCACCCAGCAAATGGCGGCCGAAGGCCAGCACGCCGCCGATCAAACTGGCGAGAAACGCAAAACCCGCCAAAATCAGCACATAGGCCCAGTCCACGCTTGCCAGATCGATCGGCATGGAAGTCATAGCGCTCACTCTCCCGTCGACATTTAACGAAACCTAGCCCAGACCCGCATGGCGGGTCACCGGCTTGTTTCCCAAGCATCGGATTAGACTACTATACCTGCGCGTGATCTTGTCCGAAAACCGGTTCCCACGTTTCGGGATCACGCGCTATATCTCCGCCGGCATGCCAAATCTCCTTATCCTCACCGAAGTCCAGGAATCGATGCGGGCCCGTTACAAGGCCATGCTGCTGGACGAGTTCCCGCAGTTGACCATTAACGTGGTCGGCCACCACACCCTGGTAGAGCCTTATATTGCCGATACCGACATCCTGCTCTGCTTCTCGCCGCCGATGGCCGACCATGTGGTGCGCGACGCGCCCAAGCTGAAGTGGATTCAGGCGCTCGGCACCGGCGTCGACAACATCGTCGACCTGCCCTCGCTCGGCAAGGAGGTGCTGGTCACCAACATCCGCGGCATTCATGGCGCGCCGGTGTCGGAGGCAACGGTCGCCTTCATGCTTTCGCTCGCCCGCGACATGCCGCGCTCGGTGCATGCCCAGGACAAGAGCGAGTGGACGCGCTGGCCCTCGCAACTGCTCGCCGGCAAGACCGTCGGCATTCTCGGCGTCGGACTGATCGCCGAATATCTCGCGCCGATCTGCAAGGCGCTACACATGACCGTCGTCGGCATCAGCGGCAGCCCGCGCGCAACGCCGAGCTTCGATCGCATGGCGCATCGCGACGATCTTTTGGAGATCGCGCCCGAGCTCGATTTTCTGATCGCGCTGACGCCGCTGTCGCCGGAGACGCGCGGCATCGTCGGCGAGAAGGTGTTCGCCGCGATGAAGCCGAGCGCGTTCCTGATCAACGTCGCGCGCGGCGGCGTGGTCGACGAACCGGCGTTGATCAAGGCGCTGGAAGCGGGGCAAATCGCCGGCGCCGGCCTCGACGTGTTTTCGCAGGAACCGCTGCCGCCCGACAACCCGCTGTGGAAGACAAAGAATGTGACGATCTTTTCGCATCTCGGCGGCTACTCGGAAGGTTACGAGACGCGCGCCATGCCGACGATCGCCGGCAACATGCGCAAGTTCCTCAGCAACGATCTCAAGTCCATGATCAACATCGTGCGCAAGCCCGCCTCCTGGGGAGATTGAAGTATGGCTCTGTCCGAACGCCTGAACACGCCGATCTCCACCGCCGAGTTGGAGCGCCGCTGGAAGGCGGTGCGCGCCGCGATGGCGCGCGACAAAATCGATGTGCTGCTGATGCAGAACAACAACGATCACATGGGCGGCTATGTCCGCTACTTCACGGATATGCCGGCGACCAACGGCTACCCCAACACGGTGGTTTTCCCGCGCGACGATGAGATGAGTGTGGTGTGCCAAGGCCCGTTCGGCGGCGGCGAGCCGACCGCACAAGGCGATCAAACCTGGCGCGGCGTCAAACGGCTGCTCACCACCCCAAGCTACGCCTCGGCGCACTACACCAAGGACTACGACCCCGAACTCGCGGCGCAGGCGCTCACGCCTTTCGCCAGGGCGACCATCGGCTATGTCGGCACCTATCAGATGTCCTACGCGATGCTCGACTACATCAAGCGCGCGTTTCCGCAGGCCAACTTCGTCGACGCCACCGAAATGGTCGACAGGATCAAGGTCATCAAGAGCGCGGAGGAGATGGAACTGGTGAAGCGCGCGGCGTTGATGCAGGACGGCGCCATGCGCGCGGCCTTTGCCGCGGCGAAGCCCGGCATGCGCGACACCGAAGTCGCGGCGGTTGCGCAGCAGTACAGCGTGTCGCACGGCAGCGAGAACGGCATCTATCTCTGCGCCTCGATGCCGCTCGGCAAGCCTTCGAAATTCGCCAACAAGCACTTGCAGAACCGCGTCATCCAGAAGGGCGATCAAATTGCCCTGTTGGTCGAAGACAACGGCCCGGGCGGCATGTACACCGAACTCGGCCGCTCCTGCGTCGTCGGCGCCAAGGTGCCGCAGGCGATGAAGGATGAGCTCGCGTTCTGCAAGGCGTCGCGCAAGATGACGCTCGACCTGCTCAAGCCCGGCGCGTCGTGCAAGGACATCTGGGACGCCTTCAACGATTTCATGCGCAAGAACGGCCGGCCGGACGAGGCGCGGCTCTACTGTCACGGCCAGGGCTACGATCTGGTCGAGCGGCCGCTGATCCGCAACGACGAAACCATGGCGATCGAAAAGGACATGAATATCGTGGTACACCCCACTTATATTCATGCCGGCTATCTCAACTGGCTGTGCGACAACTACCTGATCGGCGGCAACGGCCCGGGCGACCGGCTGCATCAATTCCCCGAGGAGGTCGTCGAAGTCGGATAGCAGCCATTCGGGCGGCAAACTTGACCGTCAACAAAGAGAGCGCAACAAGGCTCTCAACACAATGTGGAGGAAACGATGAAAAAAGCGATTTATGGAGCCGCGCTGGCGACACTGATGGCGCTGACCGCAACGGCCGGCGCGGCGACATTTCCGGACCGTTCACTGACCATGATCATTCCCTTTGCCGCCGGCGGACCGACCGACGTGCTCGGCCGCATCATGGCGCAATCGATGAGCGATATCCTCGGCCAACAGGTCATCGTCGAGAACGTCGGCGGCGCAGGCGGCATGACCGGCGGCAAGAGAGTCGCGGACGCCAAGCCGGACGGCTATACCATGCTCCTCGGCACGGTCGGCACCCAGGCGCAAGGCCAGACGCTCTACAAGCATCCGCTCTACAACTCCGTCACCGACTTCACGCCGTTGGCGCTGATCGCCGAAGTTCCGATCGTGTTGATCGCGCGGCCCGACTTTCCGGCCGATAACCTGAAAGACTTCATCGCTTATGCGAAAGCCAACCAATCGAAAATGAGCTTCGGCTCGGCCGGCGCCGGCTCGGCCACGCATCTCGGCTGTGTCGTCGCCAATCTGGCGATGGGCACCAACATCACACACGTCCCCTACAAGGGCTCGGCGCCGGCGATGACCGACCTGATCAGCGGCCGCATCGACTTCTTCTGCGAAGTGCTGTCCACCGCGAAGGCGCTGATCGACAGCCACAAGGTCAAGGCAATCGCGCTGATGACCGATAAGCGCTCGCCGGTCGAGCCGAATGTGCCGACCGGGGCGGAACAAGGCGTCAAGAACTTCGAAGCCTATACCTGGAACGCGCTGTTCCTGCCGAAGGGAGCACCGGCCGACGTCGTCAAGACGCTCAACGACGCGGCGGTGAAGGCGATGAATTCGGCCGCGGTCAAGGAACGCCTGCAAAAACTGGGCGCGACCGTCGTGCCGGCCAACCAGCAGACGCCGGCTTTTCTCGGCGACTACGTGAAGAGCGAAATCAAGAAGTGGGAAGTGCCGATCAAGGCGAGCGGCGTGTCGCAGTAACGCGGCGGACGAGAAGGAGCCGACCATGGCCGACATCAAGCTGATCAATCCCGACACGCTCGGCAAACCGCTCGGCCAATATTCGCATCTGACCCGCGTGAAGGCGTCGGAATTCGTCTTCATCGCGGGCCAGGTCGGCGTTCTCAAGGACGGCAAGCTTGCCGGTGACGGTGGCTTCGACGCGCAATGCGGCCAGTCCTTTGCCAATATCGAGGCGGCGCTGAAATCTTGCGGCGCTGGCTGGGGCAATCTCGTCGAGTTCACCACCTACATGGTGCACTCGCAGGACATCCCGAAGTTCATGGCGTGGCGGCTGCGCGAATTCCCGAAAATGTTTTCAAACGGCGCCTACCCGCCCAACACGCTCTTGATGATCGACCGCCTGGTGCAGGAGCAGTTTCTGATCGAGGTCTCGGCGGTCGCGGCGCTTTAAGCGGGCTTATCAATCAAGCTGACATGCGCGGCGACCACGCGCCAGCCTTCGGGACACCGCACCCAGGTCTGCATCTGCCGGCCGATCTTGCCGGGCGCCGAGGGCCGTTCGTACAGCGTCGAGGCCACCGCAAAATCGCGGCCGAATGTGGTGATCACGGTGCGCGAGATGGTGCGGCCGAGCGCAACCGGCGAGCGCGCTGCGCGAAACGCCTGGATCTCCTTTGAGCCGTAGAGGATTTCCGCCGCGCCGTAGCGGATGGTGCGCGGATCGTCGCGGAAGAAGGCATTGAGCGCGGGCACGTCGTTCGACACCAGCGCCTGTTCGTAGCGATCGAAGCAGGCGCGGACTTCCGCGACCACCTCCGGCAAGTCGATGTCCATGACAATTCCTCCTGCTGCAATCTTTCTGAGCATTGGCGGGCGCGCAAGCGTCATCGCCCCTATTCCTTGCGGCGCGGGGTACGCCGGCCTTCCCTTTCCTTCCCCTCGTGACCGAGGGAGCGGAGCGCCGAGCGGCGCACCAGTCTTTCCGTCTTGCCGCGCTCCCCTCGCGGAGAACGCGGGCGCCTCTCGGCGCTCC
>DASUGZ010000130.1:0-7334 GCA_036273755.1 Pseudolabrys sp.
GGGGAGGGTGAATCAGCCCGCGCTACGCTATGATGGCACATGGCAAGAAAGCGGCGCGATTCGAAGGTCACCAAAGCCACGGGCGGCGACACCTTCGGCCATGCCGTGCGCACCGAGTGGTTCCTCGCTTTCAGCCTCGCCACCACGGCGGTCTTCGCCTATGCCGGCGAACAGATCTACGCCAAGCTCGACCAGCCGCTGTGGCTTGCCGTCGTCTTCGCCTGGCTGTTCTGCACAGTGATGGGCTCGGCGCTCAACGTGGTGCGCCACGCCGACCATGTCGCCGAAATCCTCGGCGAGCCCTACGGCACGCTGGTGCTGACGCTCTGCGTCACCGCCATCGAGGTGATGAGCATCTCGGCGGTCATGCTGCACGGCGACAACAACCCGACGCTGGTGCGCGACACGCTGTTCGCCGTCGTCATGATTCTGCTCGGCGGCATGGTTGGCGTCGCGTTGCTTGCCGGCGGCTGGCGCCACCGCGAACAGCACTACAACCTGCAGGGCGCCAACAGCTATCTCAGCGTCATCATCCCTTTGGCGCTATTGACGCTGAGCCTGCCCAATTTCACCGTCACCACGCCGGGGCCGACGCTGTCGATCGCGCAGCAGGCGTTCCTTGTCGTCATCTCGCTCGGGCTTTACTGCGCCTTCCTCGCCATCCAGACCGGTCGCCACCGCCGCTACTTCATGACCAAGGAGGAGGCCGACGAGCCGGCGCATGGCGCGAGCGGCGGGCGCGGGCTCGCTTGGCACGCCGTGTTGCTCATCGCCTACATCCTGCCGGTGGTGCTCTTGGCCGAGCAACTGGCGCATCCGATCGATTACATGATCGAGACGCTGAAGGCGCCGGCGGCGCTCGGCGGCGTCATCATCGCCATGCTGGTGGTGACTCCGGAAGCGATCAGCGCCACGCGCTCGGCCTGGATGAACAAGGTGCAACGCTCGATCAACATTTTCCTCGGCTCAGTGCTCGCGACCATCGGACTGACGGTGCCGGTGATGCTGGTGATCAGCTTCCTGACCGCGCACGAGGTCTTTCTCGGCCTGCCCGGCGCCAACAACCTGCTGCTGGCGGTGACGCTGGGCGTCAGCGTCGTCACCTTCGCAAGTGGCCGCACCAACATCCTGCAGGGCGCGGTGCATGTGGTGCTGTTCGCCGCGTTCGTGATGCTGATTTTTCAGAATTGAGGCCGGGCGCCGGCTCAGGAACGGACGATCTTGTGCCGCCTTAGCTTTGCGGGAATCGTGCCTTTTTAGTCAATGTTTTACGGAAGATACCCTTTGGGCCAATGCACATTAGGACAATAGCTCCGCCAAAGCCAACGGAGCCAGGATGCCTATGCGCATGACTCTCGGTCGGAGCGTGTGCCCGGGGGGAAACATTTCTTGGGCGCGGGATGACCAGGGAGTCGGCATGAAGCTGATCACCGCGTGCCTCAAGATCCGACACCTTTGCCGGCAACTCGAAACCGAAACCGATGAGGCGAAGCGGCGGATTCTTGCGCGGTTAGCTTCGGATTATTGTCGAAGACTTGAGAGGTCCGTCGGCGACGAAGAGGAACTCCACCATCTGGCGTTCATAGAATTCGGCCACAGGTTGAAAAACAAAATCGCCACGATCCAATCAATCATTGCGTATCAGCTTCGTGGCAACAAGGCGGCCCGCGACTCCATCTTGCAGCGCCTCGGGGCCCTTTCTTCCGCAGATCTGCTCATTGAGACTGCGCAGGGCCGTGGAGCCCTAATCGGTGACATCATCAATACTGAACTCGGTCCTTACGAGATATCGCGGGCGACAATCGAGGGGCCGCAAATCTTTGTTCCCGCCAAATTGGCGTTGGTGCTTGCGCTGATCGTCCACGAGCTTGCCACCAATGCGACAAAGTATGGCGCGCTTTCTTGCCCGACAGGACGTGTGTCGTGCCTCTGGTCGATGGCCGGATCGAAATTATTGCTGGAATGGCGCGAAAGCGGCGGTCCCGCGGTCGCGATTCCGACCCACGAGGGTTTCGGGACACGATTGTTTTCCCGCGCCCTCGGCCAATTTGGCGGCACGATCGCCGTAATTTATGCGCCCACGGGTCTGATCTGCACGATGAGCCTGGCATTTCCATCCATCAACGCCCGGCCTGCTCTCTCGCAGCGGCAAGCGCCGCCTTTAGGCTCCTTCTCCACTGCGAGCAATCTCCCGTCAGAGCCGTCGTCATTCGCTTGCCCGGCAACCGGACTTCAAACGGCGGGCATCTGAGCCGGCCGTCACACGGCGCCGCTCGTGGTGTAATGCCGATTTTTCAGAATTGAGGCCGGGCCCCGGCCCCAATTTCAGAAAATAGACCGCGCGGAGCGCGCGCGGGTGGTATAGGCTGGCTCAAGCCAAAGCCGACATCCGTCCGCGATTGGCCCTCTGGGAGGTCGGCATGAATGGTCTCGATACCAATACATTTATGATCGTTTTTGTTTTGGCATTGGCTGTCATGGGCACCATCGTTTGGCTCAGGTTTCGCTCGGAAACCAAAAAGGGCCGATAGGCCGCCGACGCTTTTGTCAGTTTGCGCCGGCGCTTAATGCAGCCGCTTGGCGCTTTCGTCGACCGTACGCAGCTCAAGCCGGCCGATCATGTCGGCGCGCATCGCTTCGCTGGCGGCGAGCGCGCTCTCGGTCTGTCGCCAGGTGGTGCGGTTGGAGCCGAGCAGCACGACGCCGATGATGATCGCCGCCAGCGCGGTGAGCGTTGTCTGCGGCGAGGAGGCAACGATCGCGGCGATCGACAGCGCCATCCAGCCGGCGCCGGCGGCGATGGCGGCCTTGGCGGCCAGCGAAAACTTGCGGCAGCGCTCGATCGCCTCGCCGAGCTCCTGGATATGAGCCTCGACGCGCGCGATGTCCTCGCCGGTGATGTGCTCGTCCATGGCGCCGCCGCGCGTTTCGGGTTCAGCCCGGATTGCCGCTCTTGAAATAAGGCTCGACTGTGCCGGTCAGTTTGATGGTCAGCGGATTGCCATGGCGGTCCTTGGCGTTACCGGCGGCGACGCGGATCCAGCCTTCACTGACGCAGTATTCCTCGACATTGGTCTTCTCGACGCCCTTGAAGCGGATACCGACGTCGCGCGCCAGCACCTCGGCGTTGAAATAAGGGCTGCGCGGATCGTTGCTCAGCCGGTCGGGCGGTAAGTCAGGGGCGTCTTGCGGCATGGGCGGTTTGTCTCACGAGGCCCAAGGGCGAGGCAAGCTGGCCGCGATTGCCCAGATGCCGCCGTTATTGCAAGCTGGAATATTGGCACGTCCGCGATGATGCGCGGACAGGGGAGCAGCGTCATGAGACATGCGCGAATTCTGATCGGCCTGGGCGTCCTGGTCTTGTCGGCGGGCGGCGCCCTGGCAAATCCGGCCTACGTCGCCACCACCGTCAACCTGCGTGCGGCGCCTGGCACCACCAATGAGATCGTCGCCAAGATTCCGGGTGGCAGCCTGGTCGACGCCAGCGACTGCGCCGAAGGCTGGTGTCAGGTCAATTGGCAGGGCAAGAGCGGCTTCGCCATCCAGACCGCGCTCGATTTAAGCGGCCGCGTGCCGCCGCGCGCCGCCGCGGCGCCGGGCTACGCGCCGCGCGGACCTTATCCGGACGAAGAGATCGTCTATGGCGCGCCGCCTCCGCCGCCGGTCTACTACTACGGCGGCCCCTATTACCGGCCATATTGGGGCTGGCGCCGGCATTGGTGATAAACGTCAGATCGCCTTGTCGGCGCCGATCAGCAGGCCGACCCCGACCTTGACGGCGACGTAGGCGACGATCGCGATCGGCAGGGCGATGTAGAACGCCATCTCGAGGCCGTGCAGGCCCCAGAACAAAACGGCGGCGCCGGCCAGCACCGAAACGAAGCGCGTGATCAGCAGCCGGTTCATCGGCCGCTAGTGTTTCGGCTGCGCACCATCAACCGCGCGCATGTTCGCCCAAGGGTCGACGGCGGTCTGGTCGCCACCCTGGCCTTGGGCTTTTCTCATCGTCGCCTCGTATTCTTGTTCGGCCTTTTCGGCGGCTTTTTTCTTTTGCTCATCCTCCACCTGGAGCATCGATTTTTGACGCTGGCGTCCGGTGGTCAGCTGGGCTTCGACGGAGCTGGTCAGCGCGGTGAGCGTGGAAAGCGCAAGCATTGCGGCAAACAGTTTTTTCATGGGCGGCACCCGATATCTGCTTTTCATAGGTTTATCACGGTCCCATCTGACGCTACAATGCGAAGAAATTGCGATGAATCCCGCGCACAAAGGTCATGAATGTCGCTCTCGCATGCCGTTTCGCCCTATCCCGGTCCGCCGCCACTGCGCCACGACTGGGCGCGCGAGGAGATCCGCGCGCTGTTCGCCCTGCCGTTTCCGGAGCTGATGTTTCGGGCAGCGCAGACGCATCGGCAGCATTTCGATCCGGCCGAGGTGCAGATCTCGACGCTGTTGTCGATCAAGACCGGCGGCTGCCCGGAAGACTGCGCCTATTGCCCGCAGTCGGCGAAATACGATACTGGCGTCAAAGCCGAAAAGCTGATGAGTCTCGCCGCGGTGTTGAGCGAAGCGCGCGCGGCCAAGGCCAACGGAGCCTCGCGCTTCTGCATGGGGGCCGCCTGGCGCGAGCCGAAGGACCGCGATCTCGATTCCGTCTGTGCCATGGTCGAAGGCGTCAAGGCGCTCGGGCTCGAGACCTGCGCCACGCTTGGTATGTTGACCGGCGAACAGGCGGCGCGGCTGAAAGCCTCAGGCCTCGACTACTACAACCACAACCTCGATACGTCGCCGGAATTCTACGGCGACATCATCACCACCCGCACCTATCGCGATCGCCTCGATACGCTCGATCATGTCCGCAACGCCGGCATCAATGTCTGCTGCGGCGGCATTGTCGGCATGGGCGAGGGACTCGACGACCGCGTCGGCATGATCGCGACGCTGGCCAATCTGCCGGTGCATCCCGAGAGCGTTCCGATCAACATGCTGGTGCAGGTCGAAGGCACGCCGCTGGCCGGCGCGGCGCGGCTCGACCCGCTCGATTTCGTGCGCACCATCGCGGTCGCGCGCATCACCATGCCGGCCTCGGTGGTGCGGCTTTCCGCCGGTCGCGAGGATATGAGCGAGGAGACACAGGCATTGTGTTTTCTCGCCGGCGCAAATTCGATCTTCTACGGCCCGAAGCTGCTCACCACGCCCAATCCAGAGCGCGACCGCGACATGCGGCTCTTGGACAAATTGGGCCTGCGACCGATGGAGTAGGGGCCTCCCCGCAAGCTCTTGTCCGAACCAAGCCCTCCACGCCCGCGCCGGCGCGCCTTCGACTGGTCGACCGCCGCGATCGCCGCGGTGGCTTTTGCCGCGGCCGCCGCCGTCTATGTGCGCGACGGCCGCGAGCATTTCCTCGCCATCTTCGGCAGCGACTTGACGTTGTTCGGCGAGATGCTGCCCAAGGTGCTGGCCGGTTGCCTGATCGGCGCCTTCGTCACCATAATCCTGCCGCGCGAACAGGTGGCGCGCTGGGTCGGCCATGAATCCGGGTTCACCGGGCTCGCGGTCGCGGCGTTTTTCGGCTTCCTGTTGCCGGGCGGGCCGATCACGATCTATCCGGTCGCCGGCGCTTTCCTGGTGATGGGCGCCGATGCCGGCGCGGTGGTCGCCTTCATCACCGCCTGGACGCTGTGCGGTTATACCCGCGCGCTGGTGTGGGAGTTGCCGTTCTTCGGTCCGCACTTTGTGATCTGGCGCATTGTTGAGGCGATCCCGCTGCCGCTGATCGCCGGCGTGCTGGCGCGGATCGCGGTGCGCAGCGGGCTCGCCCGTCTGAGCGCCGAATAATGTTCCTCGCCGTCAACATCCTGCTCTGGCTGGTGGTTGCGGTTCTGGCCTTCATCGCCGCGCTGCGCGGCCGCGGGCTGTTCGAAGACGGCGCGCGCAACGGTGTGCTGGAATTCTTGCGCCTGCTGCCGCGCATCGGCGCCGGCGTCATCGGCTCCGGTTTCATCGCCGAGGTGTTGCCGAAAGCGGTCGTCGCCTCCTGGATCGGACCGCAATCGGGCTTGCTCGGCGTCGTCGTTGCGACGCTCGGTGGCGCGCTGACGCCGGGCGGGCCGGTGGTCGGGTTCGCCATCGGCTCGGCGGCGCTCAAGAGCGGCGCTGGGGCGCCGCAGGTGATTGCCTATTCGACCGCCTGGGCGCTCTACGCCATCCACCGGCTGGTGATCTGGGAAGTGCCGATGATGCCGCCGCGCCTGGTGTGGCTGCGCGCGGCGGTGTCGTTGCCGCTGCCGTTCATCGCCGCAGCATTGGCGATGATGCTGGCGCAGCCGTGAGAAAGAGTACCCCCGGTTTCAAACCGGCGGCAGAACTGCCAAGATCGCGGCCAACGAAAAAAGCAGGGAGGACACCATGGCGCACCACGCACATTGGGCACCATTCAAGCACGCGGCCTTCGCCGCGGTTTTGACCGCGGCCTATTTCGGCGGCCCGTTCGCCGCTCAGGCCGACGATTATCCCAACCGCGTCGTCGAATTGATCGTGCCGTTCGCGCCCGGCGGCGGCGTCGACACTGAAGGCCGCGTCATCGCCCAGAAACTGTCCGATGCGCTGGGCAAGCAGGTGATCGTTCTCAACAAGCCGGGCGCCGGCTCGGTGATCGGCGTGCGCGATGCCGCCAAGGCCGCGCCCGACGGCTACACCATCCTGATGCTGGTCACCGGCGCGAGCCTGCCGGCCAACACCGGCTACGATCTCGAGAAGGATTTCACGCCGATTGGGCTGATCGCGTCGATCCCGATCGTCATCATGGCCAATCCGGAGGTACCGGTGAAGACCATGTCGGATATCGTCGCGCTCGCCAAAGCGAAGCCGGGCACGGTCACCGTCGGCACGCCGCCGGCGCCGACGCTGAATTATTTCGGCGCCGAAGCGTTCAAGGGTCAGTCGGGCGCCGACATGACCATCGTGACCTACAAGGGCACCGGCCCGCTCACCACCGATCTGCTTGGCGGCCACGTCATGATCGGCTTCAACACGCTGCCGCCGGCCATCGGCAACATCAAGGTCGGCAAGATTCGCGCCATCGCGGTCGCCGCGCCGCAGCGGCTCGCCGCGGTGCCGGATGTGCCGACCACGGCAGAAGCCGGAATGCCCGGTCTCGACATCGTGCAGTATTACGGTCTTGTCGCGCCGGCCGGCACGCCGAAGCCGATCATCGAACGGCTCAACAAGGAGCTGCGCAAGATCGTGATGTCGGAGGACGTCAAGAAGCGCATCGTCGCCGATGGCGGCGGGCCGCTGGCGTCAACGCCGGAGGAATACGCCGCCAATATCCACCG
>DASUGZ010000131.1:0-4790 GCA_036273755.1 Pseudolabrys sp.
GATTGCCCCTGAGCCCCTGTCCGCGTTCCCTAGCATGCGCGATGGCGGCTGGCGACCGCTTGGGGAAAACTACCGAACACGTTTTGATTCAGTGCGTTACAGCGTTGCAGCGGGCCAAAAATCGCCGCACGGCAACGGTCCGGGCGGTCATTTCACTCGGCGGCGCGCGAGGCCGGCACGGAAAGTTGCAAGCCCGCGGCGAGCGCGTCTTCGCGGAACGCTTTCACCGCGCCGAGCGATAGCTCAGCCCCCGACTTGGTGCCGAGCGCGGGCAGCTTCTTGAGCACGTCGGCGGGCGCGGTGATGATGTGGCAGCCCATGTCGTGGGCTTCGATGACATTGAAGACTTCACGGGTCGAGGCCCAGATGATCTCGACGTTCTTGGTCTTGCGCGCCCGCGCGATGGCGTCTTGCATGATCGGTCGGTAGTCGATGCCGAAATCGGCAAGGCGTCCGGCGAACACCGAGACGCAGGCCGGCGCGCCGCCGTCGAGCGCGGCGTGCGCCTTTTCGACCTGCTCAGAGGTGAAAATCGCGGTCATGTTGATCTTGACGCCTTCGCGCGACAGCGAACGCATCGCCTCGAACAGCGGCTCGCCGCGCGAATTGGTTACCGGCAGCTTGACGTAGACGTTCTTGCCCCACGTCGTGATGACGCGCGCCTGCGCCACCATTTCGGGAATGTCGTCGGAGAACACCTCGAACGAGATGTGGCGGTCGGGCACCGCGGCGACGAGATCGCGGCCGTAGCGTTCGTAGTCGCTCACGCCCGCTTTCTTGAGCAGCGACGGATTGGTGGTGAAGCCGGCGATCCAGGCCTGCTTAGCCATCTCGACGATCTGCGCCTTGTCGGCGCCGTCGGTGAACAGTTTGACTTTCAACTCGGACAGTTTCGGCATGCCGGTCACCTTTCACGGGCCCGCCCGCTTTGCCCTTATCCCATTCCCGGTCGGCGGCAATCAAGCGAGGAGCGCCGGAACAACGAGATTTCCCCCGTTTAGCGGTTAACGAACCGCCGTAACTGCCATGGGTTTCATCCCTCAGCGGTTCCGGTGGTACTCATTGTACCAGGCGATGAAACGCTTGACGCCTTCGGCGATCGGCGTCGATGGCTTGAAACCGACGTCGCGCATGAGATCGTCGACATCGGCGAAAGTGGCCGGAACGTCGCCTGGCTGCATCGGCAGCAATTCGCGGACGGCTTTCTTGCCGATCGCCTGTTCCAGGAGCGCCACCACTTCGAGCAATTCGACCGGGCTGTTGTTGCCGATGTTGTAGACGCGCCACGGCGCCGCGCTGCACGCCGGATCGGGCGCATCGCCCGACCATCCGGCATCACCTTGCGCCGGACGATCGACCAGCCGCACCACCGCCTGCACGACGTCGTCGACATAGGTGAAGTCGCGCCGCATGTTGCCGTGGTTGAACAGCTTAATCGGTTTGCCGGCGCCGATCGCCTCGGTGAAAATCCACATCGCCATGTCGGGCCGGCCCCATGGCCCATAGACGGTAAAAAAGCGCAAGCCCGTCGTCGGCAGCTTGAACAGATGCGAATAGGAATGCGCCATCAGTTCGTTGGCCTTTTTCGTCGCGCCGTAGAGGCTCACCGGATGGTCGACATTGTCGGAGGTGCGGAACGGCATTTTCGTGTTGGCGCCGTAAACCGACGACGACGAGGCGTAGAGCAGATGCCGGCAGCCGTTGTGGCGGCAGCCCTCGAGGATATTGAGGAAGCCGTCGAGATTGGCGTCGGCGTAAACGTAGGGCTCGACCAGTGAATGACGCACGCCCGCTTGAGCCGCGAGATGGATCACATATGGAAACTTACGCTCGGCGAACAGCGACGCCGTGGCGACGCGGTCCGCCAGATCGAGCCGCAAGAAGGTAAAATTTTTGGCGACTGAAAGCTGCTTGAGCCGCGCTTCCTTGAGCTTGGGGTCGTAATAGGGCGTCAGGTTGTCGACGCCGATCACCTCGCGCCCGGCCTCGACCAGGCGCCGCGCGGTGTGGAAGCCGATGAAGCCGGCCGCGCCGGTGACCAGAACGGGGTTTTCAGCTGCCACGGGTCGATGCCTTCCGGTCCAAGATTTGCCGCCGAGCCCGCAAATACGCCCCATTTACGGTAAGATTGTTGCGGGCCTTGCGAGCAGGTAATGAATATCCGGAATGGCGGGTCTTGAGCAAATGGGCATCTTGGACGTGCCGCATCGCCGGCCTGAGCTAAGGCGCCTGCATCGGAACGCGCCGGCGCGCGCCAAGGCATAGGTCGCCCGATGGCACGGTCCATTCTCTATCTCGTCTCCGAAGACTGGTTCTTCGTCTCGCATCGTTTGCCGATGGCGCGTGCCGCCAAAGCCGCGGGCTACGACGTGCACGTCGCGGCGCATGTCGGCGACTGCGCCGACGCGATCGCGCGCGAAGGATTCACCCTGCACCCGATCGCGTGGCGGCGCGGCAGCGTCAACCCGTTCTGCCTCTTGGCGGCCGTTCTGGAGACCCGCCGCCTCTACCGGCGCGTTGCGCCCGATCTCGTGCATCACGTCGCGGTGCTGCCGGTCACGATCGGCTCGCTTGCCGCGCTCGGCCTGCCCTTGCTCGTCCTCAACGCCTTCACCGGGCTCGGCTTCACCTTCGCCTCAAGGACGGCGCGCGCCCGCCTGCTGCGCGGATTGGCCGGCATTTTTCTCGGCTGGCTGCTGAGTAGGCCTCGGTCCACGGTGCTCGTGCAGAATCCAGACGACCGGGCCATCATCGCCAAGTTCGGCGTGCCGGCGCAGCGGATCGAGACGATTGCGGGCTCCGGCGTCGATATCGAGGCGTTCGCGCCGCTCGCCGAACCAGCCAATTCCATAATCACAGCTGCCTTCGTAAGCCGGCTGCTCGACGGCAAGGGCGTGCGGACGCTGGTGCGCGCGCATGAAATTCTGGTCGGGCGCAGCGTCGCTATTCGCCTGCTGCTCGCCGGTGCGCCCGACCCGCTCAACCCGACCTCGATCGCCGACGACGTCCTTGCTCAGTGGCGCAAAATCCCGAACCTCGTCATGCTCGGCCATGTCGACGACGTGCGCGAGGTCTGGCGGCAGGCGCATGTCGCCGTTCTGCCGTCGCGCGGCGGAGAGGGAATTCCGATGAGCCTGCTAGAAGCCGCGGCCTGCGGACGGCCTTTGGTCGCGACCGACGTACCCGGCTGCCGCGAAGTTGCGCGGCCCGGCAAGACCGGGCTGCTCGTCGCGTCGGACAATCCCGAAGCGTTGGCAAATGCGCTTGCGGCGCTGGCCAACGATCCGGTGATGCGGCTGCGTTTTGGCCAAACCGCGCGCCAATTGGTGAGCGAGCAATTTTCCAGCGCCCGGATTCAGCGCGAGATCGTTGCGCTATATACGCGCTTACTCGATCCATTGACGCGATTGCGGAGCCCGCGCTCATGAGCGACTCGCTCGCATGGATGGGCGCGGCCGGCTGGATCGCATTCGCGGCCGCTGCGGCGGCGAGCTACCTGCTGCTGCTTCTGTTGCTGCCGCTGCTCAACCGCCGCGCTCTGGTCCAGCCGAACGCGCGCTCCTCGCACAAAGTGCCAACGCCACAAGGCGGCGGCGTTGCGGTCATCGCTGCGACGCTGGGCGTCGTCATCGCCGGCGACCTGTTCGGCGTGGCCGGCGCCGGCTTTTCGCTCTGGCTGGTTTTGGCCGCGACGGTATTCATCGCGATTGTCGGCGGCATCGACGACATTCGTTCGATTCCGGTCTTGCCGCGGCTGTTGTTGCAAACCGTCGCGGCGGCAATCGTGGTGGTCGCATTGCCGAACCAACTACGCCTCGTGCCGGCTTTACCGGTTTTGTTCGAGCGCGTGGTTGAAGGTTTTGTCCTGCTCTGGTTCGTCAACCTGACCAATTTCATGGACGGCATCGACTGGTTGACGGTCGCCGAAGTCGTGCCGGTCAGCGCCGGCCTCGTTGTTCTCAGCCTGATGGGGGCGCTGCCGCGCGAGGCGACCTTGGTGGCGCTGGCGCTGTGCGGCGCGATGCTCGGCTTTGCGCCGGTGAACCGCCCGGTCGCGCGGCTGTTCCTCGGGGACGTCGGCAGCCTGCCGATCGGGCTCTTGCTCGGCTGGCTCTTGATCGTCCTCGCGGGCGACGGGCACGTCGCCGCCGCGCTGCTGCTGCCGCTTTATTATCTAGCCGACGCGACCATCACGCTGCTGCGCCGGCTTTCAAAAGGCGAGCCGGTCTGGCAGGCGCACCGCAGCCATTTCTATCAGCGCGCGACCGACAGCGGCTACAGCGTCATGCAGATCGTCGGCCGCGTGTTCGTTTTGAACATCGCACTGGTCGCGCTGGCGACGGCGACGTTGTTGACCGCGTCGTTAGCGCTGCACGTGGCCGCGCTGCTCGCCGGCTGCGCGCTGGTCGTACTGTTGCTTTACCGCTTTTCCGCCAAGGCCTGATTGGCGGCTGCGATGACTTGGGCGGGTGGCAGCTCGATGAGGCACTGGCTGTCGCTGTCGAGCCGCCGCTCGCAACCTTCGAGCTGGCACGGCAGGCAGGGTAGCGGATTCTGCACCAGCCAGACATTGCCGCGGCGCTGGACCATGCCTGCGGCCGCCCAAGGTTCAGTTATGCCGCCGGCCGGCCACGGACCCCAGAGCCGCGGATCGGTCGGCCCGTAGATCGCCACCGTCGGGCAGCCGGCCGCCGCCGCGAGATGCGTCACCGAGGTGTCAGGGCCGACATAGACGCGCCCCTCCGCCAACAGGCCGGCGAGTTGCGGCCAGGCCAATTGACCGTCGCGCC
>DASUGZ010000132.1:0-22589 GCA_036273755.1 Pseudolabrys sp.
CGTCAGATATTTTGCGGTTTTACCCAACGCATCCGGCCAAACCGTCGCGTCCAAGGCCGCGTCATAGACGGCACCGATGAGGGCTGAGAGAGCTTCCGGATCGTCGGCATCCATGGCCCCGTTAGTGGGCCCGACCGGTCATTCGGTTCGACGGTTATTGCAAAATATAACGCCCCGACCCGAAAGCTCGCGTCATTAACCCGCCCGCCAGAACACCAGGCTGGTGCCGCGGATATGGACCAGACCGAATTGCCGCTCTGCCTGGAGTTCCTCGAGCGCCTGCGTCACGCCCGGCCAGACTCCGTAGTCGTGCCAGAGCACAAGGCCGCCGGGCATGACCAGCCGCAGGGCGGTTTCGGAATCCTTCTTCGCATAATCATAAGCGTGCGAGCCGTCGACAAAGACCAGCCCTGCCCGGCCGAAATGCGCCGACCAATCGAAGGTCGCGGAATCGCCGTGCATCTGTACCACCCGCCCGGCCGCGGGCCGCCATGCCGCACCGCATTGGCGCAGGCGCGCGCCGGGCGCCGGCTTGTCGACGTAGCGGCGCTCGGAGGCTTCGATGGCCAGCGCAGACGTTTGATCGGGTGGCAAATCGAGCGTCGCGATGGACACGCCGGGTTGTGCGTTGATGGCGAGATTGAGCGCGGTGCGGCCGTCGAAGGTGCCGATCTCGACGATCTCGCTGCCCGGCGCTGCCTCGCGCGCGGCGAGCGCCAGGATCGCCAATTCCGACAGGCGCACGTTGCCGTCGCTCTTGGCGGTTTCGGTGAGTTCGATCGGACGGTGTTTGAGAACCTGCGGCCAGGCGACCTGCGGCAAACGCGTCGCCGGCGGGCCTGCCTTGCCGCGCCATCGGCGCAGCGTGTTGCGAAGACTCCGCGCGGCGAGCGATGCCGGCAGATAGGCTCGAAGCGCATAGGCGCCGGCGAAGCGTGCGCGCGCCGCCTCGAGCATCTTAGAGTTTTTCGACTTGTCCGAATTCCAGCTCGACCGGCGTGGCGCGGCCGAAGATCGACACCGCGACCTTGACACGCGAGCGGCCCTCGTCGACTTCCTCGACGGTGCCGTTGAACGAGGCGAACGGGCCATCCGACACGCGCACCTGCTCGCCGACCTCGAACGATACCGACGGTTTCGGCCGCTCGATGCCTTCCTGTACCTGATGCAGGATGCGGTTGGCTTCGGCTTCCGAGATCGGCATCGGCTTGTTGTCGCTGCCGAGGAAGCCAGTCACCTTCGGCGTGTTCTTGATCAGATGGTAGACCTCGTCGGTCAGGTTCATCTTCACCAGGACGTAGCCGGGGAAAAACTTGCGCTCCGCGTTCACCTTGCGGCCGCGGCGCACCTCGACCACCGTTTCGACGGGGACGAGAATTTCGTCGAAGTGATCCTCGAGCCCGCGCTGCTTGGCCTGCTCGCGGATCGATTCCTGGACCTTCTTCTCGAAATTGGAATAGGCGTGGACGATGTACCAGCGCTTGGGGCGGGTCGTCGTGGTCGTGTCGGTGTCGCTCATGGCTGTGTGCGCTCTCAGGTGCCGATGCCGAGCACGAAGGTAACGGCAATGCGGATCAATTGATCCGAGACGAGGAAAAATACCGAGGCGATCGCCACCATGACGAACACCATGGCGGTGGTGATCATCGTTTCCTTGCGCGAGGGCCAGGTGACCTTGCGGGTTTCCTCGCGCACCTCTTGCAGGAACCTGAAGGGAGACGTCGCCATCCGTGAACTCCAAAAGTGATCCACGCCCAAGGTGAAGGACGAGACCAGATTGATCCTCTTTGGGGGCATGGTCGCCGCGGAAGTCCGTCACCGGGCCGCTAGCGATGCCGTGTCCTACAGTCCACCACTCGCGGCGTCAAGGACTCTTGGCTTTTCACTTTCGAAGCAACGGCTTACGCCTGGCGACGGCGCGCCGGCGGCCAGCAGGCCGCAGATCGAGTTGTCTTTGAGGGCCTCACGCGGCATGCAGCGATCCGTCGGGCTGGCGCACCACCAGACCCTGTTGGATGTCGGCGAAAGGCGTGGTCTGCAGGTATTGGCGAAATCTCAACATCGTTTCGTCTGACAGCAACGACGCTTTGCCGCGCAAGCGTCGAAGCCCCGCGCGGTATCGTGCTCTCAAGAAGCTCCGCCATTCGGCCGCAGACCCGGACCAGTTCACAACGTTGGACCAAGGAGTATCGCGGAAGAACTCGCGATAGAGATCGCTGACCGCTGGATCGTAAGGCCACGTCAGTGGCCGCCATGGCTTGAACGCACCCGAATAGTGAAAGACGACGGGACTAACGAACTCAGCCAGCTTCGAGCGAAACCATAAACCACTCAACATGTTCCAAACCGGCGAAAGCCTGATGAACTCGCCACGCACGATGGCATTGAGCGCGCTTTGATCGGCGAGAAAGCAGGCTTCCGCATGCTTGCCGACATAGTCCAAGACACGCGCGCTCAAATCCTGTTTGGCCCAATTCGCCGGATCGATGACGAGCACTCCGGTGTTGGCGTAGCTGATGCCGGCATCGAGACCGAGACCGGCGAGGTAAGATTGCCACTGCCCTGCCGCATCGGAATGGATGACGCCGTCGGGCACGGCGGCAAATGGTTGTCCGCCAAGATCGAGCCCAAACAGGGTTGAAATGTCGCCGGCCACGCGAATGTCGGCGTCGAGGAAGATCACCTTCTGGTAGACGTCCCCGAGAAATTGATTAAACGCGTACCGGTAAAACGCCGAAGGCGGATAGCGGTTGATGGCGCGGCCATATGACAAATGGCGGTCAAAGGGAAATTCAACCACCCTCGCGCCGACATTCTTCTCGACGTAGTCGATCCATGCTCGCGCGATCGTGTTGGGCGGCACCGCGATGACAAGATCGAACGGATGTCGCGGAGCGTGGCTCAAAACCGAATGCGCTGTAAAAACTGCCGGCGCAAACAGATTTCGATCGACGGCGAGTGTGACCGCGAAACGATCAGCCGACATTCAAGACGGCTCCCGGACTGCCCGCATGCGCTGTAATTGCGCCGCCTGGCAGGGGCGGCAGGGTTCGAACCCGCGACCCCCGGTTTTGGAGACCGGTGCTCTACCAGCTGAGCTACACCCCTCCGGAAGCGGATACGGCGGACCATATAATGGCCCGCCGCGGACATGTCATGCATTATACAGGGTAGCTTTGCAAGCGCGGAAGAAGCCAGTTTGGGGCCCACTCCGGGAAGACAGCCGGAATGCGGCCTGGCAGGCGCCCTGTACATTGCGTGGCGGCTTCATAAGATCGGGCGCATGAAACTGACGCCCAACCCGGAAAACCTGGGTGCATGCATCGACGACATCGACCTGGCGCAGCCGGTCGATGGGTCGCAATTTAACACGATCCTTGGCGCGCTTGGGCGTTACGGCGTGCTTTGCTTCCCCAATCAGACCCTCGACGCGCACGCCCTCAAGGCATTCTCGGCGCAATTTGGAACCCTGCAAGGCTCGCCGACCGGAACCTATTGCGAGCCCGGCGTACCGGAAGTGATGTTGCTCTCCAATATTCTGGAGGATGGCAAGCCGATCGGCCTCGCCGATGCCGGTCAGGATTGGCATACCGACATGTCCTACAATCCCGTCGTCGGCTTCGCCAACGTGTTGTACGCCATCAAGGTGCCGCGCCGGAACGGCGTGCCGCTCGGCAATACCGTGTTCGCCGACATGCGCGCGGCGTATGACGACCTCTCGCCCGCGCTCAAGACGAAGCTCGCCGACGCCACGGCGACACACGACTTCAACAAATTCTGGGAGGAAATGCGCCGGCGCCCCGCCTCGCAGCGGCCGGCGCTCACGGCGGAGCAGCGCGCCGCGCGCGCGCCCTCGGTGCATCCAGTATTCCTTACCCACCCGATCACCGGACGCAAAGTGCTCTACGCCAATCCCGGCTACACCGTGCGCATCAACGAATTGGACGAGGCGGAGAGCGACGCTGTGCTCGACGAGTTGTTCCGCCATCAGTTGCAGCCGAAATATCAGCATGCGCATCGCTGGAGCGAAGGCGACGTGCTGATGTGGGATCACATCGGCACCCTGCACAACGCCATCCCCGACTACGGGCCGGACGAGCACCGGCTGATCAAGCGCTGCCAGGTCATGGCCGACCGCATCTTCGATCCGGCTTTCGTGCGCGCGCATCTCGTGTAGACGTCGGCAGATTCGCGTTAGGCATGTGGCCCGCTTCATTTGACGGCTGGCAAAGAACAGTTGTTAATGCCGCCAACGAAAACCTTCGGGGCATCAAAACCCGAACAATAAAAAGTGCAGGAAGCGTAATCCCGCATTCGCACACACGGTGGGGGGAGCGAAAATGCAGATGGGAATTGCTGCGTATCTCCGCAATGTGGCGGTCCGTTGCAATCAGATCTCGCGCAATTGCAGCGACACGCGCACGCAAGAGTCGTTAGGCGCCATCAGCGCAGAACTGGCCGAAAAAGCGGAAACGTTGGAAAAGACCTTTGACTTGCGAACGGACCGAATGACCGATTGAGTACGGCCCGCTCGGATAGAAACCGGTCGTGGCCGTTCGCGCGATTCGTCGAATTCGGGCTGCGCTCAAAGCGGACCGGTGCGGCAGATGAAGATTTCGATCCTCGACGATTACTTCGACACGATTCGCAGCCTCGATTGTTTCAGCAAGCTCGACGGTCACGCCGTCAAAATCTGGAACGATCACGTGCAAGACGTCGACGCCTTGGCCGAGCGGCTCAAGGGTACCGACGTCCTGGTGCTGATCCGCGAGCGCACCAAAATCCGTGCACCGCTGCTTGAACGTCTGCCCCGCCTCAAGCTCATCAGCCAGCGCAGCGTCTATCCGCACATCGACATCGGCGCCTGCACCGATCTCGGTATTGTCGTGTCTTCAAGTCAGCACCCCGGCGCGCCGTGCTACGCCGCCGCTGAGCTCACCTGGGCGTTGACGCTGGCCGCGGCGCGACAGCTTCCGCAGCAGATGGCCTCGCTCAAGGCGGGGACCTGGCAGATCGGCGTCGGCGCGACGCTGCGCGGCAAGACGCTGGGAATTTTCGGCTACAGCCGGATCGGCCGCGAAGTCGCCGCCTACGGCAAGGCTTTCGGCATGACGGTCAAGTTCTGGGCCCGCGAGGCATCGATGGCCAAGGCGCGTGCCGAGGGTTACGCGACGGCTGCGAGCAAGCAGGCGTTCTTCGAGGAGTCCGACGTGTTGACGCTGCACATGCGGCTCGTCGACGCGACGCGCGGCATCGTTACCGCCGGCGACCTCGCCCGCATGAAGCCGACGGCCGTGCTCGTCAACACCAGCCGCGCGCCGCTGATCGAACCGGACGCGTTGGTTGCCGCGCTCAAGGCCGGGCGGCCGGGCATGGCCGCCGTCGACGTCTTCGAGGAAGAGCCGGTGCGCGACACCAATCTCCCGCTGCTCGCCCTGCCCAATGTCGTCGCCACACCGCACATCGGTTACGTGACGCGCGAGGAATATGAAACGCAGTTCGTGGAAATTTTCGATCAGATCGCGGCGTATCAAAACGGTCATCCGATCAACGTCGTCAATCCCGGTGTTCTCACATCGTCGCAATTGCGCCGATAGATAGAGAGGCCCCTTCCGCCGCTTTGGCGGACCCTGTATTTTGCTGAAAACCTCAGAACGATAAGGGAGGATTGCGATGACACTTCGCCGCAGAACTTTTCTTCGACTCGCCGCGGGCGCGGCCGCGTTGCCGGCCGCCTCGGGTCTCGCATGGGGCAATACCTACCCGTCGCGGTCGGGGCGCATCGTTGTCGGCTTTCCGCCCGGCACTTCCTCCGACATCTGCGCGCGCTTGACCGGGGGATGGCTGACGGAAAAGCTCGGCCAGCAATTCGTCATCGAAAACCGCACCGGCGCCGGCACCAATATCGCCGCCGAGACCGTCGTGCAGGCCTCGCCCGACGGCTACACGCTGCTGTGGATCACGCAGACCAACACCATCAACACAACGCTGTACCGCTCGCTCAAGTTCAACTTCAGCAAGGACATCGAGCCGGTCGCCGGCGTCATCACCGTGCCGACGGTGATGATGGTCAATCCGCAGGTGCCGGCGAAGACCGTGCCTGAGTTCATCGCCTATGCCAAAGCCAATCCAGGCAAGATCAATATGTCGTCGCCCGGCATCGGCAGCGCCAACCACGTGCTCGGCGAGCTGTTCCAGATGATGACCGGCACCAAGCTGACCCACATTCCCTACAAGGGCAGCCAATTCCCCGATCTGGTCAGCGGTCAGGTGCAGGTTACGTTCAATCCGCTGCCGTCCTCGATGGGCTTCATCAAAGACGGCAAGCTGCGCGCCCTTGCCGTGACCGCGACCAAGCGTCAGCCGGTGTTGCCGGATGTGCCGACCGTGAGCGAATCCGTGCCGGGCTATAACGGGACGGCGTGGTTCGGCATCGGCGCGCCGGCAAAGACACCAAAGGACATCGTCGCCAAGCTCAACAGCACGATCAATGCCGGCCTCGCCGATCCCGCGCTGAAGAAGAAGCTCGAGGATCTGGGCGGCGTGCCGATGTCCGGAAGCCCCGCCGAGTTCGCCAAATTTATCGCCGACGAGACCGAGAAGTGGGCCAAGGTCGTGAAGTTCGCCAACCTCAAAGTGGACTGACGCGCCAATCCTCAGCTTGAAATGCCTACCATGTCGGTGACAGCGCAACTCTGCGAACGGATCGCCGCGACCGGCTATGACGACCTCGGGACGCCCGCGGTCGCGGCGGCGCGGCGGCTGGTGCTCGATGGCATCGCCATCGCGATTGCCGGCACCGAAGAAGAAGCGATCCAGATCCTTGCCGCCTACCACAAGGAGCAAGCCGGCGCGCCGCAGGCGACCGCGATCGGCAATGGCTTCCGTCTCAATACGGTGTCGGCGGCGGCGCTCAACGGTGCCGCCATGCACGTGCTCGACTTCGAGCCGATGTGGAGCCCGGCGAACCACGCGCTGTCCACGACGCTCGCCGGCACGCTGGCGCTGGCGGAGCAGCGCGGCGCGACCGGCCGCGAGATCCTGACCGCGCTGGTCAAAGGCGTCGAGATGCAGGGCTGGATCCGCCAGGCCTCCGGCCAGTTCGAGGCGAGTACCAGCCGGTTTCATCCGCCCGGCGCCGCGGGCCCGCTCGGCGCCGCAGTCGCGGCCGGACATCTGCTGAAGCTCGATCCGGCACCGCTCGCGCACGCCATCGGCATTGCCGCTTCGCGCGCCGGCAGCGTGCTGGCCAACGCCGGCACCATGACCAAATCGACGCATTGCGGGCACGCGGCGGCGCTCGGCCTCGAGGCGGCGCTGCTCGCCGCGCGCGGTTTCACCGCGAATGCAAACGTGTTCGAAGCCGCGCAAGGTTACGTCTCGGCGTTCTACGGCGACGCTTTCAAGATCGACGAAATGCTCGGCTATGGCCGCGCGCCGTTGCGCATCGTCGACCCGGGCTACGCGATCAAAATGTTTCCGAGCCAGTTCGGCACGCATTTTGGCATCACCGCGGGGCTCGAACTGCACGCGCAGATCGCCGATACCAACGCCATTCGCCGCGTGGTGCTGACCGCGCCGGTGATGGCTTACGTCAACCGGCCGCGGCCGGCGAAAGGGCTCGAAGGAAAATTCTCGCTGCAATATACCGCGGCGGCGGCGCTGCTCGACGGCAAAGTCGGCATCCGCACCTTCACCGATGAGCGGCTCGCCAAGCCCGACATGCAGAATCTGCTCGGCAAGTTCGAGGTCGTGCTCGATCCCGCGATCCCCGGCCGTTTCGAGGATATGCACGTGCTGCTGCGCGTCGAACTCGACGGCGGGCGCGTGCTAGAGACGCGCTGCAACGGGCCGCGCGGCAAATGGGGCACGCCGCCGATCGGCGAGGCCGAGCATCTCATCAAGGTGCGCGACTGCCTGGCGACAAACCTTGAACCAAGCGCGGCCGAAGACATCATCGCCCTCGCCCGCAGAATCGACGATCTCGACGCCGCCGGCGTGCGTCAGCTCATGAAGATTGCGGGATGTTTCGCCTGATCTCGCCCGCCTCCGCCAAGGCTACGGCGGGCAACCTTGCGACTAAGGCTGGCTTGCCAACCGAAGCGCCGCAGGCGCGAAGGTTGGAGCGGGTGAAGGGAATCGAACCCTCGTCATCAGCTTGGAAGGCTGTTGCTCTACCATTGAGCTACACCCGCATTCGGCCACTCATTTAGGGGATTCCGCCGCGCCGCGCAAAGGCGGCCGGCGCGTTCTTAACCCCAGCGAAAACTTCCCGAATACCGCCGTCGCGCTCCCGGCTATCCTGTCCATGAAAGAGGAAGAAGCCATGGGCAAGCGGCAAAAGAGCGCACACGACCGAACCTATCTGGCCGGCGTGATCGCCGACGGCGGCCGCGCCGCGGCATCAAGCCTCGATGGGCGCCATTTGCTGCGGGTCAAGTTGCAGCCAGAGCGTCTCACCGATCTCGAATATCTGGGAGGGCGTCGCCGCAACTTTGAGGCGGACGCCGCTGTCGGCTGGCGACACCACGTAGTCCCACGTTTCGCCGAGATAGGCGCGCTCGATCAGCCGCACCTGCACCCGCGCGCCCTCGCCTGCGGACAGCGGTTCGCGGTGCAGCGACAGGCTGTGCGGCCGGACCGAGAACAGGATCGCGTCTTTTGCGCCGATTCCGTCAGCCCCGAACAGCGCTCGCGGCAGATCGAAATGGTCGAAAACGATCCGGTCCCCTGAGATCCGCCCCTCGAGAAAATTGGTGCGGCCGATAAAGCCGGCGACGAATTGCGTTTTCGGCCGCGTATAGAGCGTGTGCGGCGCGTCGATCTGTTCCAGCCGGCCATGGTTCATCACCGCGATGCGGTCCGACGTCACCATGGCCTCGCCCTGGTCGTGGGTGACGTAGACGGTGGTGAAGTGGAACTTGTCGTGCAGCCGGCGGATTTCGAAGCGCATTTCCTCGCGCAGATTGGCGTCGAGGTTGGACAGCGGCTCGTCGAGCAGCAGGACGCGCGGCTCGATCACCATCGCGCGCGCGAGCGCGACCCGCTGCTGTTGCCCGCCCGACAACTCGGCGGGATAGCGGTCGGACAGCGCGCCGAGCCGGACCGTGTCGAGCATCGCCTGAACCTTGCTGCGGATCGAGGCGCGGTCGAAGCGACGCAGCTTGAGGCCGAAGGCGACGTTTTCCGCGACCGTCATGTTCGGCCAGATGGCGTAGCTCTGGAAGATCATGGACATCTTCCGGTTCTCGGGCGGCAGCGAGCCCTGCGGCGACGAGATCACCTCGCCGTCCATGACGATCGCTCCGCCGGTCGGGCGCACAAAGCCCGCGATCATCCGCAGCGTCGTCGTCTTGCCGCAGCCGGAGGGCCCGAGCAGCGAAATGAACTCGCCCGGCGCGATGTCCAGGCTGAGCTGATCGACGGCGGTGAACGCGCCGAACGTGCAGCTCAGCCTGTCCAGCGACAGGCACGGGAGGCTCTTTTCCTCACGCCCGGTCATGATCGCCTCAACATGAAATCGCGTCCTATGATCTTGTAGCCCAGCAGCACGATCAGGATCGTCGCGCCAAGCAGGAAGAAGCCGAGCGCGGCGAGGATTTCGAAGCTGCCGTTCTCGCTCAGGTCCAGCATCATCACCGAGATGACGCGCGTCTTCGCGCCGACGAGGAAGATCGCCGTGCTCAGCTCGCGCGTCGCCGGAATGAAGACGAGCAACCATGTGCCGAGCAGGCTTTTCTTCAGCACCGGCACGATCACGCGCGAGATCGCGCGCAAGCGCGAACCGCCGAGGATGCGCACCGCCTCTTCCATCTCGGGGTTGAGCGACTGCAGGCTCGCGGCGCAGTTGACATAGGCGATCGGCAGGAAGCGCGTGCTGTAACCGAGGATGAGGATCGCCGCCGTGCCGTAAAGCGCAACCGGCGGCGCAGCGAAAGCGGCATAGAAGCCGATGCCGAGCACGATGCCGGGAATGACGAGCGGCGCCATGCACAGCAAAGTCAGCAGGTTGCCTCCGGGCATCAGCCTGCGGTTGACGACATAGGCCACGAGCAGCGCCAGCGCCACGGCAACGCAGCCGGCCGCCGCCGAATAGGTGAAGCTGTGGACGATGGTGTCGCGCGCGCCCTCCTCCGAGAGCAGGCGCTCGAAATTGTCGAGCGTGATGTTGCCGAGCGTGAAGCCAAGACCCCAGGCCTTGCTGAACGCGGCCTTGGCCAGCGCCGCGTAAGGAAAGATCACCGCCAGCGAGACCACAAGCAAGGCATAGCCGAGAACCAGCCAGCGCCAGCGTCCAAGCGGCGTCAAAGTGCGGCTGCCGCCCTTTCCCGTTAGCGCCACGTAGCTCTTGCGGCCAAGAATCGCGCGCTGCGCCCAGAACAGCGCCAACGTGATTCCGATCAGCGGAATGGCGTAGGCGGCGGCGACCTCCGCGCGCACGGGAAACTCGAAATATTGCCAAAGCTCCAGCGTCATGATGCGGATGCGCGCCGGCAACGCGATGACGGCGGGCGTTCCAAACAGCGCCACGGTGTCGAGAAATACGACAATGGCGCCGCCGAGGATCGCCGGCGTCACCAGCGGCAGCGTGATGCGGAAGATCGTGTAGAAACTGCCGGCGCCGAGGATGTTCGCCGCCTCCTCCATTTCCGAGGAGACGCGATCGAGCGCATCCGACGTAAACACGAAAATGTAGGGGAAGGCGTAAAGCGCCGTCACCAGCGACAGCACGCCGAAGCTGTAAACATCGATGAACCCGGTGTGGCTCCCGGTCACCGCCATGAAAATGCGGTTGAGCCAGCCGGCATTCGGCCCCGCGAGCAGGATCCAGCCGATCGCGCCGAGATAAGGCGGCGTGATGAAGGCGCCGAGGATCAAGGCGCGGATGAGACCCTTGGCCGGCATGTCGGTACGTGAGACGCCCCACGCGATCGGCACTGCCATCGCGGCCGACATGATTGTCACTTCCAGTGCATAGAGCAGCGAATTGCCGAGCGCCTCGAGGTTGCGCAGGCGTCCATAAGCGCTGGCATAGTTACCAAGCGTGAATGTGCCGCTGTCGGTCGTCTGCAGGCTGGAAATGAGCAGCCGCACCAGCGGCGTTGCCACCAGAAACAGCAGCGCGGCAGCCGCCAACAACCAAATCAAGGTCGCCGGCTCAAACCGGCGCAGCCGACCGAGCCGCCCCTGGCGCAGGGCGGCGCCCTGCACCGGGGGCGATGGTGCCGTACTCATAACAGGCGTTCTGTCCGTCCGGCGCTCACATGCCGAATGTGTCGCGCCATTTTTCCTTGACCTTGGGCAATTCCTTTTCGATGTCCGGCAGCTTCACCGTGAACGCCTTCATGTCGGAGAGCGATTTCGCTCCCGGGGGCGGCGGCACGTCGTCGCGCAAGGGCTGCTCGAAATTCTTCGCCAGGATTTTCGAATATTCGGGCCCGGCCAAGAATTCCATGAACAGCTTGGCGGTGTTCGGATGATGCGAGCCCTTGAGGATGGCCGACGGTGAGGGATCGAACAACGTGCCCGAGGTCGGGTAATTGACGGCCAGCGGATTGCCGCGCGCCGCGCTGCGGAAGGCGGAGGCAGGATTGCCGGGCGCCACCATGCGCTCGCCCGAGTTGAGCGTGGTGATCGGATCGTCGACCGAACGGCCGATCAGCGGATTAAGCTTGTTGAGCTTCTCAAAGAAATCCCACTTGTAGCGTTGCTCCATGCCGACGGACCAGACTCCGATCAGCCCGCTGTAGTTCGGCGAGCCGAAGCCGATCTGGTTTTTCCATTTCGCATTGGTGAGATCCGGCCAGTCCTTCGGCGCATCCGCCGCGCTCACTTTGTTCTTGTTGTAGATGAGCGCAACGATCCCCACCCAACTCACATGATAATAACCCTTGGGGTCGATGCCGCGCAGCACCTTGGAGAAGCCCTTCTCGTTCTCCGGAACATAGTGGAGCAGCAGGTCTTTGCTGACGAGGTAGGCCATGTGGCTCTCGTCTGTCGTCGTGAAGATGTCGGAGAGCGCGTCACCGGCTTTCAGGTCCTGCAGCAGGCGCTGGAAGGCGACCTGCGATGTAGTCTTGATCGTATGGACACTGAGGCCCGGGTATTTCGCACTGAACGCCTTGCCGACGTCGTCGCAAATCTGCTGGTTGAGCACGCCGGAATACCAGGTGATCTGCCCGCCTTCCTTCTTTGCCGCCTCATAGAGCTGCTTTTCATGATCGGTCTGGGCCATCGCAGCCGGCACGGCTGCCAGCAGACCGACCGTCATCAACAATGGCGCGCCCCAGCGCAGAATTGCTTTCATGGGTTCCTCCGAAACGATTGTTGTTTTGTTTGACGCAGATTAGCCGCTCACTGCGGGGAGGGTCGCGCGGACCTCCGCCGGTGTCAATGATCGGCTCGTTGCAAGAACCTGCCGGCGCCCGCAACTATCGCAACTAAAATGACGAGCAACTCAGTCCTCGCGTCGGCGAGGCACGCCGCCAGATGGCGTCGCCCCAGTCCGTCTTCGCTTTCGCTTCGCGCAAGCTTCGCCGGACACGCTTTGCCCTAACGTTCTACGCGCGGCTGCGGCACGCGTAGCCCGTCAGGGCGAAGCGTGGTGGGAGAGGTAGGACTCGAACCTACGAAGGCATAGCCAGCGGATTTACAGTCCGCCCCCTTTGCCGCTCGGGACACTCTCCCTTGAAGGCCAGCACGTTGATCCGACGCGAAAAACCACCGCCTCGGCGCACCGGACAGGCGCGGTTTATGAGCACCCACTCCCGCGAAGTCAATGGAGGCTGTTCCGCCCTGCGCGGATCGGTTAAGGCACCGCCATGACACAGCGAAAATCCGGCAGCCGCGGCAAACCCGGCGCCACCCGCGAGCAGGTCGAGCGGCGCGAGCGTTTCGAACGCGCCCGCCGTGACAGCCTGCGGCCCGCCGACGGCCCGACTGTGATGTACGGTTGGCACACCGTCACCGCCGCGCTGAAGAACCCGGCGCGCCGCCTGCGCAAATTGCTCGCCACCGAGAACGCCGCACGGCGGCTGGCGGAGGAAGGCATTGTTCCAGCGCTGGCGCCGGACCTGGTGCGGCCGTCGGCGATCGCCGAGCGGCTTGCGCCCGACGCCGTGCACCAGGGGCTTTATCTCGAGGCCGACGCCCTGCCCTCGCCCGCGGTCGAAAGCCTGCCGGCGCAAGGCGTCGTACTGGTGCTCGACCAGATCACCGACCCGCACAATGTCGGCGCCATCTTCCGTTCGGCGGCAGCCTTCGCGGCGACCGCAATCGTCACCACCCAGCGCCACTCGCCGGATGCGACCGGCGCACTGGCCAAGGCCGCCTCCGGCGCGCTCGAGGTCGTGCCGCTGGTCAGCGTACAGAACCTGGCGCGCGGGCTTGCCGCGCTCAAGCAGAGCGGGTTCCTGGTGGTCGGGCTCGACTCGAGCGGCGACGCCGACCTCGCCGCCCTGCCCTTGCGCGCGCCGCTCGCGCTGGTGCTCGGCGCCGAGGGCAAAGGCCTGCGCCAACTCACCAAGGAAACCTGTGACGCGGTCGCCCGCCTCGATCTGCCGGGCGTAATCAAGAGCCTCAACGTGTCGAACGCGGCCGCCCTTGCACTCTACGTCGCCAGCCGGCGGCTTCGCGGCGCCTAAAATGCAAACGGCGGGCCCCCAGACCCGCCGTGAGCGCCCGCTGTCTCTTGAAGACGTTAGTGGTCGGAATGAATGACGACGCCGCGTCCTTTGCGGAACAAGCGGATGTTCATGCGGTCCGGCCCGAGAATGGTGACCTCAGCGTCGGCGTCGATCACGCGGGACTGAGCGGCTGCACCGGATTCGGCAACGACCGGCCCGCCAACGACGCGCCCATCGCGATAGCCGCCGCTGACGTAAGGATAGTGTCGCAGGTGGTAGGGAATGGCGAAGACGTCCGGCGTCAGCTGGACGGCGACGACACCGCGTTCGTGCGGCACATAATGGCGATGATGGAGCGCCGCCCGCTGGCAGCCGCACCGATTGTCCCAATGGGCCTGCGCGGCGGCCGGCAGCAGCGCGGCGGCGGCAATGGCGGCGAGAGCGAGGATGCGCGTGCGATGGATCATGCGAGTGCTTTCAGGGGTTCAGTGCGTTTGAATGTGGTGATGAGCGCGCGGGTGGAACCGGTGCCGCTCGTGTGAGTCCTGTTGATTGCCATCCGGGTTGACAACACCGCTCTGATCGCCGGGAGGAGGCAGAATGACAGGCGAATGCTCAAAGGCCCAGTTATTGTTCCAGGTGCGGCTATAGCTCTGTGCCGGCTTTGATGGATGGCTCGGCGCCGACAGATTTTCGCGGCGGCCGAGGCGTGGCCGAATTCCGTCGAAGGGAAAATAGTGACGGCCTTGCCAAGGCTCGCTCCAATAGGCCCGCACGACGACGCCGGGCTGATCGTCGTACAGCCACACCATCTCGGCGCGCTGGAGGCCGTCGAATCCATTGTTGGAATTTCCGACGGGAAGGTCGGCCGCGCGCGCGGCGACGGCGAAGCTCAACAATGCGATAGCGAACAGAACCCGCATCTCGACCTGCTTCCGGCAAATTCAAAACTATTTTATACGAATGCTTTGCTTTGCCGCGTGCGATCGCAAGGTAACATTAATCGCCGCATCGCCACGAACACGCCGGATTCAAAGCACCAATTGATAACCGGGTTCCGCTCGCAATTCAGCCATCTCGATATTAAAGTTAATCAACATGTCGGATCGTGAGCGACCATCGGAAAAGCCAAAAGCGGGCGCAGGCTTTCGCCAGCGCTATGACGACATCGAGGCGCGCCGCGCGGCGCTGATCGCGCGCCTGACCTCGCTCGGCGAAGCGGCACAACGTCACCCGGCCTACAAGCGCGCCCTGACCCTGCTCAATGCTACTTTCCGCCGTGCAAAGCTGGCGCAGCGCCTGGCGATCCTGCACGCGGCGGCCTGGCTGATCGACGTTCTGGAGAAGCTCACATCGATCACCTGAAAGGACGTGCCGCCTTGTGGCGGCGCGGCGACGCTGATAGCTCTCTCAGGCAAGCCGGGTTAGCTCAGCGGTAGAGCAGCGGTTTTGTAAACCGTTGGTCGGGGGTTCAATTCCCTCACCCGGCACCAGAAAAACCAAACGAATTGGCTTTGATTGCCGCATTCGTCGGCGCCGCCGCATAGACAATTTGATGAGCATCGACGCCCGGCGCCGCACCGCCGGGCTGAGGCAATGAGACCCTGCTGATTGCCCTGTTCGCGCGTTGCCGCCGAAGCGCCCGTATTCCAATTCGGCGGCCGGATAATCGGCCAGGGTTGAAAACATTGGCTTGCCGCTGACCGATCTGACGCGGCATGAAATTTTGCGGGCCGCGCCGCGCGCTCAAACATGTCTGCAACCCGATGATAAGGCTCGCGTTTCTTGCAGCCCCGCCCGATTTGCAATAGTTCATCGGGCGGGAGTCGCCGACTTTCGACGGCAAAGGCGGTCTCCGGCGATCACCCTAATGTCAGAGGATGCCGGCCGCCCGGGACCTTGTTCGGTGGTTGCAGACTGTGCCAAACTATCGGTGTTACTCGTAATACTTCGGAGATCTAGCATGCCTCAGGGCACCGTAAAGTGGTTCAATCCGACGAAGGGCTATGGCTTCATCCAGCCCCAAGAAGGCGGGAAGGATGTGTTTGTGCACATCTCGGCGGTCGAACGCGCCGGACTTAGCACGCTGAACGAGGGTCAGACCGTTCAGTTCGAGCTCGTCGAGAACCGCGGAAAGACATCCGCGGAGAACCTCAAGGTTAAGTGACCTCGTCGCCCGAGGCTACTTTCGGCCGTTCTGACTGAATCTGAAGCCGCCGAGCTTGGTCCGAGCCGGCGGTTGTCGCACGTCTATTGTGGTGTGCGCGGCGGCGTGTCTCATGCGTGAAGTCTGTCAGCGGGTCAGCGCTTCCATTTCGGGAAACGGCGCGTAGGCCGCATCCTTGCAAAATTCCTTCACCTCCTGCGGCGTGGACAAATAGCGGTCCAGCTTTCCCGACACATAGGTCGCGGCGCCCTCTTTGATGCCGGCATACTTGCCGTCGACGCGCGCGTTGTAGCGCACGCACGCGACGTAGCGCTGGCCCGGCCCGGCCTGCTTGAGCACCGGTTGCGACACCGAAGCGCTGCGGACGTGGGCCGGGTCGTTGAGATAGGTGCGCATGAACGCCATCAGGTCGTTCTTGTAGTTTTGCGGATAGACGTTTTGCGCGTCCCATTGCGCCTTCAATTCGGCCGGGCTCGGGCCGACGTCGGTCGCGCAGCCGCCGACCGTAAGCGCCGCGAGTAGTATCAACCACCGCATCCCCGTCTCCGCACTCCCGATTTGCCGCCCGCACCCCGCGATCATAGCGCCTTGCGCCCAATCGGCTAGAGCGATGAACTACAAGACCGGCACGCGGTGTTGACGTATTGTGTGCCCAAGAAATGCTCGCGTGCGAGATCGAACACCATGCTGTCCCGCCGCTCGTTACTGACCGGGCCTCTCCTCGCCGCCGGCTGCGCCGCTCTGCCGCTCCCGGCACGCGCCGCGGCGCCGGTTGCCAAGGCGCAAGGGCCTGGCGTTTATCGCTACAAACTCGGCGATATCCAGCTCACTGCGCTCTACGATGGCGTTTGGTATGTGCCGATCGACGGCAAGTTCGTGCGCAACGCTCCTGGCGCCGACGTCAATAGCGCATTGGCCGACGCCTTCCTGCCGCCAAACGTGCTGCCGATCTCCTTCACCGCGCTGCTGGTCAACACCGGCGGCAAACTTGTGCTCATCGACACCGGGACCGCCGGACAGGTCGCCGAAAGCGCCGGTGTCATGAATGACAATCTTGCGGTCGCCGGCATCGCACCCGAAGCGATCGACACCATCCTGATCTCGCATTTCCATCCCGACCATATCGACGGCATCAAGACCAAGGACGGCGCCAAGGTGTTCCGCAACGCCGAGATCCTGGTGCCGGAGGCGGAATGGGCGTTCTGGATGGATGACGGCAATATGAGCCGCGCCACCAGTCCTACGGTCCACCGCTATTTCCTCAATGCCCGGCGCATCTTCAACGACATCGCCAAGGAGGTGAAGCGGTTCCGGCCCGGCGCGGACGTTGCGCCGGGGATTACTTCGGTCGCGGCCTATGGTCACACCCCGGGCCACACCGCCTTCGCCATCCATTCCGGTTCGCAATCGATGCTGGCGATGAGCGACACCGCGCGCGAACCGTTTCTCTTTGTACGCCACCCGCATTGGCAGCCGAGCTACGACATGGACGGACCGCTCGCCGCAAAAACGCGGATGGATATGCTCGACCGCGCGGCGGCCGACCGCATGCCGATCGAGGCCTACCACTTCCCCTTCCCGGCCTGCGGCCACATCGTCAAGAGCGGCAGCGCCTACGATCTCGTGCCGGCGATGTGGGCGCCGCTCTAGTTACATCGGTTACATCTTCGACAGCTTGGCGATATCGACGGCCTGCGCATAGGCAAGCTTCGCGGCGGCGTCCGCCGAGCCTTCGATGGTGACCAGAAATTTGTTGTTCACCACCATATTGATCGTGCCGTCGCTGGTCTGGATCGCGCGCTGGTCGCCGATCTTGATCAGCTTGCCCATGGCGCCGGCGATCACCGGATTGAGAAACAATTGCGCGAACTGCATCACCAGCGCCGAGTCGCCGGTGATGCGCACAAAGACATCGTGCCCATCGGACGAACTGTAGCGGCGGCTCGCCGTGGAGGCGCCGAACATGGCGGCGCCGACCGCGGCGGTCTCGACTTTATCCGCCTTCCAGCCGGGCAGCGCCGCTGGCAGCAGGGCGGCGAAGGATTCGGCATTTTTCTGCCCGACCAGCTGTGAGGCGAGATCGAGCGACTGCTTGGCGGCGGTGAAATTGCCATCTTGATAGGATTTGCGCGCCTGATCGATGGCGTCGAGGATGTCGTCCGCCAGCGCGGGCGTCGCGATCGCCAAGACCACGACCGCCGCAAACAGAACCCGCAATCCAATCATAACGTCGCCCTCCGGAAATGAATCCGGCGCCAAAATAGCAGAATTTTCGCGCCATGATCAAAAGGTCATGCCGCCTCGCAGCATGAATGTTCGACCCGGTTGCGGATAGGCGTTGTAGAATCCTTGCGTGAACGCGCTGGCGATGGCGTAGTCGAAATAGCTGACGTCGAAGAGATTCAAGACCGCCGCCGACCAGAAAAAGCGGTCGTATTGTCCGGCCAGTTTCACATCCACTGTGACATTCGCCGGGATAAGCGGCTGGGTATTGGTCTGGTCATTGTCCATGCGGCGCTCGCCGACAAAGCGCCCGGTGACATCGAGCACCGCCATTTTCTTCCAGATATCCCACGATGCGCCGGCATTGCCGCTCCAGCGCGACACCAGCGGAATGTCGTTGCCGGCGAACGGCCCCTCGCGGAAGGTCGCCCGCGTATAGGCAAAGCCGCCGTGCAGGCGGACGTCGTCCGTCAACTGGTAGCTTGCGCTGTTTTCCCAACCCAGCCGTTGCGTCGGATCGAGATTGACGTCCAGAAACAGCGCCGGAATGAAATGGATCTCGTTGGTGAGCTCCATCAAGTAAGCACTGCTCTCGAAATTGAACCGGCCCCATTTCACGCGAAAGCCGTCTTCGACGTCGTAAGATGTCTGTGTCTTAAGATCCAGATTCGGCGGATTGACGAGACTGAAGGCGCTGCCGGAACCGACGCGTTCGTCCGCGTTGGGCAGACGGAATGCGCGGGCGACACGGCCGAAGAACGTCAAGACCGAAGTGGCCCGATACTCGTAGCCGAGATGCGCGGCCCATTGCCATTCACTCATATCGACCGGCGGCGCCTGCGGATTGGTTGCGTAGAAGTTGGCATTGGGATCCATGCTCGCGTTATATGCGTCCGCCGCGTTGACTATATTTCGCTGCAGGCGCCCGCCAAAAGAGATGTCAAAGCTCGGCAGCACGGTCGCCGTATTCATGCCGTAGATCGCAACCGTCGTCTGACGGACATCGTAGTGGTGAATTGGGATGTCGCCGGGACTTACGCTGCGGTCGGAACCGTATTGCGTGTTGTAAACGTCTAGGCCCGTCAGCAGATGGTTCGGGACGCCGAACGCCTGATGCGACATGTCCAGCCGGGGCGTCAACGACGAGGTCGTCATCACGGTGTTGACGTAAGACATCGGACCGGCGGTCAACGGATCCCAAACAGAAGACGCGTTGTTGAAGTAGTTGAGGAAGTTGCTCTGCTGGAATTTTCGCCGCACGCCGCCGTCAACGATGAGATCGGCGCCTGACCCGAGCGTGTGGGTAAATCCGGCCGTGATATTGAAGTCCTGCTTGGTCGCCCAATCGAGCGGCGTGTTCGAGCCGCGCGGATTGTTCAGCCCGATTGGATTAGCGAACGGCGCGTTAGAAGGTAAGTTAGGAAGGGCACCGGGCAGATCCTGCGATTGGCGGTCGCCACTGATCGTGAGGAAACTGCTCCAGCCCAGTGTCTTGTAGTTGATATTGCCGATGACATTTTGCTGGTTCGATTTGCTGTTCTGGCGATAACCGGACCAGCCGACGGTGTTGGCATACAGCGAAGTCGACCATGGGCCGAATGACGAGGCTGCCGATATGCGGCCCTCTTGGTAGCCGTAGGAGCCGACGGCGCCCTCCACTTTTCCGGAGAATGGCGCCGCCGCGGCGGTCTTGGTCACGATATTGATGACGCCGCCGATGGCGCCGTCGCCGTACAGCACGGTGCCGGAATTGCCGCGGGTGATTTCGATACGCTCGATGCTGTCGAGCGGGATCGTTGAAAAATCGAATCCTTGCGAATCCAGATCCTGGAAGCGGCGGCCGTTCACCAGGACGAGAACGTTGGGTTGCGCGAATGCACCGAAGCCCCGCAGGTCGACCATGTCGTTGATGCCGGTCGGATTGCCGTAAAGATGCGTGACCTGCACACCGGCGGCCTGACCGAGGATGTCGGGCAACGATTGTGCAGGCGAGCGGGCAATCTGGTCCGCCGTGATGACCGACGTCGAACTGCCGGTGATTTCTCCGCCAAGACGCGAGCTTGTCACCACGATCTGCGGCAGTTCGACGGTATTTTGCGCGTTCGCTGCCTGCGCGAACAGGGCGAGCGCCAGCGCGGCGCCGGTGAGTTTTAGTTTCGTTCCCATGACATCACGTTCCTTCGTTTGCGCGCACAGCTGATGCGGCGCATCGGGTGAGACCAAGCCCGGCGCGAAGGACACGTTTCGCGGCACGCTTGTCGCGCGACGCTCACGTGCAATGTCGTGAAAGGAATTCTCCCACGGCTTCGCACCGGCAGTGTCGTCACCGCTGCGAAAGACCGCTCCGTATGGACGCCCCGTCCACCGGTTGGGTGACCGCGCTGGCAGGTCTCCTGGCTCGCGGGTCGTCGCTCAGATGCGTCCGGCCTTCCCGGTTGCCCAGTGGCCGTATGGACGCGAGCTATCCGCTCACAGTTGCGGGGGCAGCCACGGATTCATGACCGAAGGTCAGGTTTCCGTGTTCCCTCTTTCGTCCCCGGAGTCACCCGAGGAACCAGCACGTTAAAATGTTCCCTTGAAGCCGCGGCTGAGTCAAGCGGCGTCAAAAAGAGGCCGCTGGAGGGCCATGTCACGGTTTGGTGTGGAGCGGGACTAGGCTCCGCTCACGAAGTGTTTTTCTCCCATCGAACGAATTTGCCCTATTGTCACGGCCGCCGTTGCACAGGAGAAGCTTCCATGACCCCGACCCGAGCGATTCGCCATCTCGGCATCCTCGCCGCCGCCGCGTTGTTGGTGACTGCTGTGAGTTTTAAGCCCGTGACGGTTTACGCCATGGGCACCGACACGCCGTACCCGACGACCGATGACAGCGGCAAGAAAAAGAAAAAGAAGAACGACGGCAGCGCCATCGAGCAGCAGCAACAGCAGGAAGCCGACGCCAAATTCCTGCGCGACTACCGCGCCGCGCGCGAGTTGATTTTGGCGGGCAATTACGATGCCGGCATCGCCGCGATGCATGCGCTCGGCCGCGATGAGCATCCGGACGTGGCGAATTATATCGGCTACTCCTACCGCCGCATGGGCAATTACGAGCAGTCCAAGGTCTGGTACGAGCGCGCGCTTGCCTCCGATCCCGACCACGTCCGCACCTGGTCCTATTACGGCATGTGGCAGATGGAACAAGGCAACCGGCTCAAAGCCGAAGATGACCTGAAGAAGGTGCGGCTGTTGTGCGGCAACACCAGTTGTCAGGAATACATCCAACTTCGGGCCGTGATCGACGGCACCGGCAGTTACTGATTTCATTCCCCCGCAGACTGGCGATGCCCCGCCAAAGCGGGGCATTTCTTTTGCATAAACAAATCTCGAAACCTGTCCAATTTGTCATTTGCCATTCAGCCGGTGGCAATGTTGCCCGCCTTAGTCTCAACACGACTCGGCAGCAGCTTCGCTGCGCATCGGTAATTGAGGCCTTCGAGCCGTGGCAATCGATTTTGGCGCATCGGAGCCCAAGGCGCAGGCGGCATTCGTACTGCACCGGTTTGGCTTTGGTCCTCGCCCCGGCGACATCGAGCGTATCGCGAGCGACCCCCGCGGCGCGCTCCTCGCCGAGCTCAAGCCGGCTGCCGGCCTCCTCAAGGATCCTGACCTTCCGAGCGGCGGCGCGGCATTCCGCGAAGCGTTTGAGTTCCGTCAGGAACGCAAAGCCGAGCGCGAGGCGCGGCGGATGCAACCCGGCATGACGCCGGACATCGCCGCAAAGCCGCGGCAAGGCGGCATGATCCCACTGCCGCAGCAGATTTACCTCACCGAAGCCAAGGCCCGCTACGACGCCGCACTCAGCGCCGATGTCGGATTGGTCGAGCGGCTCGTCTGGTTCTGGTCGAACCACTTCTGCGTTTCCGCCGATAAGGGGCCGACGCGTCCCTTGTGCGGCGCCTATGAACGCGAAGCGATCCGCCCGCACGTGCTCGGAAAATTCTCCGATATGCTGCTCGCGGTCGAGACCCACCCGGCGATGCTGCTGTATCTCGACAACGCGCGCTCGATCGGCCCCAACTCGTTCGCAGGTCTGCGGCGAGGCAAAGGCCTCAACGAAAATCTCGCGCGCGAGATCATGGAACTGCATACGCTCGGCGTGCGTACCGGCTACACGCAGGCCGACGTCACCAGCTTCGCCAAGGTGATTACGGGCTGGAGCATCCGCCCGCCCAAACAAGATGCAGTCCATGGCGGCGAATTCTGGTTCAACGAACGCCTGCACGAGCCGGGGCCGCAGACCATCATCGGTAAGACCTATGCCGAAGACTGCTTCGGACAGGGCCGTGCCGTGCTCGAGACACTGGCGCATCATCCGGCGACGGCCAAACACATCGCCACCAAGCTCGCCACGCATTTCGTCGCCGATGCGCCGCCGCCGGCGCTCGTCGAGCGGCTGGCCAAGCGCCTTCGCGATACCGGCGGCGATCTTCTGCAGGTGACGAAGACGCTTGTTACCGCGCCGGAAGCCTGGCAATCGCGCGACAAGCTGAAAAAGCCGGGCGAATGGGCAATGGCGGCCATGCGCGTAAGCG
>DASUGZ010000133.1:0-15935 GCA_036273755.1 Pseudolabrys sp.
GCGGTCGCCGGTGCGCTACGTGTCACCGTGATGTTGGGCTGCGCATTGGTCGAGCCGAGCTTGAGGCGTTGCACGTATTGCGGCAGGCGGAAAATGCCGTGCGCATCGGCGCCGATGAGATCGGCCTCCAGCATCAGCTCGGCGATTTTGGCCGAGTCGGCCGCCGGCACGCCGCTCTTTTGCATGGCGTCAACGATAAAGCCGGTAACGGCCGCGGTCGGCACACGTCCGGTTTTGGGCGACGCCTGCACGTTCATGATTATTTCCCCGCCAGCATCTTTTCCGCGTTGCCGTTGAGGATCGCGTTCTTGGCGGTGTCGGCGATCTTCAACGAGCGCACATGGGACACGCAATCCATCATTGCCATATCGTAGGGGTAGTCGCTGCCGAGCATCACGCGCTCGCTGCCGACCAACCCGATCATGGCTTCCAGCGCCTCCGCGGAATGCAGGATGGTATCGTAGTTGAAACGCTTGGCGATGCCCTTGGGCTGCGTCGGCACATTCTTCTTCGGCTCGGGGCGCACTTTCCAGCCGTGCTCCCAGCGCGCCGCCTGATAGGGCGTGAAGCCGCCGCCGTGCGCCAGCATGATCTTGAGCTTCGGATGCCGGTCCATGACGCCGCCGAAAATGAGACAGGCCGCAGCGATGGTGGTGTCGAGCGGATTGCCGATTAGATTGCCCAGATAATAGGACTTAAGACGGTCGGCGCCGGCGACGTTGTTCGGGTGAATGAACATGAAGGCGCCGAGTTCCTCGGCGGTCGCCCATAGCGGCTCGAAGCTCGGGTCATCGAGGTTCTTGCCGAGCACGTTGGAGGCGAACATCGAGCCCTTGAGGCCGAGCTTGGTCATGGCGCGCCTGAGTTCGTCGGCGGCGCGCTTGGGATCTTGCATTGGCAGCGTGGCAATACCCAGGAAGCGCGTCGGATGCGCAGCAATGTGTTTCGCCATCTGGTCGTTCTGGATCGCGGAAACCGTCGCACCCAGCGCCGGCTCCTGGTTGTAGAGATAGGTCTGGGGCGTGGCGGACAGCACGTGCACGTCGACGCCGGTCGCGTCCATATCCTTGAGCCGGCGCGGGACGTCGAAACCGCCGGTCGGAAACGGCCGGTACACCACGCCGGCGACATCGAAGGCGGCGTTCTCGGCATCGTCGGGCGTGATCGTGACCTTGACGCCCGCCTTGGTCAGCATGGCGGCGGTTTCCAGGATGCAGATATGGGTGTGGGTGTCGATGGTGCGCACGTTGCTCATTTCGTCCTCTGAAAAACCGCCGCAAGGCTGTGGGATGATTTTGAGGCGTCTGAGTGCCGCAGCCGCGCGGCCGGCGCAAGCCCCTGTCGGGCGGCCCAGTTTCGGCTATAAACGGGCCTCTTTTGACGCCGGGAAGACCTCATGAATTCACCCTTCACCCAGAGCAAGCACACGCCGCGCGTCGAGGATGACGCCCTGGTGCGCGGCCAAGGCCATTTCACCGACGATCCGAAGCTGCCCAACCAGGCCTATGCCGCTTTCATCCGCTCGCCTTATGCGCATGCACGCATTCTCTCGATCAACGCCGATGCGGCGCGCAAGGCCAAGGGCGTATTGGCGGTGCTCGCCGCCGAGGACATCAAAGCGGTCGGCGTCGGCGGCATCTCGCGCCATCCGCCGGTGGTAGGCCGCGGCGGCGCCAAGATGGCGATGCCGTTCCGCCCGGTCCTCGCGGAAACGCCGAAGCACGTCGGCGATTTGGTGGCGATGGTGGTGGCGGAAACCCACGGCGCGGCGCAGGACGCCGCCGAACTGGTGCAAATCGAGTACGAGGAATTGCCGGCAGTGGTCGACCTCGACGCTGCGATGAAAGGCAAGACGCAGCTCTTTGCCGACGCGCCGGGCAATCTCTGCGTCGACTGGCCGGGCCCGGTGCCCAGCGAAGACAACGAACGCGACGTCGCCGACATCATCGCCAAGGCGCCGCATGTCGCGCGCGTCATCGTCAATCACCAGCGTCTGGTGGTGGCATCGATGGAGACGCGCGGCGCCACAGGGGTCTACGACAAGGACAGCGACAGTTACACGCTGCGCGCCTGCTCGCAGAGCGCCGATGCCTTGCGCGGCCAGGCCGCCTCCATCATGGGCGTGCCGAACGACAAATTGCGGGTGATCACTGAAGACGTTGGCGGCGCCTTCGGAATGAAGACCACGGTCTATCCCGAATACGTCGCGGTGATGGTCGGGGCGCGCAAAGTCGGCCGGCCGGTGCATTGGCAATCGACGCGTTCGGAAGCCTTCATGAGCGACGCGCAAGCGCGCGACGCGGTCAGCCACGTCGAGCTTGCGCTCGATGACACCGGTAAGTTCCTGGGCTTGCGCGTACGGCATCTGTGCAACCAAGGCGCCTACGTCGCCAACGCCGGCATCAACATCAACACCAACAATTTCGCCCGTTGCCTGCCCGGCATGTACCGCATCCCCAAGGTCGACGTCGGCGTCGCCTGTTATTTCTCCAACAAGGTACCGATCGCGCCCTATCGCGGCGCCGGACGCCCGGAGGCCAATTACGCGCTGGAGCGCGCCGTCGAAGAAGCCGCCCGCATCGTCGGGATGGACCCGGTGCGGCTGCGCAAGAAAAACCTGATCCCGCCCTCGGCCATGCCGTTCAAGACGCCGATCAACACCTACGACAGCGGCGATTTTCCCGGCATCGTCGACAAGGCGCTCAATCTCGCCGACGTCGACAATTTCAACAAGCGCAAGCGCGAATCCGCCAGGCGCAAGAAGCTACGCGGCATCGGTATCTCCTGCATGCTGGAGCATTCCGGCGCGTCGCCGATGGAAATGGCGGCGCTGGGGTTCCCCGACAGCGACAAAATTGTTCTCGGCTTGAACGTGCAGTCGACCGGGCAGAGCCATGCCACCGTGTTCGGGCACCTGCTCGCGCACAAGCTCGGTATCGATGCGGCCACCATCGAGCACCATCACGGCGACACCAATATGGGCCTGACCGGCGGCGCTTCGGTCGGTTCGCGCTCGGCGATGTGCGCGGGCAACGCGATCGTCCACGTCGCCGACGTGATGCTGGCCAAGGGAAAGAAGGTTGCGTCGGCCGCGCTGGAAGCGGCGGAAAGCGACATTCAATACCGCAACGGCAGCTTCGAGGTGGTCGGCACCGACCGCAGGATTTCGCTGTTTGAGACCGCCAAGCGCGCCAAGGTCATGGGCGAAAGCCTCGACACCAAGGACAAGGCCGACACGCCGCTCACCTTTCCGAATGGCTGCCACGTTGCCGAAGTCGAGATCGATCCCGACACAGGCTTTGTCGACCTGGTGACCTACACCGCGGTAGACGATTGCGGCAATCCGCTCGACACCATGATCGTCGAGGGCCAGGTGCACGGCAGTCTGGCGCAAGGGCTCGGCCAGGCACTGACCGAAAACGCCGTCTACGATTCGAATGGGCAGATCGTGAGCGGCTCGTTCATGGATTACGGCATGCCGCGCGCGCACCACATGCCGGTCGAACTGCGCGAGGCGATGCATCCGGTGCCGGCGACAACCAATCCGCTCGGCGTCAAGGGCACGGGCGAGGCCGGAACGACGGCGGCGATCGCCGCGGTGATGAACGCCATCTCGCACGCCATCCCCAACGGCGCCGCCGACCACATGGACATGCCGGCGACACCGAGCAAGGTCTGGGCTGCCTGCCAGAAGGCGCTGGCGAAGTCGCCGGCGTGACCGGGTGCCGGGTTAACGCTTAGTAAGCGGAGCTATCGGCCAGAGCCAACCGGCCCTCGTGCGACAGTTGAAGCGCCGCCAAGGCGTCGCTCGCCTGCCGGTGCAGCAGCGCGAAATCTGGCTCGGCTGCGACGCTATGCTGCGCTTCGGCCACGCGCTGTTCCTTGGCGGCAAACTGGCTTACCGCAGCGGCAATCAGCAGAATCACGATCGCAATATCTTTGGCTTTCATCGGAGTAGCCTTCTGGCCTGCGTTGAAAACCACTATAAACACAGACACATTGAGGCCACGCCAAAGCCGATCGGTAAAATTTCTCCAGCAAATTCAGAACTTGGCAATAATTGGGCGACGTCAGGCGTTCGGCCGCACCAGCGAATACCGCGGATCGGCCGCCAGCACCTCCGCCTGCGGTAATCCGAGCTCCTTGCGCACCACATTGGTGCCCAGCACCATCGATACGATCTTGTAGTAGGCATGGCGGCGACTCATGCCCTCGCGGCCCATACCACAGTCGGACGACAGCATCAGACGCTCGGCCGGGATGTGCTTGAGCGCCCTGCGGATATGGTCGGCGATCTCCTCCGGCCGCTCGACCTGCAGGCCGTGGTGGTCGATCACGCCGATAGCGATCTTCTTGCCGGTGATGATTTTGCCGAAATCCTCGAGGTCCATGCCCCGCGCGCTCGCCGACTCGAAGGTGATGACGTCGGCATCGACCTTGTTGAGCATTTCCAGCGCGTTCTTGTAGCTCTGCACTTCCTTGAACATGCGCTGCTGCGAGGGATTGCCCCAGCAGGTGTGGCACCATACCTCGGTCTTAGCGCGCAGACCCTTCACCGTGCGGTTGAACACTTCGACGCTGAACGCCGGATTGATGACCTCGTCGACGATATTGCGCACCGCGAGCAAGTGGATCTGCGGCTCTTCGAACTGGATCGCCGGGCAGCCGGCGTCGGCGAGCGCGTGCAGCTCCTCGTTCAAGGCGTCGGCGATCGCCAGGATGCGGTCGCGGATGCTCTTGTAGTGGGAGTCGGGCACCGCGAAGGCGACCAGTTCCGGCCCAATGGTACCGAACTTCACGGGTCTCTTGGTGAGCCGTTGCGCCACCTTCCACATTTCGGCGTATTGCAAGTCGCCGCGTGTCACCGGGCCGACGATGCCGGACATCACGCGTGACTCCAGGTAGTCATGCAGGATGTGGCCGGGCGGAAACGCCAGGCCGCCCTGCCCGGCGCGGATCGGCTGCGGATTGCCGCGGTCGAAACCGCCCATGTGGCGCGTCGGATAATTGGTCCAGCTCTGGCCGCCGACGTCGCTGTCGAAATGCGCGTCGCCATCGGTGACGATGTCGAGGCCGGCGATGTCCTGCTCGTGCAAATAGACGGACACCGCGTCGACGTACTGTTCGCGGAAGCGATTGTTCACCATCGCATCCATGAAGCTGCGATGGCCGAGTTGCTCGGTGTACCAACTCGGCCGCGGTAGCGAGCCGGTGATGGTGGTCGGCAGCATCAGATCTTTGGTGGCGCGAAACATGGACGGCGTCTCCTCGTGGCGCGATGGCTTGTTGTCGTTACCGATATCTTAGGCCGGACGCACGCGCCTTGGAAACAGGCCAGACGATTTTAGCCGCGCCGGGCATGGACAAATGCAGCGCCGCTGCCCACCTAAAGTGGGCAGTTTCAAAGGGCGACAAAGTTTCTGCTATAGTTGCAGCCCATGGACCAGAAAACCGGCAGCTACATCATCCGGCCCAATCCGCAGGACCCGCGGCTGACGGAGCGCGTCACCGGCATTGACCAGACCGGGACGAAAATCGAAACGTCGGTCACCGTCGAGCGCGCGTTGACGATCTTCCTCAACGGCCAGGAAATCGTCACGGCAATGACGATCGGCGACTACCCCGACTATCTGGCCATCGGCTATCTGCTCAACCAAAACATGCTGCTGCCGGACGACGTCGTCACCGGCGTCGACTACGACGAGGAATTGTCGGTCGTCGTGGTGCGCACGGAGCGCAAGACCAACTACGAAAAGAAGCTGAAGAAGAAGGTGCAGACCTCCGGCTGCGCGCAAGGCACCGTGTTCGGCGACCTGATGGAAGCGCTGGAGAATATCACGCTACCGAAAGCAACCTTGCGCACGTCATGGCTCTATCGGCTGACGCACGAGATCAACACCACGCCGTCGCTCTATCTCGAAGCCGGCGCCATCCACGGCTGCGTGCTGGCCCGCGAGGACCAACCCCTCGTTTACATGGAGGACGTCGGGCGCCACAACGCGGTCGACAAGATCGCCGGCTGGATGTTCAAGGAGAAGGTCTCGCCGAGCGACAAAATTTTCTACACCACCGGACGGCTCACCTCGGAGATGGTGATCAAGACCGTGCGCATGGGTATTCCGATCTTGATTTCGCGCTCGGGTTTCACCGCCTGGGGCGTCGAGCTCGCGCGCAAGGCCAACCTGACATTGATCGGCCGCGCGCGGGGCAAGCGCTTCGTCGCACTCGCCGGCGAAGATCGCATCGTCTTCGACCAGGACCTCAGTGTTGTCGAGGAAGAGGGCAGCAAGCACCGGCGCAAGGCGGCCGTGCACGACGATTGACGCGCGAACGGCTTGCGGCCACGTTGCGGATGCCCCAGTTATATTGAATGACCAGCCCCGTTCCTCCCACCTATGGCCTCGTCCTCGCGGGCGGCCTGGCGCGCCGCATGGGCGGCGGCGACAAAGCGCGCATCGAAATCGGCGGCATTTCAATTCTCGATCGGGTCTTGGCCCGGCTGTCGGGGCAATGCGTCGATATCATCATCAACGCCAACGGCGATCCGGGGCGCTTTGCCGACACCGGCTGCACCGTGGTGCCCGACAACGTGCCGGACTATCCCGGCCCGCTCGCCGGCATCCTCGCCGGCCTCGATTGGCTGGCGGCGCAGAACAACGGCGTCGAATGGTTGCTCAGCGTGCCGGGCGACTGCCCATTCCTGCCGGACGACCTGGTCGAGCGCCTCCACGGCGCCCGCGTCAAGATGGGCGCCGGCGTGCCGCTCGCCTGCGCGCGTTCCGGTGAATGGCGCCATCCCGTGGTCGGGCTGTGGCCGCTGGCGCTACGCCAGGATTTGCGCAAAGCGCTGGTCGAGGAGGACTTACGCAAGATCGAGGTGTGGACCGCGCGCCACGGCGTCGCCGTGGCCGATTGGCCGGTTGAGCCGGTCGACCCCTTCCTCAACGTCAATACACCCCAGGACGCCGAACGCGCCGAAGGCATTGCGCTGCAAAATCATAACATCTGAGCCCTTGATCCGGCGCGCGCGGCGCGCATATTTGCTATAGTTGCAAGCCACGGGGCGTACTCGAGAGGAGCTGGTGTCATGAAGCCATTCGTCATCGCCTGCGCGGCGGCCATCATCATTGCGGTGATCGGCGGCCTCGTGCTCGACAGCGTGCAGGAGCCGGTCGACAAGGCGTTCAGCACCACCGGTGTACGGCTTGGCGTCTGATCACGCCATCAGCGCGGCGTAAGACAGGAACCCGACGCGAGCGCCAGGCTCGATCGTCGTCACGTCTTCGGGAAATTCCAGCAAGCCGTCGGTTTCGGTCAGCGATGTGATGACTCCGGCGCCGTCCTGGGGATGCTTGACCGCTTCGAGTTCGCCGTCGGCGGCGCGGCGCAACGCGACGCGCAAATATTCGCGGCGGTCCTTTTTCTTCCTGTAGGCGAAGGCCACGCGCACCGGCAGCGGCATGAGGCTTTGCGGGCGCGCGCCGGCGAGCCGCCGCAACAGCGGCTTCACCACGCGCACGAAGGTGACGAACACCGCCACCGGATTGCCCGGCAAGCCGGCGAACACGGCACCCTGCCCGTTCGCGTCGCGGATCACACCCATCGCTACCGGACGGCCCGGCTTGATGGCGACGCGCCAGAACACCACGCTGCCGATGCGCTCGACCGCGCCGCGCACATGATCGGCTTCGCCGGTCGAGACGCCACCCGAGGTGAGCACCAGATCGTGGCCCGCGGCGGCCGCCTGCAGCGCGTGGGCGAGCCGCTCCGAATCGTCCGGCAGAATGCCGAGATCGGTGACCACGGCACCGAGCCGCTGCAGCAGTTCGCTCAGCAGATACCGGTTGGCGTCGTAGATCGCGGCGCCGCGGCGCTGCGAGCCCGGCTCCACGACCTCGTCGCCGGTGGAGAAGATCGCGACCTTGAGCCGCCGCCGCACCTCGATCTCGACGATGCCAAGCGCGGCGGCGAGCGCGACGTGCTGCGGCTCGAGCATCGTGCCGGCCGGCAACGCGACCTGCCCTTTGGGCAAATCCTCCCCGGCCAACCGCCGGTTGGCGCCAAGCGCCAGTCCCTTCGGCACGAGGACGTGACTGCCGTCGACCGTCACGTCTTCCTGCATGAACACGGTGTCGGCGCCCGCCGGCAAGGCGGCGCCGGTAAAAATTCGGATCGCCTGTCCGGACTTGAGCGCGATATCGGCACCGGCACCGGCGGCGAGCCGCCCGGCGACGGCGAGCCGCGTGTCGCCGTCACGCACAAGATCGGCGTGGCGCACGACGTAGCCGTCGACCGCGGAATTGTCGAACGGCGGCAGATCGATCGGTGCGATGACGTCCGCGGCGGTGACGCGGCCGCGCGCCGCGTGCAAATCGACGCGCTCGCTGCCCTCGACCGGGACAACGCGCTCGCCGATCAGCCGCTCCATGTCGTCGAGCGGCAGCAGCGGGCCGGAAAAGGCGAAACAATCGTCCGTGAGCTGCGCCATCACACCGTCCTGACAGCAGAGATAGGTACGGCGTGCTTGAGCAGCAAATCGGCGACCGCCTCGATGTCGTTGAGGTCGACCACCGGCACCTTGGCCTGAGGCACCGCGCTGTCGCAGGCGATCGCGACGATATGCGGGTCCTCGGGCTGGATCAGCGGCTTGCCATTGGCAATGCGATGGATCTCGAGCTTAGGGAAAGCATCGCGCTTGAAACCTTCGACGAGCACCAGATCGACCGGCGACATCTTGCCGACCAAAGCGGCGAGATCCCACTCCGACTGCTCGCGCAACTCATGCAGGATGGCCCAGCGCTTGGCCGAGGAAATGATGACTTCGGTCGCGCCGGCGGCGCGGTGGAAGAACGAATCCTTGCCAGGCTGGTCGAGATCGAAGCCGTGGTGGGCGTGCTTGAGCGTGGAAACGCTGATGCCGCGCGCGATCAGGCGCGGGATGAGCTTCTTGATCAGCGTGGTTTTTCCCGACCCACTCCAGCCGGCGAGACCGATGATGCGCATGCCCCCTTATAGCAAAACGCCCGGCCGGGCGGCCGGACGTTCGACGATGAGGGTGAAAATCGGCCTATTCCGCAGGCGCGCCCATCGGCTGTGGCTGCGATTCGTTGGCGCCGATGCGGGCTTTTTCCTGCTCAATCCAAAGGCTGTGATGCTCTTTGGCCCAGTTGAGGTCGACGGTCCCGCTGCCCATCGCCTCGAAGGCGCCCTCCATGCCCAACGTGCCGATGTAAATGTGACCGAGCATGGCCGCGATATAGAGCATTGCGATCACCGAATGGGCAATCTGGGCGAGTTGCATGTCGCCAACGGTAGTGCCGTAGAACGGAAAAAGAAGCAGGAAACCGGTTATCACCATGGCCGTGCCGCCCAGCATTTGAATCCAGAAAATCCCTTTCTGGCCGGCATTGAACCGGTAGGCCGGCGGATGGTCGTGACCAACAATGCCACCGCCCCGTTTGACCCATTCGACGTCAACCTTGTTCGGAATGTTTCCGGTAATCCAAATAACGAAGATGACGATGACGCCGATGGTGAAGGGAAAGCTCAAGAAATTATGCGCGTACTTCCCCCATTCCGAAAACGTCGAGAAAGCCTCGGGCCCGAACAGCGGCAGCAACAGCGCGCGGCCAAATGTGATATTGAGCCCTGTTAGAGCCATGACCACGAAGCAACTGGCCGTCATCCAGTGGATGAAGCGCTCGAACGCGTTAAAGCGCACGATCTTGATGCCGGAGCGGCCGCTCTCAATGCGCACCGAACCTCGCACCAAATAGAAGACGACCAGGGCGACCAGAACGCCGATGATGACGATGCCGCCGATCCATATCAGCGTGACCGTGCGGTATTCGCGCCAATCGCGGCCGGCCGGGTGCTCGATCGTGTAGGACTTGGTATCCGGAATGGTGCCGCGGCCCTGAATGGTCTTGAGCTGTTGCAAGAGCTGTTGCTCCTTCACCGAAGCTGCGGTCGGATTGACGGAGTTCGGCTGCTGCGCCGCCGCCGGGATGGCGGTCGCGACGACGAAGGCGAGTGCCAGCGCCCCGGCAATCAGGCGCATCGCTGCAAAGATTTTCGCCATAACATCTCTCCTTCAACGCGAGTCTTTTTTCGGCGATGGAACCGGCGGTGCGAACGGGCCGCACCACCGCAAACGCAATCAGGTGGCGATCGTTTCGCGGTACGCGGTCTGCCAACCCCAGGCGCCCGAGCCGTAGCCGCGCTTGGCCACGCGCTCTTTGTAGATCTGAGCGATGACGTCGCCATCGCCGGCAAGCAGCGACTTGGTCGAGCACATCTCGGCGCACAGCGGCAACTTGCCTTCGGCGAGACGGTTGGCGCCGTATTTCTCGTACTCTTCCTTGGTGCTGTCAGCTTCCGGACCGCCGGCGCAGAAGGTGCACTTGTCCATCTTGCCGCGCGAACCGAAGTTGCCGACCTTGGGATATTGCGGCGCGCCGAATGGGCAGGCGTAGAAGCAGTAGCCGCAGCCGATGCACAGGTCCTTGGAGTGCAGCACCACCGCATCGGCCGTCGTGTAGAAGCAGTTCACCGGACAGACTGCCGCGCAGGGTGCGTCGGTGCAGTGCATGCAGGCCATCGACACCGAGCGCTCGCCCGGCTTGCCGTCGTTGAGGGTGACGACGCGCCGCCGGTTGATGCCCCAAGGCACCTCGTGCTCGTTCTTGCAGGCGGTGACGCAAGCGTTGCATTCGATGCAACGATCGGCGTCGCAGAGGAATTTCATACGTGCCATGGTCGTTGCTCCTTACGCCGCTCTGATCTGACAGAGGGTGACTTTGGGTTCCTGCATGCCCGTCGCCGGGTCGTAGCCGTAGGTGGTGATCGTGTTCGCGCTTTCGCCGAGCACGACCGGGTCGGTCCCTTTCGGATAATTGCCGCGCAGGTCCTCGCCGGCGAACCAGCCGCCGAAGTGGAACGGCATCCAGGCAACGCCTTTGCCGACGCGCTCGGTGACCAGCGCCTTGACCTTGGCTTTCGACGAATTCTCCGCGCCGGTGACCCAGACCCAACCGCCGTCCTTGATGCCGCGCGCGGCGGCATCGGACGTGTTGATCTCGACAAACATGTCCTGCTGCAACTCGGCCAGCCACTTGTTGGACCGGGTTTCCTCGCCGCCACCTTCGTATTCCACCAGCCGCCCGGACGAGAGAATGAGCGGGAATTCCTTGGCGATGCCTTTGTCGACCGCGGCTTTCTGCACGGTGTGGCCGATGTTCGGCAGCCGGAACTGCTTGGCGTCGGGCAGCGTCGGATACTTCGCCACGAGATCGACACGCGGCGTGTAGATCGGCTCGCGGTGCACCGGGATGGGGTCCGGCAAGCCGAAGGCGTTCATGCGCGCCTTGCCGTTACCGTAGGGCACGCAGCCATGCTTCATGGCGACGCGCTGGATACCACCCGACAGATCGGTCGACCAGGAGACGGCGTCCGGCGTGGCCGGGTTGACCTTGTTGATCACCGCTATCTCCGCGTCGCTCAGATCCTTGTCCCAGCCGAGCTTCTTCAGCACGCCGAGCGTGAATTCTGGATAGCCGTCCTTGATCTCCGAATCCTTGGAATAGGAGCCCTCGGCCAGGAGGGTGACTTTCACCGTCGAGCCATCGGGCCGCTTCTCCTCGCGTTCCACGCCGAAGCGGGCGCGGAACACGCCGCCACCGTCCATGACGGCGAGGTTGGTGTTGTAAAGCAGCGGCGTCCCCGGATGTCTGACTTCCGGCGTGCCCCAGCACGGCCAAGGCAGACCGTAATAGTCGCCTTTGTTTGGCCCGGTCGTGGCACGTTGTGTGAGCATATCGAAGTCGGCCTGATGCGCCATGTGCGACTTCAACCGCTCCGGCGACTGTCCGCAGTAGCCGGTAGAGAAGCTGCCGCGATTCATTTCCCGCAAGATATCCTCGGCCACCGGCAGGTTGTTCTCGACCTTGATGTTCTTGAACATTTGGTCGGCAAAGCCGAGCTTCTTGGCGATGAGATACATGACCTCAAGGTCGTCCTTCGATTCGAAGATCGGCTGGACGATCTGATCGCCCCACTGCAGTGCGCGATTGGACGCAACGCGCGAACCGCGGCATTCGAACTGCGTAGCGACCGGCAACAGATACATGTCGTCCTTGCGGCCGGCATGCACGGCGAGCGACGCCCAAGTCGTCGGATGCGGGTCCGCAACCACCAGCAACTCGAGCGCCTTGAGCCCCTTCAGCGATTCGGGGATGCGCGTGATGCTGTTGCTGGCGTGGCCCTGGACGAACATCGCCTTCACGTTGTCTTTCTGCGCGACCTGATCTTTCGGCAGAATTGTCGCGTCGAACCAGCGTGTCAGCGGAATGCCGGGCGTTTCCATGATCTTCTTGTTGTCGAAGCGGCCGGCCAGATAGTTGTAATCAACTTCCCAGACACGAGACCAATGCTTCCACGCCGCCTCGGTGAGGCCGTAGTAGAATGGCAGCGTCACGATATCGAGGCCGACGTCGGTCGCACCTTGCACGTTGTCGTGGCCGCGGAAGATGTTGGCGCCGGTGCCGGGAGCGCCGACGTTGCCGGTGAGCAACAGCAGGATGCAGCTTGCCCGCACGTTGGCGGTGCCGACCGTGTGTTGGGTCTGGCCCATGCACCAGATCAGCGTCGATGGCTTTTCGGTGGCGAACATCTTGGCGACGCGCTCGAGCTGCGCGCCGGGAACGCCGGAAACACGCTCGACCTCCTCCGGATTCCACTTCTCCATTTCTTTGCGCGTATCCTCGAAGCCATAGACGCGCTGCTTGATGAATTCCTTGTCTTCCCAACCATTTTTCAGGATGTGCCACATCATCCCGTAGAGCACCGGGATATCGGTGCCCGGCCGCAGCCGGACGTATTCCGTGGCGTGGGCGGCGGTGCGCGTCAGGCGCGGGTCGATGACGATGACATTCGCCTTTTGCAGTTCCTTGCCTTCGAGCAGATGCTGCATCGACACCGGATGGGCTTCGGCCGGATTGCCGCCCATGATGATTTGCGTCTTGGCGTTGCGGATGTCGGTGTAGCTGTTGGTCATCGCGCCGTAGCCCCAGGTATTGGCAACGCCGGTGACGGTGGTGGAATGACAGATACGCGCCTGATGATCGGTGTTGTTGGTGCCCCAGAATGCGCCCAGCTTGCGGAACAGATAGGAGCCTTCATTGGTCATCTTGGCCGAGCCGAGCCAATAGACCGCGTCGCCGCCGGACTTGTCGCGGATCGCCGTCAGCTTGTCGCCGATCTCGTTGATGGCCTGGTCCCACTTGACGCGGGTCCATTGGCCGTTGGCGAGCTTCATCGGATATTTCAGGCGGCGTTCGCCCATCACCAGTTCGCGCACCGAGGCACCCTTGGCGCAATGGGAACCGCGATTGATCGGACTATCCCAGCTCGGCTCCTGGCCGATCCACACCCCGTTTGAGACTTCCGCGGTAACGGTACAGCCCACTGAACAATGCGTGCAGACGCTCTTGCGGATAGTGACCGTGGCACCCTTGGCGGGCGGCGGTCCGGCTTTCGCCTTTTGCACGCTTGCAAGTGGCAAGGCGCCGAGCGCGGCGAGGCCGCCAGCGGCCAGACCCGAGCGGCGCAGGAAGCCGCGGCGGTCGACGCCGCGATTGTCTTGGGCTGCGAGGGCGGCGAGCGAGCCATGGCCCGAACCTTGGCGCGCCTGACGTTCTGTTCTTTTGATCAGCACGGCATGCCTCCCTCAACTCGGATAGCGGTTGACGCGGTAGTAGGTCTTCACCTCGGCGGAGTCGGCTCTGTAGCGGGCTTTACGCTTGTCGCTGTCATTCTCTGTGTCAGCCTTGGCTTCGGTAACGAGGGCGGCGGGCGCTACCGCGACCCCGGCCCCGGCGCCAACCGCGCGGAGAAAATTGCGGCGTGCCAGATTGACCTTCGCGTGTTTTGTCATCGCCAGTCTCCTTGAAGACGTGAAGCCTCATTGCCCGCGCTTAGTCGGCCAGCGCGAAAGCCTCCGATTCGATCGCCATGAATGTGCGGCCGAGCGCTCCGACGCTGCGGTAGAAGTCCGCGCTTTGGGCGCGTTCGAGGTCGGCGAAGAAGCGGCCGAGCCAGGGCGCTAGATGTTTGTCGAACAGTTCGCGACCGGCGTCCGCCGGCGCTGAGAACTGTCCGCCGGCAAGGCCCGACATGATCTCGCACTCAATGACGGCGTGATCTTCCGATTCGTACTGCGCCTCGACGCGTTCGATGCCGAGGCGACCGAGATCCTCGCGCAACCGCGCCAACGGCCGCTCGTGCAGGAATCCGGCTATGTAGTAGGAGCCGTAGGGCATCAATTCGCCGCGGCCGATGCCAATGAACAGGTCGAAGAACTCGCGCTCGACCTTGCCGGCATCGGCACGGCTCGCCGCGTCGGCGAGGCCGACATGGGCAAGGCCGAGCGGCGTCGGATCGCCGCGCAATGTGGACAGCCGCCCAAGTAAGGCTGCGTCCGGTGCGCGCGCGAGCAACGCCGCCAACAGCGCATACTCCTGCGCGCGCGCGAGATCGACCTCGTCGACGCGGTCCGGCTTGTTGTTGTCGTCATAAAGGTCGGGCCGCAGGATCGCGCGGGCGACGCCCGTCACCGCTTCGACCGTGAGCACGCGTTCGGCAGGAACCCGGGTCCAGTTCGACACTGAGGGCTGCGAAATACCGATGCGGCGCGCCAATTCGGTGACGCCACCAACGGCTCGGATTGCCTCCTCGAGTCCCCTGTCTGTCATCGCTGTCGGGCTCTTCCGAGCCGCTCGGTTTTTCTTGCCTCCCCCAGCCGGCTCTTAGAAGCGCCGGTTTAGAACAATTAAAAAGCTATTCCCGCATTGAACGCAGGGTCAATAGCCTGAGGCTATATGCACCGATCATAATTTCGGGAGCGCGCCGCCGTGCCTATGTTGGCGGCCGCGTACACCGGGGTCTTTGTCGTCCGCATTATTTTGCGTTGCAATATCTTCATTTTGCGTTGCAATATCTTCGCTGCGCAGCTCGGCATTCCCGTTCACCCGAGCCATGTCTTGTGACGTCGGAGGCCGATCCTGGGGCAATTGCGCCGCTAATTTGGCACCTCCATGCTCGGCCGCACGGTCCGGAGGCGCCGTTTCCAGCGTGTCAGGCTTGGCCGGTTGCGGCGCACCGGTCACCTGCGCCAGCAACTTGGCGACGTCACCGGCCGAGATGGGCCCGAAACCAGGCATGGCGTCGGGATTGTTGAAGTCCCAGCCGTTCTCGACCAGGCCGACGAAATCGCGAATTGCCGGGTCGGCGGACCAGGCGCGGCGAAGCGCCGCACGCGTGAGTTCCGGCGGGACACCGGGCTGCAGGAACGCGCGAATGTCGGAATCTGCCGCAAGCGAGTCGATCGGCGGCAGGCTGGCGGGATCGAATGGAACTTCTGCTGCTTTGGCATCGCTCGGCCTGGGCTCCGCAGTATCCTCCGGCTTCGCCGGTGACGCGGTGTCGGCCACCTCGCGTTTACGCCGCGACCAGCGATCCAGGAATTTTTCCGTCTCGCTCATTGCGATTCCTCGTCGCGGTGCGGCGCGCGCCGCCCGAGCGCTTCAGGATCGGCGCGGTCGCGTGTCCGCTTGGCGAACGGGCGTTCGACGTGGTGCTCGGCGATGAACGCCGCCACCGATTGCTGGATCGCGGTCGGCATCGGCACTTGCTCGACCAGATCGGTCGCCGGCTCGCTGAGGCTTTCGCCTTCTGCGGGATCGGCAGTCACCGCCGCGATCGTAAAGGGCGGCTCGGAGCCGGTCGGCCGCAAGGCGATCCACAGTGCCGGCGCGCCCGACTCAAGATTGTCCCGGTAGTAGGTAGTCTCGGTGCGGTACAATTCAATTGCGCTGCCGCCGGCAAAAAATGTCGCCCGCTCGCCATCGTCGGACAGTTTCGTCCACGGTGAAGATTCC
>DASUGZ010000134.1:0-15470 GCA_036273755.1 Pseudolabrys sp.
GATAGATGCTCGGCGGCCTCGGCGATGGCTCGCTTGAGTTCGACAGCCCACGCCGCGGGCGTCTGGCGCGGCCGCGCATAGATGAGATCGAACGAGTAGCGCTCGAAATTCGCCCGCGCGACGGCGACCGCGTCGAGGGCCTCTTGTGCGGTGTGCAGGCGGCCGAGTTCCTTCAGCGATGCATCGTCGAGAGCTTGGACACCAAGAGAGACTCGATTGACGCCGGCCGAGCGATAGCCGCGAAAGCGCGTCGCTTCGACGCTAGTAGGGTTGGCTTCAAGCGTGACCTCGACGTCGGGCGCGACGCGCCAAAGCTTGGCGATGGCGTCGAGGATGGCCGCAACCGACGACGGCTGCATCAGCGACGGCGTGCCGCCGCCGAAGAAGATCGTCGACACCGTGCGGCCGGGCACGCGCATGGCGGCCGCGGCGAGTTCGCTCTCGATCGCGCGCACGAAGCGCATCTCGTCGACGCCGCCGTGGCGCACGTGGCTGTTGAAGTCGCAATAGGGGCACTTCGACAGGCAGAAGGGCCAGTGCACGTAGACGGCGAAAGGCGCGGGCGTGGTTAATGACATGTTAACGAGTGTAGATGCGTCGCTGCGCCGCGGCCAGCGTCAAAGTGGTGTGCGGAGACAGAAGTGATTAAAATTGTAACGATCTCGATCGTTCAAGCGCCGCGCAAACATGCGGCCGCCAGTTTCACGAACGCGCGGGCGCGATGCGACAGGCCCTGGCCCTTCGGCGGCAGGCCGTGTTTTTCCTCCGCGCTCATCTCGCCGAAGGTGCGGTCGAAGCCGTCCGGCTTGAACAACGGATCATAGCCAAAGCCTTTGTCACCCCGCGGCGGCCACACCGCGACGCCGTCGACGCGGCCTTCGAAGGCCTCGACGTGGCCGTCGGGCCAGGCGAGACAGAGCACGGCGATGAAATGGCAACGCCGCTGCTCGGGCGCCTTGGCGCCGCGCTCGATCAAGAGCGTCTGGATCTTGTTCATCGCGAAGCGGAAGTCCTTGTCGGGCCCCGCCCAGCGCGCCGAGTAGATGCCGGGCTCGCCGCCCAGCGCGTCGACCACGAGGCCGGAGTCGTCGGCGAAGGCTGCCTTGCCGGTCGCCTTCGCTGCGGCCATTGCTTTGATGCGCGCGTTGGCCGCAAAGGTCTTGCCGGTTTCTTCCGGCTCGCTCAGCCTAAGCTCGCCGGCCGATTGTGCCGCGATGCCGAAGGGCGCGAGCAACTCACGCATCTCGGCGAGCTTGCCGGGATTGTGCGTGGCAATCACCACCGGACCTGTCAGCTTGCGGCTCACGCCACCGCCAGCTTTTGCAGGCCCACGAGTTTCTCGATGCCCTTGCGCGCTAGCGCCAGGAGCGCGAGGAACTGCTCCTCGCTGAACGGATCACGTTCGGCGGTCGCCTGGATTTCGACGATGTTGCCGTTTCCGGTCATGACGAAATTGGCATCGGTGTCGGCTTCCGAATCTTCCGCGTAATCGAGATCGAGCACCGCCGTGCCTTTGCACACACCGCAGGATACCGCGGCGATATGGTCGCGCAGCACGTCAGTCTTGAACATATCGCGCGACTTCATCCACATCAGGCAATCCGATAGCGCCACCCAGGCGCCGGTGATCGAGGCGGTGCGGGTGCCGCCGTCGGCCTGGATGACGTCGCAGTCGATGGTGATCTGCCGTTCGCCCAGCGCCTGCAGATCGACGACAGACCGCAGCGAGCGGCCAATGAGCCGTTGAATCTCCACCGTGCGGCCGCCTTGCTTGCCGGCGGAGGCCTCGCGGCGCGTGCGCTCGGACGTCGCGCGCGGCAGCATTCCGTATTCGGCGGTGACCCAGCCGCGGCCCTGGCCCTTGAGCCAGGGCGGCAAGCGCTCTTCCAGGCTCGCCGTCACCAGCACGTGGGTGTCGCCGAATTTCACGAAACAGGAGCCTTCGGCGTATTTGACCACGCCGCGCTCCAGCGAAACGCTTCGCAACTCGTCGACTTGTCGGCGGCTCGGCCGCATCGGCATCCCCGTTGGTTTATGGCGCACACCATAACCATATGTCCGGCTTGAACAAGTGCGGCCCAACCGCCATTGTTGGCGCGGCAAGGAGTGAACTTTGGCCTCGCACGATGTTCCCATAGGCGCGAACCCGGTGAGCCTCGCGGCGCTCAACGAGCGCTCGCGCGAGATTTTTCGGCAGATCGTCGAGAGCTATCTGACGACCGGCGAACCGGTCGGCTCGCGCAATCTGGCGCGCCTGTTGCCGATCACGTTGTCGCCGGCCTCGGTGCGCAACGTGATGTCGGACCTCGAGCAGCTCGGCCTCATCTTTGCGCCGCATACTTCGGCCGGGCGGCTGCCGACCGAACTGGGCTTGCGCTTTTTCGTCGACGCCTTGATGCAGGTCGGCGATCTTGCCGAAAGCGACCGCCGCTCGATCGAGGCGCAGGTGGCGGCGGCCGGCCACGGCAAATCGCTCGAGACCGTGCTCACCGAAGCCTCGCAGACTTTGTCCGGCCTCACCCATTCGGCCGGCGTCGTGGTGACGACGCAATCGAACGTGCGGCTCAAGCACATCGAATTCGTCCAGCTCGAGCCGGCCCGCGCGCTTGCCGTGCTGGTCGCTGAAGACGGCCAGGTAGAAAACCGCATCCTCAATGTGCCGCCCGGACTGCCGACCTCCGCGCTGGTCGAGGCGAGCAATTTCCTCAATGCCCGCATCCGCGGCAAGACGATCGCCGAATTGCGCGTCGAGATCGAAGCAGCGCTGGTCGCGGGGCAGGCCGAACTCGATCAGTTGACGCAGAAGATCATCGCCGCCGGGCTTGCCAGTTGGTCGGGCGGCGCAAGCGACGAGCGCAAGCTGATTGTGCGCGGTCACGCCAATCTGCTCGAAGACCTGCACGCGCTGGAGGACCTCGAGCGGGTGCGCTCGCTGTTCGGCGCGCTGGAAACCAAGCGCGAAGTGATCGACCTGCTCGGCCGCGCCGAGCGCGGCGACGGCGTGCGTATCTTCATCGGGTCGGAGAACAAGCTATTCTCGCTGTCGGGGTCGTCGACCATCGTCGCGCCCTATCGCGACGGCAAGGGCAGCATCGTCGGCGTAATCGGGGTGATCGGACCGACCCGGCTCAATTACGCGCGGGTCATCCCGATGGTCGATTATACCGCGCGGATCGTCAGCCAGCTCCTGTCTTCCTGAATTGGCGCATGGTCTTTTCCGAAAACCGGTGCCCACTTTTCGGGACCATGCGCCCTGAGCTTGATTTTTGGGTGCCGAAGCCTGATATCCCCGTCATTCGGACAGCTTTGAGGATGAGCCAATCATGACGGACAGGCCCGCCGACAACGACGCGGCTGCCCAGCCCGCGAACGAAGCGGGCGCAGCCCAGGCGCCCGAATTGGTGCCGGCCGAGCAGGTCACGGCGGCGCTGGATGCAGCTGCCGAATTCAAGGACAGGCTCTTGCGCACGCTGGCCGAGATGGAAAACCTCCGCAAACGCACTGAGCGCGAGGTCGCCGACGCGCGGCTCTACGGCAATGCCTCGTTCGCCCGCGACGTGCTGGCGGTCGCCGACAACATGCAGCGCGCCTTCGACGCCATGGGGCCGGAGCTGCGCGAGCAAAGCGATCCGAAGGTCAAGGCGCTGGTCGAAGGCGTCGAACTGACCGAGCGCGAATTGCTCAAGGTTCTAGAAAAGCACGGCGTGAAGAAATTTTCACCAGCCGGCGAAAAATTCGATCCAAATTTCCACCAGGCGATGTTCGAGATGGAAAACCGCGAATTGCCGGCGGGACACGTCGCGCAGGTGATCCAGGCCGGTTACATGCTCGGTGAGCGCGTGCTGCGCCCGGCGATGGTCGCGGTGTCGAAAGGCGGGCCGAGAACTGCCGCTGCCGGCGAGCCGCCCGCGAACGACAATCCGGGTTAAGCGATCTCGAGCCGGCTGTGCCTGCTATTTTGCGACCCCTTCGACCGCGAACACATTAAAGGTTCCGTACTTTTGGCCGACCTTATACAGGTCGGTGACTTTCTCCGATTTGTACCAAGCCATAAGCTTATCCATGTTGTCGAAGCGAATGACCACAACACGCGATTTCGGCGGCGTGCCGATCATCTCCTCGGCCTGCCCACCACGAACGATAAATTGGCCGCCGTCAGCTGTGATGAGCGGCGTCATCTTTGACGCGAACTCTTTCAAGTAATGGTCGCGATCGGTTACTTGGTTCAGCGCGACAACATATGCCGGCGGCTGCGCTTGGGCGCGGAGCCCCTCGGTGGCGGCCGCGCCGAGGCCACATCCGGCGATGATTGATAACGTCACCATTTGATATTTTTTCATATCGATATCCTCTGGTTCGAGTTTCGGCGCGGCGATTGCACCACCGCTTACCGAAACGCTTCTTGTTTCCCGCAGGTTCCGTCATTGCTTTGGCCGGCGACGATCCACAGCGCGATGCGAAACAACGCTTCGTCGCCGTGTCGAATTCCGCGCGTCTTCCGGAGGTGCAGCGCATTTGCGCGTACGGTCAGCGCCTTGGCTGCAAAACTTTCCTTGGAATAATTTAAAGCTCGCACCCCGTTTCTTGGAATCGTTATAAACTATTGATTTAAAAGAGTTTTTTGTTGACTCGCTGGAATATCACCGCAAATGTCGCGGCAACTTTTGGTTCGCGGGAGATCATCAATGTCGAGGCCTACCAACATCATGCTGCGCGTTGCTGCGTCGCTTCTCCTTTTTGCCATGGTCGCGTTTGCCGGACGCGCGCAAGCAGCCGACTCGCTCGCCAAGGGCGCCGCCGACTACAAGCCGTTCGCCGTCGAGCGCATTGGCATCGCGCTGGCCGGCGCCAAGGACCTGCAAGCGGCGGTGAAGGCTGGCGACGTCAAGGCGGCGCAGGCGGCCTGGATCAAGTCGCGCAAAGGCTGGGAGGCCGCCGAGCCGATCACCGGCGAGTTCTTCGCCAAGCTCGACGAAGCGATCGACGCCTGGCCCGACGCCAAGCAGGGATATCACGCCATTGAGGCGGCGCTGTTTGCCGGCAAGCTCGACGGCCTTGCGGCGCCGGTCGACAAGCTCGTCGCCGATCTCGGTGAGTTCGACAAGCAGTTGAAGGCTCCATCTTTCAAATTTTCGCCGCAGGGCTTGATCAACGGCGCGACCAAACTCGCCTACGAGATCGGCGAGAATAAATCGAAGGGTGGCGAGTCGCCTAACGCAGGCACCTCGCTGTCCGACATGTTCGAAAACGTCGAAGGCGTCGAAGCGGTGTACAAGATTGCTTTCCATTCGACGCTGAAGGCGCGTGATCCGAAGCTCGCTGGTCGCATCATCGAAAAAATCGAAGACGTGGAAAAACTGGTCAAGGTCAAGGACCTCAAAAACGTCGACCAGCCGGCCCTGAAGAAGGCGGGTGAGGAACTGGCGGTCCTGCTGCAAAACTCGGCGGCAAAACTCAAGCTCAAGAAGCCGGCGGTCGGGGAGTAAGCCCGATGATCCGCCGCCCGCAATCGCCGTTGTCGCGCTATTTGGCCCCAACCATGGGCGTGGTCGCGGCGATTGCGCTGGGGCTTGCCCTGGCGCGGGCGGAGCCGATCGCGACGCGCGAGGGCCTCCTGCCGCCCGGCACCGAGCTCAACGAGGACGTGCTCGACCAGCCGACAGAACTGTTTGCCTCCGAACTTGCCGGCGGCAAACGCTCCTATCTGCTCAATCTCGGCGATCTACTGTTCTCCTCGCCGGCGATCTTGGGCGGCGTGGCGCGCCAAGCCGGCATCAGTTGCGCGACGTGCCACCAGCAGGGCAGCAACAACGCCAAGCTCTTCATCCCCGGTCTGTCGCGCCGGCCCGGCACGTTCGACACCACCGGCGCTTTGTTCAATCCGAAGGCCGATAACGGCGTGTTTGATGCGGTGCGCGTGCCGAGCCTGCGCGGCGCCAAATACCTTGCGCCCTATACCCATGACGGACGCTTTGCGACGCTGCGTGAATTCACCCGCCACGCCATCGTCAACGAGTTCGCCGGACCGGAGCCGTCGCCGCAGGTCCTGGATGCGCTGGTGAACTATATCCAGGAGATTTCTTTTCTGCCCAATCCGAAGCTCGCCGCGGGCGGTCGCCTCAGCCCGGAGGCTTCCGAAGCGGCACACCGCGGCGAGGCGCTGTTCAACAAGCCGTTCCGCCGCGACGCCGCCATGAGCTGCGCGAGCTGTCACAAACCGGACAGTGCGTTTGTCGACCACCAGGTGCATGACGTCGGCACCGGCGGATGGATCAAGACGCCGACGCTGCTCAACGCCAATTTCAATACGCCTTATTTCCACGACGGTCGTTATGATGGCTACGATCAGGTGGTCGACTATTTCGATCGCCGCTTCGATATCGGCTTATCGGAATCCGAGCGCCGCGATCTCGTGGCCTATCTCAATGCGGTCGGCGACGCCAAAGAGCCCGTCACGCGCAACAGCGTCCAGGCCGAATTCGATGAGCTCGCGCAATTTGCCAGCGTGCTTGAGACGGCGATCCGGGAGCATAACCGGGAAAGCGTGGCGCTGACGGTCGACGTCGTCGGTAGTGAATGGCGCGAGCTGGGCGAAAAAATTCCGCCGCAGTCGGATACCAGCGTGCGCGGCGGCATTGCGGAACGGCGGCAAGCCCGCGCGGCGGTGCGCGGGCTTGTGCTGACGTTGCGGCAGGTCGAAATGGCGGTGGCGACGAATGATTTTGATCAGGCAGCGCAGGTCTACGCCGACTATCGCCAGCAGGTCGTGGCGGCGGCGACGGATCTCAAACGAGCCGAGCCGTGGTCGCTGTTCAATCCGCCGGTCTACGAAGCGCACGTGACAGCGATGCGCCGGCTCGCAGGACTGGCGCAATAAGTTAGCGTCGCGAAAAACGGGATTTGACTGTAGAAAGAGCAGGGAATCATGCGGGGCAATGGCACCACCATGTTACGAGCTGGGTTAGCGGCGATCGCCGCGACGGGATTGCTTGCAAGCAGCGCGCATGCGGACGACAAGGCAAAACAGCCAGCCTCGATCTGGGAGCAGGAGACGCTGACCGGCGACTGGGGCGGCGCGCGCACCGCGTTGAAGGACAAAGGCATTGACATCACGCTGATCTCGATCAACGAGATCATGAGCGTCCTGTCGGGCGGCTTGCATCGCGCCGCGAGCTACGAAGGCCGCATTGAATTTTCCGTCGACACCGATCTCGATAAATTGGTCGGCTGGAAGGGCGCCACCACGCACTTCACCATCTATCAACTGCATAATGCCGGCCACGTCGCCGCCGACAATGTCGGCAGCATCGGCGACGTCAGCAACATCGATGCGCTGGGAACGACGCGGCTGTTCACGGCTTACTTCCAGCAGACGCTGTTCGACGACAAGGTGTCGGTCCGCGTCGGTCAGATCGCGGCGGACGACGAATTTCTCAACAGCCCGACTTCGGCCAATCTCATCAACGGCACTTTCGGCTGGGCGAGTCTTGCCGCCGCTAATATGCTCAGCGGCGGCCCGGCCTTTCCGCTGGCAACGCCCGGCGTGCGCGTCGCCGTCAAGCCGACCGAGCAAATTACCTGGCAGACCGCGGTGTTTTCCGGCAATCCGGCCGGCGCCAATTGCAACGACCTGCCGCAAGCTTGCAATCGCTACGGCACGACGTTCAGCTTCGCGGGCGGCGCGCTGTGGATGAGCGAGGTGCAATACGCGGTCAATCAGGATAAAAACGCCAAGGGCCTGCCCGGCGTCTACAAGCTCGGCGGCTGGTACGCGACGACCGACTTCGCCGACCAGCATTACGGTCTCGATGCCGCCGGCGTGGTCGTCTCGCTCGCCAATCCGGCTGCCGTCGCGCCGCTGCTGCATCGCGGCGACTGGGGCGTCTACGGCGTCGCCGATCAGATGGTCTGGCGCGCCGACAAGACCAGTCTCAATGTGTTCCTGCGCGGCGGTGTCGCGCCGTCCGACCGCAATCTCATTTCGTTTTATGCCGACGGCGGCTTCGGCATCAAAGGTCCGCTCGCAGGCCGCGCCGACGATGTCCTTACTTTTGGCGTCTCTTACGCCAAGATCAGCAAGGACGCGTCTGCGCTCGATCAGGATACGCTGGCGCTCAACGGGCCGCCTTACCCGATCCGCGATGAAGAGGTGATCTTCGAATTGACCTATCAGGCGCAGATCGCGCCGTGGTGGACGGTGCAGCCGGACCTGCAATACATCATCCACCCCGGCGGCAACGTCCCCGATCCGAACAATCCCAATATGACCGTGAGCAACGCTCTGGTCGCCGGCGTGCGCAGCACCATCAAGTTCTGACCGATCGGTTCAGCGGAAGGCGATGCCGTCGCGCACTGCGCGGAAGCGCGTGAACAGCGTATCCCACGCATCTTTGCGGCCGACGCCCATGATGCGCAGGAAGCCGCCTCCGGTAAAGCGCAGCCATTGCGCGACCATTAGCTGCTCGCCTTTGGCACCTTCTGCCTGAGCCCTGATCTCGAAGCCGGGCGCGCCGCCGATGCGCATGGCGTCCGCCGACTGCACGGCGACGCCGCGCAGCGGCGCCGTCGACAGCAGATCGCGCGCGAAGCGCGGGCGGTCGTCGGGTCGTTCCGGTGCCCCACGGCCGATCGAGACAATGACATAAGGCTGCTGGTTCAAGTCATCGCCCGGTCCTTCGGTCAAGATGACACCGCCGGCTGCGCTCACCTTGATCACGTGAAATCCAGCAAGATCGCCGAGCTTGAACGGCAATACACTGAGCTGCTCATCGATCGGCGCCGGACGGAACGTGACGCTGGCCAGCGCCTTGCGGACCACTTCGTCCGAATAAATCTTCAGCGCCGGCTCCGGAACCTCGACGCTGATCATCGTGGAGAGGTCTTTGTCGGCGGTGGTGGTCGCCAACAGAATCCATTTGTACACTGTGACGCCGTTGACCAGGATATGGCCGGTAAACAAGAGGCCGGTGCCGCCGCTCAGCGCGAAGTCCTCGCGCCTGACTTTGGCGCCGCCGGCTTGCGGCGCGGTCGCAGCGCGCTCCAGTTCGCTGAAGGCCGCGGCCGGCAGGTCGAGAATGGTGATGGCGACTTTGTTGTCGCTGTCCTCGAAACCGGCAAACCGGCTGCTCGGCTTGAGGCTTGCCGGCGGCTCGAGCCCGATACGCAAGCCGAGCGGAAATACCGGCGCGGCGGCGGCCGGCAGCATTGCGCTGGCGGCAACGAGCGCCACGAGGGCGATGATCAGTCGACGCAGCATGGCAAAAGCTACTTTCTGAGTTGGTGAGTTGCGGCTTGTCAGGCCGCCAGGTCGCTCGACTGAATTTTTTTCACGCCGGCCTTGTTCATGTCGCTCCAGGCTCTGGCAAGCGAGCCGTGGACGTCAATGCCCCGGCAGGCGTCCTCTACCACATAGGCTCTAAACCCCGCATGACGGGCGTCGATCGCGGTCCATGCCACGCAAAAATCGGTCGGCAGCCCACAGACGAAGACGGTCTTGATGCCGCGCTCGCTGAAGTAGCCGACGAGCCCGGTATGAGTTTTCTTGTCGGCTTCGAGGAAGGCCGAATAGCTGTCAACGTCGTTGTGATAACCCTTGCGGACGATCAGTCCAGCGTTGGCGATGTTGAGGTCCTTCGACAGCTGCGCCCCCTCGCTGCCTTGCACGCAGTGATCCGGCCATAGCATCTGGTCGCCATAGGGCAGCTTGATGACGTCGAACGGCTTCTTGCCGGGATGGCTCGATGCGAACGAGACGTGGTGCGGGGTGTGCCAGTCCTGAGTCAACACCACGTTGATGAAGCCTTTGGCGATCCGATTGATGACCGGGATGACCTGACCGGCGTCTTTTACCGCTAGGCTGCCGCCCGGCAGGAAACAGTTCTGCACGTCGACCACGATGAGCGCGCTTGCTGCGTCGGGTTTAATTCTGTCGGCTGCCATGGCGGTCCTTGAGAGCTCGGTGATCGAGCCAGCCAGCGTCAGGCTGGCCAGACCGAAGGTAAATTTCCGCCGCTGCCGTTCAACCATGACGATCTCCTCGCATGCCCAAGGGCCGCCGGCGAGCTTGGTCCATATCAGCGCAGGAACGGTCCAGGCCGCTACAACCGATGCGCTCCGAACGGCTTAGAATTAACCGTCCCTGCCGGGAAGTGCCTTGCAGGGGGCGGGGGCCCTCCTATATGAGCGATGAGCCGCAGAAATGCGGCAAAATGCGTATCCAGGGGGCTGGATAAGGGGGTCTGCGGATGAGCCGCGGAATCCCGTTCGGGCGCTGAAAGGCCCGGCCGGCCTGCCGCAATTTTGAGAGGAAGAACCATGGGCAAGGTCATCGGCATCGACCTCGGCACCACCAATTCGTGCGTCGCCGTCATGGAAGGCAAAGCTCCGAAAGTCATCGAGAACGCCGAAGGCATGCGCACCACGCCATCGATCGTCGCTTTTAGCGACGACGGCGAGCGTCTCGTCGGCCAGCCGGCCAAGCGCCAGGCAGTGACCAATCCGGAAAAAACCATCTTCGCGGTCAAGCGGCTTATTGGCCGCCGTTACGATGATCCGATGGTCGAAAAGGACAAGAAGCTCGTCCCCTACCAGATCGCCAAGGCATCGAACGGCGACGCCTGGGTCGAGGCGGACAGCAAGCAGTATTCGCCCTCGCAAATCTCCGCCTTCATTCTGCAGAAGATGAAGGAGACGGCCGAAGCCTATCTCGGCAGCAAGGTCGAGCAGGCGGTCATCACCGTTCCCGCTTACTTTAACGACGCGCAACGTCAGGCCACCAAGGACGCCGGCAAGATCGCCGGCCTCGAAGTGCTGCGCATCATCAACGAGCCGACCGCGGCCGCGCTCGCCTACGGCCTCGACAAGCAGAAGACCGGCACAATCGCGGTCTACGACCTCGGCGGCGGCACCTTCGATATTTCGATTCTCGAAATCGGCGACGGCGTGTTCGAGGTGAAGTCGACCAACGGCGACACGTTCCTCGGCGGCGAAGACTTCGACATGCGGCTGGTCAACTATCTGGCCGATGAATTCCAGAAGGAACAGGGCATCGACCTGCGCCGTGACAAGCTCGCGCTGCAGCGCCTGAAAGAAGCCTCCGAGAAGGCGAAGATCGAGCTGTCGTCCACCACGCAGACCGAAATCAATCTGCCGTTCATCACCGCGGATGCCTCCGGTCCGAAGCATCTGACCATGAAGCTCACCCGCGCCAAGTTCGAAGCGCTGGTCGACGATCTCATCCAGAAGACGATCCAACCTTGCCGGCAGGCGATGAAAGATGCCGGCGTGTCGGCGGCCGAGATCAATGAAGTCGTCCTGGTCGGCGGCATGACGCGCATGCCGAAGGTGCAGGAAGTCGTGAAGCAGTTGTTCGGCAAGGAGCCGCACAAGGGCGTCAACCCGGACGAGGTGGTCGCCATCGGCGCCGCCATTCAGGCCGGCGTGCTGCAAGGCGACGTCAAGGACGTGCTGCTGCTCGATGTGACTCCGCTGTCGCTCGGCATCGAAACGCTCGGCGGCGTCTTCACCCGCATCATCGACCGCAACACCACCATCCCGACCAAGAAGAGCCAGACCTTCTCCACCGCCGAGGACAATCAGAACGCGGTCACCATCCGCGTCTTCCAGGGTGAGCGTGAGATGGCGGCCGACAACAAGATTCTCGGCCAGTTCGACTTGGTCGGCATACCTCCTGCTCCAAGAGGGGTGCCGCAGGTCGAGGTCACCTTCGATATCGACGCCAACGGGATCGTCAACGTCTCCGCCAAGGACAAGGCGACCGGCAAGGAGCAGCAAATTCGCATCCAGGCGTCGGGCGGTCTGTCCGAAGCCGACATCGAGAAGATGGTCAAGGACGCGGAATCGCACGCCGAAGAGGACAAGAAGCGCAAGGCACAGGTCGAAGCCAAGAACCACGCCGAAGCGCTGGTCCATTCGACCGAGAAGGCCTTGGCCGAGCACGGCTCCAAGGTCGGCGACGCCGAGCGTACCGCGATCGAGAACGCCATGGCGGATCTGAAAGAAGCGCTGAAGGGCGACGACGCCGACGCGATCCAGCAAAAGACCAACACGCTGGCGCAGGCGTCGATGAAGCTCGGCGAGGCCATGTACAAGGCGCAGCAGGAGCAACCGTCCGCGCCGGGCGGCGACGGCGCCGCCCAGGCCGAAAAGAAAGAGGACGTTGTCGACGCGGAATTCACCGAGGTCGACGACAAGAACGACAAAAAGTCGGCCTAAGCGCAAAGGCGCTGACCGTGCAATCGTCAGCCGACGAGACATGCGAATCCCCGGGGCGCCGTCCCCGGGGTATCGTTTTGCAGAGCGCGGCAGGCGGCCGAATCACGTACGCCTATACTGTGATCTAACGGCGGGCCCGCCATGTCGAAACGCGACTACTACGAGGTCCTGGGCGTCGCGCGCACCTGTACCGAGGTCGAACTCAAGGCCGCGTTCCGCAAGCTCGCGATGCAGCATCACCCGGATCGCAATCCGGGCGACAAGGACTGCGAGCACAAGTTCAAGGAGCTCAACGAGGCCTATGACGTCTTGAAGGACGGCGACAAGCGCGCCGCCTATGATCGCTTCGGGCATGCCGCCTTCGAGCACGGCGGCATGGGTGGCGGGCACGGCTTTGGCGCCGATTTCGCCTCGACCTTTTCCGACATTTTCGAGGACCTGTTCGGCATGAGCGGCGGCCGGCGCGGCGGCCGCGGCCAGGGCCGCGAGCGCGGCGCCGATCTGCGCTACAACATGGAGATCGCCCTCGAAGAGGCCTTCGCCGGCAAGACAGCGCAAATCCGCATCCCGACGTCGGTCGCCTGTGAGGCCTGCTCGGGCACCGGCGCCAAAGCCGGCAGCAAGCCGAAGGCCTGCGCGACCTGCGGCGGCGCCGGCAAGATCCGCCATGCCCAAGGCTTCTTCACGCTCGAGCGTACCTGTCCGGCCTGCCACGGCCGCGGGCAGGTGATCGAGAACCCCTGTCCGTCATGCGGCGGCGCCGGTCGCGTCACGCGCGAGCGCAATTTATCGGTGAATATCCCGGCCGGCGTCGAAGACGGCACCCGCATCCGGCTCGCCGGTGAGGGCGAAGCGGGCTTGCGCGGAGGGCCTACCGGCGATCTCTATATTTTCCTCTCCATCACCCCGCATGAGTTCTTCCAGCGGGACGGCGCCGACCTGCACTGCCGCGTGCCGATCTCCATGGTCGCAGCGGCAATCGGCGGCGAATTCGAGGTGCCGGCGATCGACGGCAGCCAGGCCAAGGTCAAAGTGCCCGCCGGCACCCAGGCCGGGCGGCGTTTCCGGCTGTCCGGCAAAGGCATGCCGGTGCTGCGCTCGAAACAAAGCGGCGATATGTACGTTCAAGTATCGGTGGAAACGCCGCAAAACCTCACCAAACGGCAGCGCGAGCTGCTGGCCGAGTTCGAAAAGCTATCTTCCGAGGCGACCCAGCCGGAATCGGCGGGATTTTTCGGCCGAGTTAGGGACTTTCTCGATGGGCTGGGAAATCGCAGCAGCCATACAGACGAGCCATCTTGACCCCCTGCCCGGGGCCCTATACCCCTGAGTTCCTTGGACTAAAGTTAAATCCTCCGCACGCGTGATCCGCAACGATGCCGTCCCAATCCGTCGCCCGCGTCGCCAAGAAGCCTCGTCTCGATGACGAGATGCAATTCATCCGCTCCTGGATCGAGAAGCCGCTATCGACCGGCGCGGTGATGCCGTCGAGCAAGGCGCTGGCGCGCACCATGGCGCGTTACGTCGATCCGAAGGCGAGCGGTCCGGTCATCGAGCTCGGCCCCGGCACGGGTCCAGTGACACAGGCACTGGTGCAGCACGGCGTCGATCCGGCACGGCTGATCCTGGTCGAATTCAATCCCGACTTCTGCCGGCTGTTGCGAACGCGCTATCCGGCGGCGACCGTCGTGCAAGGCGATGCCTACCGGTTACGCCGGCTGCTGGAGACATTCGTGCGTGAGCCGGTCGCCGCGGTGGTCTCGAGCCTGCCGCTGGTCACCAAGCCGTTGCGCACGCGGCTGCGGCTCATTTCCGACGCGATGAGCCTGCTCGGCACGGGCGCGCCCTTCGTGCAGTTCACCTACGCCATGGTGCCGCCGATCCCGAAAGCGCTCTCCGGCATCAAAGCCGAGCCGTCGGAATTGATCTGGCTGAATTTCCCGCCGGCGCGCGTATGGGTTTACCGCGGGCACTAAGGCCCGGCGCTCGCATCTTGTAGATGGCGGACGCAATTGGAGCCGCCGATGGCCTCTCCGAAAATTCTCGTTCTGCCAGGCTCGATGCGCGGCGGCTCGCACAACGTCAAGCTTGCGGCGCTGGCGGTCAAGGAACTGGCGACGATCGACATCGACGTGACGCGCATCTCGCTCGCCGATTACCCGCTGCCGATGTTCGAGGGCGAACTCGACGACGAGGGAGCGCCCGCCAACGCGGCCAAGCTCAAAGAGATGATGATGGCGCATCACGGCGTGTTCATCGCCAGCCCCGAATACAGCGCCTCGGTGACGCCGCTGTTGAAGAACGCGATTGACTGGGTGTCGCGCGTGCGCGCGCGCGGCGAGCCGACTTATGCTGCGTTCAAGGGCCGCGTGTTCGCGATTGCATCGGCTTCGCCCGGGCGCGGCGGCGGCTTGCGCTCGCTGATGGCGTTGCGTCAAATCCTCGAGCTCGGCTGCGGCGCGCTGGTGATTCCCGAGCAGGTCTCCGTCGCGCAGGCCGACGAGGCCTTCGACGATAAAGGCAACCTCGCGGACGCCGAGACCGCCGACCTGTTGCGCAAGCAGCTTGCCCGGCTGGTGGATACAGCGCAGCGGATGATCTAAGGAGAATCGTTTTGACGCTCGACGCCCGCGAACGCCTGATCGTCGCCCTCGACCTGCCCTCGGTACAGGCCGCCGAGGCCATGGTGAGGCGGCTCGGTGACACCGTGTGCTTCTACAAGATCGGCTATCAGCTCGCTTTTGCCGGCGGGCTGTCGTTTGCCGCCGGCTTGATCGCCGCCGGCAAACAGGTATTCCTCGACCTCAAGCTTCACGACATTGGCAACACCGTGCAGAAGGGCGTCGAGAGCGTGGCGCAGCTTGGCGCGACCTTTCTCACGGTGCATGCCTACCCGCAGACCATGAAGGCGGCGGTCGAAGGCAAACGTGGCTCGACGCTGCGCATCCTCGCCGTGACCGTGCTCACCTCTTACGACAACACCGATCTCGCCGCCGCCGGCTACGGCATGAGTGTTGGCGAGCTGGCGGCGGCGCGCGCGGCGCAGGCGCGCGATACCGGCGTCGACGGGCTGGTCTGTTCCGCCGAGGAGGCCACCAACCTGCGCGGCATCGTCGGCCGCGGCATGGTGCTGGTGACGCCGGGCATCCGCCCTGCGGGCAGCGCGACCGGCGACCAGAAGCGCATCATGACGCCGGCGCGGGCCATCGAAGCCGGCGCCGATTATCTGGTGGTCG
>DASUGZ010000135.1:0-2703 GCA_036273755.1 Pseudolabrys sp.
ATACCCGGGCCGCGTCGTCGCCACCGCGCTGCATAATCCGGATTTCGCCGCCTACGCCCTCGCCTTCGGCGGCTACGGCGCGCTGGTGGAAAAGACCGCGGATTTCCCCGCCGCCTTCGCGCAAGCGGTTGCCACCGGCAAGCCGTCGATCATCCACCTCAAGATCGATCCTGAGGCGGTCTCGGTCGGCGCGTCGCTCAGCGCCATTCGCGACAAGGCGCTCGCCGGGCAGGGCGGTCCACACGGCACGCATCGCAGCTGAGGCTTTTCCATCTCGGTCCCAATCGGGCGCGGCAGAGCGCGCTTGCGTCACCGCCCTGAATCATCGTTCACTCATTCCATGCCCTATCGCCGCACCGAGAGCGTGGTCCGCCGCTTGGCCGAACGCGAGGAGACAATCCTGGCGGCGGCGACGGATCTTGCCGGGGACGGCGGCATGGCGGCGGTGCAAATTGCCGCGGTTGCCGCGCGCGCCGGCATCGCTGCCGGCACCGTCTACCGCTATTTCCCGTCGAAGACCGATCTGATCGCCGAATTGGTGGCCACGGTCGCCGGCCGCGAACTCAGCGCCATGATGCAAGCCGCCGCCGCGGCGCCCGGGCCGATGTCGGCGCTCGCCGCCGCCATCGCTACTTTCGCGGCGCGGGCGCTCCATGAGCGCAGGCTCGCTTGGGCAATCATCGGCGAGCCGGTCGAGCCGCAAGTCGACGCCATGCGGCTTGACTTCCGCCAGTCGCTCGCCGGCGAACTGGAGGCGCGCATCAAAGCCGCGATCGCCGGCGGTCATCTGCCCGAGCAGGACGCCGGCGTCGCGGCGCCGGCCATCGTCGGCGCTCTCATGGAAGGGCTGCTCAGCCCGCTGGCGCCGCAACCTGCCGATGCCGCCGCCGCCCGCGCCGCCGTGCAAAGCGCAACGGTCTTCGCGCTGCGCGCGCTCGGCGTCGTCGACGCGCGCGCCCGCGGCTTGGTGGCGCAATGCGTGCTGCCGTGAGGCCGCAGGCGCAACTCGCATGGCAGCGCCGCCGAGTTGCGTGTCGCGCGCTTATTTTTTCTTGCCGTCAGCGCCGAATTGCTTGAGATAGGCCCATAAATCGCCGGCTTCCTTTTCGTTCTTGATGCCGGGGAAGATCATCTTGGTGCCGGGAATTTTGGCGCGCGGATCCTTGATGTAGTCCTTGAAGGTCGCTTCGCTCCAGACGATGCCGGAGTTCTTGTTGGCGTCGGAATAGTTGTAACCGGCGGCCGTGCCGGAATGACGGCCGTCGATGCCGTTGAGCTCGGGCCCGACCTTGTTCTTCGCTCCTTCGCCGACGGAATGGCAGGGGAAGCATTTCTTGAACGACTGCTCGCCCGCGGCAACGTCCTGCGCCTGTGCTGCCCGCGCCATCGCTGCAGCGGCCAAAATCGCCATCGCCAGGGTTTTTTTCATCGCTCTCTCCATGTGTCGCCCACCTTGCCGCCCTGCGGGGACCGATAGACCCGGCAGACCCCGGTTGCAGAGGGTTTTGCCAGCCCTATGTGTCAACCGTCAAATGGCTGATATCGTTGCATCTGACAGAAAGCGGGGATTGTCACAATGTCGGTGCGGATGCCCGAAGCCGATAGCGCGGTGCTGGCGCGGCGCGACAGAATCGTCGCCGCGCTGCGCGCCATGGTGCCGGGCGAGGGGGTGATCGCGTCCGAGCGGGAAATGCGGCCGTTCGAGACCGACGGGCTCACCGCCTACCGCCAATTGCCCATGGTCGTGGTGCTGCCGGAGACGACCGAGCAGGTGGCGCGGGTGCTGCGCTATTGCCACGACGAGGGCATCAAGGTGGTGCCGCGCGGTGCCGGCACGTCGCTGTCGGGCGGCGCGCTGCCGCTCGAAGACGGCGTGCTGCTCGGCATGGCCAAGTTCAACCGTATCCGCGACATCGATTTCGACAATCGCGTCGCAGTGGTCGAGCCCGGCGTCACCAATCTCGCGGTATCGAACGCGGTCGCGCATGCCGGCTTCTATTACGCGCCCGACCCGTCCTCGCAGATCGCCTGCACCATCGGTGGCAACATCGCGGAGAATTCCGGCGGCGTGCATTGCCTGAAATACGGCATGACCACCAACAACGTCCTCGGCTGCGAGATCGTGCTGATCACCGGTGAAGTCGTGCGCATCGGCGGCCGCCATCTCGACTCGGAGGGCTACGATCTGCTGGGGCTGATCACCGGCTCCGAAGGCCTGCTCGGCGTCGTCACCGAAGTCACCGTCCGTATCCTGAAGAAGCCGGAAACCGCGCGCGCCGTGCTGATCGGTTTTCCGTCGAACGAAGACGCCGGCGAATGCGTCTCGCGCATCATCGGCGCCGGCATCATTCCCGGCGGCATGGAAATGATGGATAAGCCGGCGATCCACGCCGTCGAGGAATTCGTCCACGCCGGCTATCCGCTCGACGTGGAAGCGTTGCTCATCGTCGAAGTCGACGGGCCTCAAGCGGAGGCGGACGATCTGATCGAGCGCATCGAGATCATCGCCAGCAAATGCCATGCGGTCTCGTTCCGGGCGTCGACCTCCGAGCAGCAGCGCCTGCTGTTCTGGGCCGGGCGTAAGGCGGCGTTTCCCGCCGCCGGCCGCATCTCGCCGGACTATTACTGCGTCGATCCGACCATCCCGCGCGGCAAGCTGCCGCTGGTGCTCAAGCGCATGAAGGAGATGTCGGAGAAATACGG
>DASUGZ010000136.1:0-24226 GCA_036273755.1 Pseudolabrys sp.
TAAGAGGACCCTAAAGACACCGGTTAACAGGTCGTTACCGGCGGTTTGACAGAAGCGGCGGCAGCGTGGTCGGCTGAGATAAGAAGACAAGTGAATGGGAGCCATTTCTTGAAGCTTTACGACAGCAGAATGGCGCCGAATCCCCGGCGGACCCGTATTTTTCTCGCCGAAAAGGGCATCACGCTGCCGACAGAGCAGGTCGACATCACGACCATGCAGCACAAGACACCGGAATACACGGCGATCAACCCGCTGCAGCGCATGCCGTCGCTGGTGCTCGACTCCGGCGTGGTGATCACGGAGTCGATCGCCATCTGCCGCTATTTCGAGGCCATGCAGCCACAGCCGCCACTGTTCGGGACCGGCGCCGAGGAGATTGCCCTGGTCGAGATGTGGAACCGGCGCTGCGAGATTAATTTCTTCGCCAACGTCGCGGCGGTGTTCCGTCATCTGCATCCGGCGATGAAGGAGCTGGAGGTGCCGCAGGTGCCGGCCTACGCCGAGGCGATGCGGCCGCGGGCGATCTGGTTTATCGAGCTACTCGACCAGGAACTGGCCAAGCGGGAGTTCATCGCGGGTACGCACTATTCGGTCGCCGACATCACCACACTGGTGGCGGTCGATTTCATGAAGCCGGCGAGACTCGCGATGCCCGGCAACCTGAAGAACGTGCAGCGTTGGCACGCCGCGATGTCGGCGCGGCCGAGTGCGAAGGCTTAAGTTTGGGAAGCACATCATCGCCAGCTCAGGCGATGCCTTGGTCTAGTCGTGGTCTAGCGACAGCGCGGTTTAAATACCGTCAAATTTCGCGCGACCTGACGATGCTGTCGGCTTTATCCTGCCGGCTCCAGATGAAGCGCAGGATCGCGTAGGTGGCGATCCCGACCAGCGGCGGGATGATGACCATCGCAACAATCTGACCCATGGCGGGCGCCCTCCACCGGAAGTATAGGTCCCGTCGGGCCGATTTGGCTATGGCTCAGCGGTGCGCCGCAACATTGCTTGGTGCAAAGCCGCGTTCACTTCCGCTCCAAAAGCGCGATCAGGCTCGACGTATCCCAGCGCTTGCCGCCCATCGCTTCGACTTCCGAATAGAACTGATCGATGAGCGCCGTGGTCGGCAGGTGAGCGCCGGTGCTGCGCGCCTGGCCTAGGCAAATCCCCAAATCCTTGCGCATCCATTCGACGGCAAAGCCGAAGTCGAATTTGCCGGCGGCCATGGTCTTGTAGCGGTTTTCCATCTGCCAGGACTGCGCCGCACCCTTGGAAATGGTGGCGATCACCTTCTCGATGTCGAGACCGGCTTTTTTGCCGAAGTGCAGCGCCTCGGCGAGACCCTGCACGAGTCCTGCGATGCAGATCTGGTTGACCATCTTGGTCAGTTGGCCCGCGCCGGCGTCGCCGATCAGATTGCAGGCGCGCGCGTAAGCCGCGATTACCGGCTGGGCACGGGCAAAAGGTTCGGCGTCGCCGCCGCACATGACTGTGAGCACCCCGTTCTCGGCGCCGGCTTGGCCGCCCGAGACCGGACCATCGATGACGTCGAAGCCTGCTTTCTTGCCAGCGGCGTGCAGCTCGCGCGCGATAGAAGCAGATGCCGTCGTGTGATCCACGAATACCGAGCCCTTGCCAATCGCGGCGAAACAGCCGTTCGGGCCGAGCGTCACCTCGCGCAGGTCATTGTCGTTGCCGACGCAGGCCATGACGAAATCCTGCCCCTCGGCGGCCGCCTTCGGTGTCGGCGCGGACTTGCCGCCGTATTGCGCGACCCATTTCTCGGCCTTGGCGGCGGTGCGGTTGTAGACCGTGACCTCGTGCCCGCCTTTGTTCTTGAGATGCCCGGCCATGGGGTAGCCCATGACGCCCAAGCCTAGAAACGCTACCTTCGCCATCGTTCAAACTCCCTGCGCACCGCGGCGGCCCTTGCGCCCGCTTCTCGCCGCAATAGGTTATGGTCGGAGCCGTCACGTCAACCTCGAATCTTGGGCTGGGACAATGTTGCAAGCCATTGATCACGTCCTGTTGGCGATGCCGCCCGGCCGCGAAGCCGAGGCGAGGGATTTCTATCAGGGTTTGCTGGGCATGCCGGAACTGGACAAACCGGCCAATCTGGCATCACGCGGCGGCTGCTGGTTTGGCAACGGCGCAGTCACAATCCATCTCGGCGTCGAGAAGGATTTCCGGCCGGCCCGCAAAGCGCATCCGGCGTTCCTGCTGAAAGACGTGCGGGCGACGGCGGCTCGTCTTGCCGCCGCCGGCTGTGTCATCACCGAGGACGAGCCGCTCGCTGGCTACGACCGGGTGTTCGTTTTCGATCCGTTCGGCAATCGCATCGAGTTGATGCAGCGCCTGGGCTCGGATTGACCGCGCCGCCGGCACCCGTTAGGCCGCCGTCATCGGCGCACGAATTGGAACGAGGCATGGCAGTCACAAAAGAACAGATATTGGCGGCTTTGTCGCAGGTGGCGGCACCGGACGGTACACCGCTGACGGCGACCAGCACGCTGTCCGACGTCGTCGTCACTGACGGCAAAGCGTTCTTCTCGATCGCGGTCGATGCCGCAGCGGTGAAGGCCTGGGAACCGGTGCGCAAGGCGGCTGAAGACAAGGTGCGCGCGGTGCCCGGGGTGCAATCCGCTCTGGTTGCGCTCACGGCAGAACGTGCCGGCGGCGTCGCGCGCGGTCCCAATCCGGCGCACACCGCGCAACAGCCGCGCGCCGCCAGCGGACACGCACATGCGCATCCTGCCGACAAGGTGCAACCCGGCATTCCCGGTGTCGACGCTGTGATCGCGGTCGCCTCCGGCAAAGGCGGCGTGGGCAAGTCGACCACCGCGGTCAATCTGGCGTTGGGCTTGCGCGACCTCGGGCTGAAGGTCGGCATGCTCGACGCCGACATTTACGGGCCGTCGCTGCCCAAGCTGCTCGCCATCAAGGAGAAGCCGCAGACCGTCGGCGGCAACAAGCTCAAGCCGATCGACCGTTACGGCCTTTCGGTGATGTCGATCGGGTTCCTGATCGACGAAGAGACGCCGATGATCTGGCGTGGGCCGATGGTGATGTCGGCGATCACGCAGATGCTGCGCGAGGTGGAGTGGGGCAAGCTCGACGTCATGGTCGTCGATATGCCGCCCGGCACGGGCGATGCGCAACTCACCATGGCGCAACAGGTGCCGCTCAAAGGCGCGGTCATCGTCTCGACGCCGCAGGACCTGGCGCTGATCGACGCGCGGCGCGGCGTCGCCATGTTCAATCGCGTCAACGTGCCGGTGCTCGGTATCGTCGAGAACATGAGCTACTTCCTCTGTCCTGAATGCGGCACCCGCTCCGACATTTTCGGCACTGGCGGCGCGCGCAGAGAGGCCGAGCGTCAGGGCGTGCCGTTTCTCGGCGAGGTGCCGCTGCACATGACCATCCGCGAGAAATCGGATGCCGGTCTACCTGTGGTGGCGACCGAGCCGGACGGTCCGCACGCCAAAATCTACCGCGACATCGCGGCCAAGGTGCTCGAGCAGATCAGGGGTGGGACCGGCCGCGCGGCGCCGAAGATCGTGATCGAGGCCTAGGGCCCGCCGCCGGCCGTGCGCAGCCGCACCGATAGCGCCCAACAGCTTGATATGTTACCAATTTGCCAATGGCGGCTTGCGTAAGAACCGCCCGGATCGCATTGTAACGCTATAAGGGGGCTAGGCGCCTTCCGCCTGCTCGCCAAGCCATACAGCATAAAGGGAGGTCCTCATGAAACGACGTAAATTCCTGGCCGCGCTCGGCACGGGCGCCGCGGTCGCTGCCATTGCCAAGCCGGCGATCGCGCAGTCGATGCCGGAACTGAAGTGGCGCATGACGGCGAGTTGGCCGAAGTCGCTCGACACGCTCTTCGGCGCCTGCACCACGATCGCCAAATACGTCTCGGAAGCCACCGACGGCAAATTCCAGATCCAGACCTTCGCCGGCGGCGAAGTTGTACCGCCATTGGCGGCACTCGACGCGGTGCAGAACGGCACCATCGAAATGGGCCACACCGCTATGTATTATTACATCGGCAAGGACCCGACCTGGGCGCTGTTCTGCGCGCATCCGTTCGGCATGGGCTCGCGGCAACAGAATGCCTGGTTCTACGATGGTGAGGGCCAGAAGCTGATCGATGAATTTGCGGCCAAGTACAATGCCAAAGCCTTGCTCGCCGGTAATACCGGGACGCAGATGGGCGGCTGGTTCCGCAAGGAGATCAAGACGGTCGATGACCTCAAGGGCCTCAAGATGCGCATCGGCGGCTGGGCCGGTAAGACCATGGCCAAGCTCGGCGTGGTGCCGCAGCAGCTCGGCGGCGGCGACATCTATCCGGCGCTGGAAAAGGGCGTCATTGACGCCGCCGAATGGGTCGGTCCTTACGACGACGAGAAGCTCGGCTTCTATAAGGTCGCCAAGTACTACTATTACCCCGGCTGGTGGGAAGGCGGTACGACGAACCATTTGCTGATCAATCTCAACAAGTGGAACGATCTGCCGAAGGCCTATAGGGCGATTGTCGAGGCGGCTTGTGGATACGCCAACGTCGAAGAACAGGCCCGTTACGACGCGCGTAACCCGCAGGCACTCAAACGCCTGGTCGCGGGGGGCACGCAGTTGCGGCCGTTCACCCAGGCCATCATGGAGGCTTCTTTGAAGGCCTCGAACGAAGTGAACGCGGAAGAGTCGGCGAAGAATCCTGCCTACAAGAAGGTTCTGGCGTCGATCGACGCGTTCAAGAACGACGAATATCTGTGGTGGCAAGTCGCCGAATACGGCTACGAGAGCTTCATGATCCGCAGCCGCACCAAAGGCTGAACGGACTAAAGCGGAAATAACAATATCGGGGCCGGCGCCAAGCCGGCCCCTTTGATTCCGCTAATCTTATTTGATGTCGGGCGGCTGGCTGAGGTCGAGCGGCGGCGGCGCCTCGATCTGCGGCAGCTCGATCCTCACCTTGTTGGGATCCACCGTCGACAGCGACCCTTTGTAGTGCATCACCATGGCCGGGAACAGAATCACCAGCAGCACCATGATGACCTGGATCACTACGAATGGGATCGCACCCCAGTAGATCTGCCCCGTGGTTACGCCATCCGTGGTCTTGCCCGTCACACGATCGATGAACGACTCCTTCGGCGCGACCGAACGCAGGTAGAACAGCGCGAAGCCGAACGGCGGGTGCATGAACGATGTTTGCATGTTGACGCCGAGGATGACGCCGAACCAGATCAGGTCGATGCCGAGATGCTCGGCGGCGGGGCCGAGCAGGGGAATGACGATGAAGGCGAGCTCGAAGAAGTCGAGGAAGAAGGCGAGCACGAAGACGAAAGCGTTGACGAAGATCAGGAAGCCGATTTGTCCGCCGGGCAGCGAGGTCAACAGATTCTCGACCCAGATATGTCCGCTGACGCCGTAGAACGTGAGCGAGAATACGCGCGCGCCGAGCAAGATGAAGACGACAAAGGCCGATAGCTTGGCCGTCGACTCGGTGGCTTGTCGGATCAGGTCGAAACTCAGCCGGCGCTTGGCTGCGCCCAGCAGAAGCGCACCCGTCGCGCCCATGGCCCCGCCTTCGGTCGGGGTCGCGACGCCAATGAAGATGGTGCCGAGAACCAAAAAAATCAGCGCCAGCGGCGGCACCATCACGAAGATGACCTGTTCGGCCAGCGTCGAAATGAACCGGAAGCCGGTGGCTTTTTCGATCAGCGCCGCGACCAGCGCGTAAACCGCACCCGAGAACAGCGTGAGAAACAGCAACGCCCAGTTCTCGTGGCCATTGCCGTTGAACACATACCAGGCGACGCCCAGCAGGACGGTCACGACCACCGTGAGATAAATCTTGTCCCGGCCAAAGTACTTGTTGAGCACGGAACACATGAAGGCGGAAGAAATGGCAACGCCCATCGTCAGAACGACGAAATCCGCTCCGGCCTTTATCTCGGTCTGTTGAATGACGTAGTAGCCGACGACGCCGGAGAACACGACGAGAAGCCCAAGCTGCCAGACGCCGCGGCTGCCGCTCGCTTCGCGGAAGCCGACAGCGTCCGCCGGCAGGCCTGGCGTTGCCTTCGGGAAAATCAGGGAAATCACGAAGACGTAGGCGGCATAAAGAACGGCGAGCACCAGGCCGGGAATGAACGCGCCTTCGTACATGTCGCCGACCGACTTGCCGAGTTGGTCGGCCATCACAATGAGCACCAGCGACGGCGGGATGATCTGGGCCAGCGTTCCGGACGCGGCAATGACGCCGCTTGCCACACGCCGGTCGTAGCCGTATCGCAACATGATGGGCAGCGAGATCAGGCCCATCGAAATGACGGAGGCCGCGACCACACCGGTGGTAGCGGCGAGCAGGGCGCCGACGAACACCACGGCGTAGGCGAGGCCGCCGCGTACTGTGCCGAACAACTGGCCGATAGTGTCTAGCAAGTCCTCCGCCATGCCGGACCGTTCGAGCACCAGGCCCATGAAGGTGAAGAACGGGATCGCCAGCAGCGTGTCGTTGCTCATCACGCCGTAGACGCGCTCGGGCAAGGCTTGCAGAAAATCGGGCGCGAACTGGCCGAGCTCGATGCCGATCAGGGCAAAGATCAGACCGACCGCGCCGAGCGAAAAGGCCGCCGGATAGCCGAGCAGCAGAAAAAGGACCAGGGCGCCGAACATGATTGGCGCCATATTGGCGATGAAGAATGCTTCCATGCGCGACCCCGAATGCCCCAAAAAACCGTTCAGTGTTTTTCTATTGCGCCGATCAGTTCTTCGGCCTCGACCTCCAGCGAGCTCTTCTGGCCTTCATGCGGGTCCGGGATGAGGCCGCGCGCAATCGCGATCCGCTTGACCAGTTCGGATAGTCCCTGAACGAGCAGCAGAGCGAACGCGATCATGATCAGCCCCTTCGACGGCCATTGCGGCAGGCCGCCGGCGTTCACGGATTGCTCGTCCTGCGCGTAGGACACGAGGAAGAAGGGAACGGAAGTGAGGATCATGACCACCGTAAGGGGCAGCAGAAAGAAGGCGTGGCCGATGATGTCGATCGTGTTGCGCACTTGGCGCGGCAACAGGTTATTCACGATGTCGATGCGGATGTGTTCGTTGGCGAGCAGCGTCCAAGGCGAGCACATCAGGAAGACAGCGCTGAACAGCACCCATTGCAATTCGAGGAACGAGTTCGACGATATATCGAAAATCTTGCGGACGGTGGCATTGATCGCGGAGACGAACACCGCGCCGAGGATCAGCCACGAGAGCCGCTTGCCCAACCACGTGGTCATGGCGTCGATGACGCGCGTCAATGGCAACAACGCTTTCAGAACTGCGTCGAGAGCGCTCACTTTTGCATCCCCTCTGTCCGGTCTAACCGGTCGCCCAGCCGGAGTTTTTTATGTTTGCTTTACGTCCCCCACCCGGTCGCAAAGCCAAGCCCTGCCACCTTAATCCGATGCCGCCCTCAGGCGTCAATGGCCAAATTGGCAGCAATATAAGCGGTCCTAGCGCCGGCTAGCCCAAAACGCCCCCGAAACCATCATGAGGGCAGCCACCGCAAAGAGCCCCAATACGGTCGGTTAACCAGCTGCCCGCTACAACATACCGTCCGTCCCATCGGGGGGTCGCGGACCCATCCACTCTGGCCGCCGTCAATTGCGGCTGCGGCGCGCGGGGAAGAGCATGCGGCAGCTCACGATCGCCGAACGGTTGACTGCGGCCGTTGTTCTGCCGCTGGCCGCCGCATTGCTGGGCCTGCTCGCGTTCGCGATGCTATTGCCGTCGCTCGACCCGGCCAATTGGACCTTCGCAGAAATCTGTGTCGGGGCGGTTGCCATATGCATCGCCGGGGCGGTGGTTCCGATCGTCGCGCGCGGCATTGTGCGCCCGTTGGTAGAAGTCGCCGATACCATCGACGCGCTTGCCTACGCTGAACTGGACTCGGCGACGCGGCTGCCGCCGAGCCGCGGAGAGATCGCCTACCTGGTGGCAGCGACCGAGCGGCTTGCCGAGGTCATTGGCGAGCGGCAGCGGCGCGAGCTCGTGCACAACGATCTCGATCGAACGTGGCAGGCCGCGCGCCGCAACAATCTGTCCAGCCTGACGCGCCAGGTCGAATCGGCGACCGAGGTCGGTATCCAGCCGATCGTCGACGGCGCAGCGATGCTGCATGTCAAAGCCGGCGACATGCTGCGGGTGCTGGAGACCGTGCGCGTGGCATTCGAGGAAACCGTGCGCGCCGCCGAAGGTTCGCACACCATGAATCTCGCCGCCGGCGATATGTCGGGCCAGGTGATCCGGGCGATCACCGCGATTTCGGAACAGGTGCGGCGCGGCAGCGGGCTCGGCCGTGAAGCGGTTGCGCGGGCCAACGCTTCGCGCGCGACGATCGACGCCCTGTCGCGGGCGGCCGACCAGATCGGCGATATCGTGACGGTGATCAACAATATCGCGTCACAGACCAATCTGCTCGCACTCAATGCCACCATCGAGGCGGCGCGCGCCGGCGAGGCCGGACGCGGTTTTTCGGTGGTTGCGGCCGAGGTCAAGACGCTTGCCATGCAGACCGGCAAGTCGACCGGCCAGATCGGCGCCAAGGTCGCCGAGATTCAGGCGACCACGCGCGAAGTGGTAGCGGCGCTGGCGGGCGTCGCCGAAGCCATCGATCAACTGTCCGACGTTACCGTTTCGGTGTCCGCCGCGATCGAGCAGCAGCGCGACGCCACGGAAAGCTTTGCCGCCAGCGCGCGCGAAACCAGCGCCGCCACCTCCGATGTGGTCGGCCGCATGGCCGGTATTGCCGACATGGTGCATCGTTCGCGGAGCGCCGCCCAGGATGTTTCGGCGGTTGCCGAGACCATGCAGGCGACCTCGCAGAGTCTTTGCCGCGAGATCCCCGATATCGTCAGCAGGGCGGTCAACGCCGAACTGCGCGAATTTCCGCGCTACGAGGTCGCATTGACCGCGCGGCTGGAGCGCAACGAGCAAAATGACGCAGTGGACGTGCTCGACGTCAGCGAGGGCGGCGCGCGGATCGCCGTGCTGGATGGCCTCGCGATCGGCGATCAAGTCGCATTGACGTTTGCCGGCATGAAGGCGATCGCCGCCGAGGTGGTGCGCGCGACCGGCGATGGCTTCGGGCTCTGCTTTAAGCCAGCGCGGCTGCGGCTGGAAGAACTGCGCGATCTGGTGACGTCGCACGAGCGCGCGGCGTAAACTCGCGGCCGTCTTCTAGCCGCCGGTCATGCTCATATGGCGCGCCAGCGCCGGGCCGCGATGGCGGCGGTCGATCATGAAATCATGCCCCTTGGGCTTGCGCGCGACCGCCTCCTCAATTGCCGCATGCAACGGATCGTTGCTCTCCGAGGCGCGCAGCGGTGCGCGCAAGTCGGCGGCGTCGTTCTGACCGAGGCACATGTACAGCGTGCCGGTACAGGTGATGCGCACACGATTGCAGGATTCGCAGAAATTATGCGTCATCGGCGTAATGAAGCCGAGCCGTCCGCCGGTCTCCTTGACGCGCAAGTAACGCGCCGGACCGCCGGTGCGGTAGTCGATATCCTCAAGCGTATAGCGTTCGGCCAGACGCGCGCGCACCATCGACAACGGTAGGTACTGCGCGAGGCGGTCTTCGTCGATGTCGCCGAGCGGCATCACTTCGATCACGGTGAGGTCCATGCCGCGCCCATGCGCCCAAGCGACGAGGTCGCCGATCTCATGCTCGTTGACGCCTTTGAGGGCGACGGCGTTGATCTTGACATGCAGGCCGGCGGCCTGGGCGGCATCGATGCCGGCGAGCACCTTGGCCAGATCGCCCCAGCGTGTGATGGCGCGGAACTTGTCCGGATCGAGCGTGTCGAGCGACACGTTGATGCGTTCGACGCCGAGCGCTTTGAGTTCGGCGGCATACTTGCCCAGTTGCGAGCCGTTGGTGGTGAGCGTGAGTTCCTTCAGCCCGCCGCTCTTGAGATGGCGCGACAGGGTCGACACCAGCGTCATGATGCCGCGTCGCACCAAGGGTTCGCCGCCGGTCAAACGCAACTTGCTCACACCTTTCGCGATGAATGCGCTGCACAACCGGTCGAGTTCCTCGAGACTCAGCAGGTCGGCCTTCGGCAAGAAAGACATATGTTCCGACATGCAGTAGACGCAGCGAAAATCGCAGCGGTCGGTCACCGAGACGCGCAAGTATGTGATGGCGCGATCGAACGGGTCGACGAGCGCGCGCGTATCGCGATCGAGCGAAGCAGGGCCGATAGTCGCAACCATATTTCGTCTCCGCGCCGCGGCCGGCACCCTTCGGATATAGGAAATCTGGGCGGCAATGGCCATAGCGGCCCGGCCGGGGGGTACACGCGCCGTCATGCGCCGCAAACGAATTGCGGCGTTCGATCGGTATTGCGGAACGGGCCTACTGTCGCGGCGGCGGTGTAGCGGGCCAGGGCGCCGCCTGCTGCTGCTGTTGCTGCACGGAAGCCGCCGGCGGCGGGGCAGGCGCCGGCGCAGCCTGGGGCTTTGCCGCGGGCTTCGCAGCCGTGACCTTCTTCTTGCGCACGGGTTTTGTTGGCTTGGGCGGCGGGGCCGCAGGCGTTAATTCGACCTGCACCGGGTTGGGATGCAGTTCCGGCACGCCCGATCCGGAGGAAACCGGGTCGAGATCCGCCGCCTCCGGTTGATAGCCGGTGAGGGTGAAGGTGATGGTCAGGGGCGCGTTGGTGGGAAGCGCGAGCGCGCAAGGCGTGCGGCAAGTTTGACCGTTAGAGGCCTTGGCGTCGGCGCCCGGCGGCGTGGACTCAAGACGTACGGTGTCCAAAACCGGCGCCGGTTTCAGGGCGTCTAGACTCACCCAATCCGGGGTGGAGGAGCACGCCGCAAGCGCAAGTCCTCCTGCCACAATCGCGATGACACGATACATGTTAATTTTACCCGTCCCACTCGAGCGTCGGAAAGCGCTAGCCCCTGGTCAGGATACGTTTATGACCATGGCCGCGCAACCCGGTCGCACCGGCTTAGCTCCAACCGCATCAAATTGCCGGCAAAATTGCGGCTATTGCCGCCGGTAGCTGCGCAAAGTGGCTGATCGTGCGGTCGGGGCCCAACTCGGATACCGGGCGGTCGCTATAACCGAAATCGACCGCAATGATTGGAATACCGGCCGCGCGCGCGGTGCTTATGTCGGTGACGGAATCGCCGATCATGATTGCCTGCGCGATGTCGCCGCCGACGGCTGCGACGGTGCGGCGCAATACGTCCGGGTCCGGCTTCTGCATGCCGAACGTATCTTGGCCGCAGACGAAAGCGAAGCGGTCAGCCAGCTCGAGCAGCTTGAGCAGGCGCGTCGACAACCGTTCGAGCTTGTTGGTGCATACGGCGAGCTTGCAGCCGCGGCCGGCAAGATCGTCGAGCGCGTCGATCAATCCGGGGAACGGCCGCGAACGATCCGCGATGTGTGCGGTATAGTGCGCGATGAAATCGGCAAACAACCGTTCGAGCCTGTCCGGTGTAACGACGACACCTTCCGCTGCGATGCCGCGCTGGATCATGGTCCTGGCGCCGCCGCCGATTTGATTGCGCGCGGTCTCGTAAGGCACCGGCGGCCAGCCCTCGCGCGCGAATATAACGTTGAGGGTGTCGACGAGATCGGGCGCGGTATCGATCAGGGTGCCGTCGAGGTCAAAAACGATTGTCGGGGCGGCCATGGCCGATCGCTAGCGCATGATTTGGGCCAGCGGAAGCCCCCGGCGGCGACGATTTTCGGCTACCCAGGCGGGACGATCGAGGCTAGATAGGGCTGGAATTCGGTCTGCGATCCATCCTCAAATCCGTAACCGGTTGCGATGAACGCCGATGCTCAAAAACGCGCAGCTGCCGCTCGCGCAGTCGAATTTGTGCGGCCGGGTATGCGGCTCGGGCTTGGCACCGGGTCGACCGCCAAGCATTTCGTCGAGTTGATCGGCGAGCGCGTGCGGGAGGGTCTCGACATCGTCGGTGTCCCGACCTCGGAGGCGACCCGCGCCGATGCCGAGCGTTGCGGCATCACGCTGACCACGCTTGACGACACCCCGGAGCTCGACTTGACCGTGGACGGCGCAGACGAGATTGCCCATGACCTAAGCTTGATCAAGGGCGGCGGCGGTGCGCTGCTGCGCGAAAAGGTCGTTGCCGCAGCCTCTGCGCGCATGGTGGTGATCGCCGACAGCAGCAAGTGGGTGGCGCGGCTCGGGCGCTTTCCGTTGCCGATCGAAGTGCTGCCTTTCGGTCTCGGTGCGACAATGCGGGCGATCGAAAAGGCCTTTGTCGCGGTCGGGGCGGGCGGAGCGCTAAAACTGCGGCAAGGCAAGGACGGCCATGCTTTCGTCACGGACGGCGGCCACTGGATCGTCGATGCTGCCTTGGGGCAGATTGACGATCCCAGAGCCATGGCCGACGCTCTATCCGGTATTGCCGGGGTCATGGAGCACGGTCTGTTCGTTGGCCTCGCGCAAACGGCCATCCTAGCGGGCCTCGACGGCGTCACGGTCGTCGAGCGGCCGTGATCACGCGAAGCGAAAACGGAGTTAGCAAGATGAACATCATTCACGTCATTCACCGGACGGGCCGGCCGGCAGCGGTCGTGTTTGCGCTGGTTGCATTCGCCCCTGCCGCGTACAGCCAGCAGACGTCCGTCGCGGCGATTACGACGGCCAAGGAACTCGTTGCCGCGACCAGAGCGACGACAGTGTTCAACCCATTGATCGCGGGTGTGGTCGAGCAGGCGAAACTTCTATTCCTCCAGCAGGACCCGGGCCTCGCCAAGGACCTCAACGAAATCGCCGACAAAATGCGCACCGATCTCGCGCCGCGCTTTTCCGAGGTGAACGACGAGATGGCTAAGCTTTATGCGACCCATTTCACCGATCAGGAGCTCAAGGCGATTCTGGCGTTCTACAAAACGCCGGTCGGCCAGAAGCTGCTGACGGAGCAGCCGACCGTGGTCGACGCCAGCATGCGGTTCGCGCAGGATTGGGCCAACAAACTATCGGACCAGGTCATCGCGAAGATGCGCGAGGAATTAAAGAAGCGGGGGCATAACCTCTAACGGCGAACCGTGTTCGATGATGGGTCAAGGGAGCGATAGCGGCTGATGGCGAACGTCGATCTCTTTGTCATCGGAGCGGGCTCCGGCGGCGTACGCGCGGCACGCATTGCGTCCAGCCACGGCGCGCGTGTGATGATCGCCGAGGAGCATCGCGTCGGCGGCACCTGCGTCATCCGCGGCTGCGTCCCGAAGAAATTGCTGGTCTACGCTTCGCGCTTCTCCGATGAATTCGAGGACGCGGCGGGTTTCGGCTGGACCATGCCGGCGCCGACGTTCCACTGGCCGACGCTGATCGACAATGTCCATCGCGAGGTGGCGCGGCTCGAAGCCGCCTATACCTCGACACTTGAGCGCTTCAACGTCGCGCTGGTGAAAAGCCGCGCCGTGCTGGAAGACGCCCATACCGTGCGCTTGGCGGATGGGGAGCGCGTGCGCGCCGACACGATATTGATCGCCACCGGCGCGTGGCCGTTCAATGGCGCCCAAATCGCCGGCCTTGAGCATGTCATTTCCTCCAACGAAGCCTTTCATCTCAGGCACCTGCCCAGACGCATTCTCATCCAAGGCGGCGGCTATATCGCAGTGGAGTTCGCGTGCATCTTTGCCGGCCTCGGCAGTGAGGTGACGCTGGTCTATCGCGGCGAAAACATTCTGCGCGGTTTCGACGACGATCTGCGTGAGCATTTGCGCGACGAAATGACCCGGCGCGGCATCAAGATCATCACCAGGCAGACCGTGGCGGCGATCGAGAAGGTGGACCGCGGCTACGACGTGGAATTGTCGGACAACGAGCAGGTGATGGCCGATCTGGTCATGTTTGCGACCGGCCGCAAGCCGAATGTGCACGGCCTCGGCCTCGAAGCCGCGGGCGTCAAGCTTGGCGAGACCGGCGGCATTGCGGTCGATGGCTATTCGAAGACGTCCGTCTCCAATATCTACGCGGTCGGCGACGTAACCAACCGAATTAATCTCACGCCGGTTGCGATCCGCGAAGGCCACGCTTTCGCCGATACCGTCTTCGGGGGCAAGCCGACCGCCGTCGACCACGCCAACGTGCCAACTGCCGTGTTCTCCGAGCCCGAGCTCGGCGTCATCGGCCTGACCGAACATCAGGCGCGCGAACTGCTCGCCAAGGTCGACATCTACAAGACGTGTTTCCGGCCGATGAAGGCGACGCTGTCCGGCCGCGCCACGCGGGTCTTCATGAAGCTTGTGGTGGACGGTATCACCGATCGCGTCGTCGGCTGCCATATTGCAGGGCCCGATGCGGGCGAACTGATCCAGGTCCTCGGCATCGCTGTGAAGATGGGCGCAACCAAGGCCGATTTCGACGCCACCATGGCCGTCCACCCGACCGCGGCTGAGGAACTCGTCACCCTGCGTGAGAAGGCCGTGAGCTACACCCGCGCGGCGGCGGAATAGGGCGCCGCACCTCGCCTACAGCGCTGCCAGCAGACCGGTGAGGCTGCCCAGCAAATTGGTGACGCCGGTCAAAATATTCCCGAGATTGGTCAGCGTATCGGTCAACTGTTGAATTTGCTGTTTGACCTGCGTCAGCTCCTGGTTCGCCTGGTCGACCTGGCTCGATATATTTGCCACCGCCGCGGAGTTGTCCAAGGCGTCAAGGGTCAGCAACTCAATCCGATCTGCGTTGTCCTGCATCGTGTTCAGCGAATCCTTGATGATGTCTTTTTGCAGCTTTTCCGCGTCGGTCAGAGATGCACCGGAGGCGACCTTGTCATTAAAAATATCGAGTTGTTTTTCGAGACGAGCCATGTCGGCGTTGATGCCATCGATCACCGCCTGTTTTGTGGCGATGATTTTTCTTATTGTGCTCGCTCTTTTATCGGCCGCTGAATTCATTGCGCTGCCTCCGCAAAGCAAAATTTATGTCTTGGGATGAAGAGCGTCGTCGATTTTCTTGACGTCGGTTGCGAGCGTTGCGGCGGTCGCCGCGAATTCCTGGAGTTTTTTGAATACGGTTTGAAAATCGGGGTTTGGCATTTCCAACGCATCCACTAAATTGGCGTGCAGATCCGCGAGCTTGGTGAAGACGGCCTCCGGCTTGGCGGTGAGCCCAGCGTTAAAGGCTTCCGCCGCCGCTTCATATTTCACCAATGCGACGCGCAGGTTGTCCTGCAACGGCGCGAGCTGTTTTTTGAAGGCCAACTGTTCTTCGGGCGAAGCCCCGGGCTTTGGTTTCTCTTTGAGTTTGTTTACGACCGGGCCTACCGCGGCCGCGTATGCTTCCTTGGCCGCCTCGAAATTTCGTGACAAGGCCCTGTTCGCGATACCCTGGTTTGAAGCCGCCACAAACGACATCAACGCCATGGAGTCGGCAAAGATCGTATTCATGCGCTCGGTGGCCCCGCGCAGCGCCTGCAATTTTTCGTATTCGGCGATTTTCGTGAGCGCAATCGTGATGATTTCGCCCGCCGGCGAGCTGATAGCGGCAACCTGGCCGGCCAGATTGGTCGAGCGGCCGACCTGCTTGCTAAACGCATCGACCGCCTTGGCCAATCCGTTGACGTCTGCCGGAATCGCGTCGGATGCCGTCTTGAGCTTGGCGATGTCGTCGGCGGTGGCGATGGCCTGAAGATTCTTGGAATAGGTGACGATGGCCGCCATGATCTGACGCGTGTGAACCAGGAACTTCGGTTTGAGCGGCTGGCCTGCGATTTGAAGTTCGCACTTTGAGGGTTTCGTGATGAGGTCGCAGCCAACCGGCTGCAGCAGGCTGGGCTTGTCCGCAACGTCGATCAGATTTTTTTCTTGCTTCAGCTTTTCGAGAGAATCCGCGTAACCCGAGAACGCAGTGGAAGCGTCGGTCGTCGCGGCGGCAAAATCACCGATTGGTTTGGCAAAATCGGTTGTGCTGCAGGCCGGCAGTAGCGCCAATGCGCATGCGACGACGGTCCAACGGAAAACGCGATCCATGACGCCCCCCAACGCCTTACGTCACTTAATGCCGCTGAAACAAATCATAGTCGCGTAATTTGAGAGAAGTCTACCGAAACAATTGAAGATAGTAGTCAAATGCGGGCGGGACGCGAATTAGCTACGTAGGCAAGTGGCTGACATGCCGGAGGTTTTGCGGGCTAGCATTGCCGGGCCGGCTTCGGATATAACGCCCCTTAAATCCGCATGGACAAAGCCGATGGCCGAGCGTTGGACGCCCGATAGCTGGCGCAAGAAACCGATCCAGCAGGTGCCGGTATACCCGGACTTGCAGGCGCTGGACGACATCGAAAAACAACTTGCGACTTTCCCGCCGCTGGTCTTCGCCGGCGAGGCGCGCAACCTGAAGAAGTCGCTGGCGCGTGTCGCCAATGGCGAGGCTTTCCTGCTGCAAGGCGGCGATTGCGCCGAGAGCTTTGCCGAGCACGGCGCCAACAATATCCGCGATTTTTTCCGCGTCTTCCTGCAGATGGCGATCGTGCTGACTTACGCCGGCGCCTCGCCGGTTGTGAAGATCGGCCGCATCGCCGGTCAATTCGCCAAGCCGCGCTCGTCGCCGACCGAAAAGCGCGACGGCAAGGAGCTGCCGAGCTATCGCGGCGACATCATCAACGACATCGCGTTCACCGACGAGGCACGAACGCCCGATCCGCGACGTCAGATGGCCGCCTACCGCCAGTCGGCGGCGACGCTCAATCTGCTGCGCGCTTTCGCCAAGGGCGGCTACGCCAGCGTCGAGAACGTGCACCAGTGGATGCTGCAGTCGGTGTCCGGTTCGCCGCAGTCGAAGGCCTATGCCGATCTCGCCGACCGCGTCTCCGGCGCGCTCGATTTCATGCGGGCCTGCGGATTGACCTTCGCGGTCGATAGCGCGCTCGGCACCACCGATTTCTACACCAGTCACGAAGCGTTGCTGCTCGGCTTCGAGCAGGCCTTCACCCGTGTCGATTCGACGACCGGCGACTGGTACGCCACCTCCGGCCACATGCTGTGGATCGGCGATCGCACCCGGCAATTTGACCACGCCCACATCGAATATGCGCGCGGCATCAAGAATCCGCTCGGCTTGAAATGCGGGCCGTCGCTCAAGGCCGACGACCTGCTGCGTCTGATCGATATTCTCAATCCGGACAACGAGCCCGGCCGGCTGACATTGATCGGCCGCTTCGGCGCCGAGAAGGTCGGCGATCAACTCCCGGCGCTGGTGCGCGCGGTCAAGCGCGAGGGCAAAGTGGTGATCTGGTCGTGCGATCCGATGCACGGCAACACCATCACCTCGGCCACCGGGTACAAAACACGGCCGTTCGACCTGATTCTGAAAGAGGTGCGGAGCTATTTCGATATCCATCAGGCCGAGGGCACCTATGCCGGCGGCGTGCATCTGGAAATGACCGGGCAGAATGTCACCGAATGCACCGGTGGCGCGCGCGCCATCACCGATGCCGACCTCAACGACCGCTACCACACCGTCTGCGACCCCCGGCTCAATGCGGAGCAGGCGATCGACATGGCGTTCCTCTTGGCCGAACTGCTGCGCAAGGAGCGCAACGGCCGCGCCAAGCCGATGCCGGCGGTTGCGGGGCTGTGAGCCCCGGGCAGCCCTGCGTTTTGCGCCGCCCAGCCCCCTGATTGCGGCGTAAATGCGCAGGCGCTAGATCATCCCCATGGACGGGCGGCCTCCCGATAGGCTCGCGATCGCGGTCGCGCAGCTCAACTCGATTGTCGGCGACGTCGCCGGCAACGCCGAAAAGGTGCGCCGGGCGCAAATGACGGCCGCCGCGCAGGGCGCCGATCTGGTCGTTTTCCCCGAACTGTTCATCGCCGGCTATCCGCCCGAGGATCTGGTGCTCAAGCCGGCCTTCCAGGCCGCCTGCCGCTCGGCAATTGAGGCGCTGGCCAGGGAAACGAAATCTGGCGGCCCCGGACTTGTTGTCGGTACGCCTTGGGTCGAGGCGGGCAAGCTCTACAACGCCGTCGCGCTGCTCGACGGTGGTGCGATCGCCGCCCTGAACTTTAAGGTCAATTTGCCGAACTACGGCGTGTTCGACGAGCGCCGCGTGTTCAGCGCCGGGCCGGTTCCGGGGCCGGTCAACTTTCGCGGCGTGCGTCTCGGCTTACCCATCTGCGAAGACATCTGGACCGACTGGGGCGATTACGAAAATGTCGTCGAATGTCTGGCCGAGACCGGCGCCGAGATGCTGGTGGTGCCGAACGGGTCGCCTTACTGGCGCAGCAAAGGAGATGTTCGTCTCAACGTCGCTGTCGCCCGTGTGACTGAGCAGAGGTTGCCGACAGTCTACGTCAATCAAGTCGGTGGACAAGACGAACTTGTATTTGACGGCGTCTCCTTTGGTCTGCATGCCGATTGCTCGCTCGCCTTCCAGTTGGCCGCGTTTCAGGAAGTCGTTGTCACCACGCAATGGGTCCGCCACGGTTCGAGCTGGCGCTGCGACGGCGGGCCGAGGATAGCAGCCGTCGATGCCGATCGAGCCGACTATTCCGCCTGCGTGTTGGGCTTGCGCGACTACGTCAACAAGAATGGTTTTCCCGGCGTAGTGCTCGGACTGTCCGGCGGCATCGATTCCGCGCTCTGCGCGGCGATGGCGGTCGACGCGCTCGGCGCCGAGCGCGTGCGCTGCGTGATGATGCCTTACAAATTTACGGCGCAGGAATCGCTCGACGACGCGGCGGCCTGCGCCAAGGCGCTTGGCGTGAGCTACCAAATCCTGCCGATCGCGCCGGCGGTGGAAGGGTTGGAAGCGGCGCTGAAACCGGCTTTCAATGAATTGCCGCGCAATGTTACCGAGGAGAACCTGCAGGCCCGCGCCCGCGGCACCATCCTGATGGCGATCTCCAACAAGTTCAATGTCATGGTGGTGACCACCGGCAACAAGTCGGAAATGTCGGTCGGCTACGCCACGCTCTACGGCGACATGAACGGCGGCTTCAACCCGATTAAGGACCTGTACAAGACCGAAGTGTCCCGCCTCTCGCGACTGCGCAATAGCTGGAAGCCGGACGGCGCCATGGGGCCGGACGGTCTGGTCATTCCGGAAAACATCATCACACGGCCGCCGACTGCCGAGTTGCGCGAGAACCAAAAAGATGAGGACTCGCTGCCGCCATATTCGGTACTCGACCCAATCCTGGAACGGCTGGTCGAGCGCGAGGAGCCGATCTCGAGCATCGTCGCGGCCGGTTTCGACCGCGACACCGTGGTGCGCGTCGAGCGCATGCTCAATATCGCCGAATACAAGCGGCGGCAGGCGGCGCCGGGGGTCAAGGTCACGCTGAAGAATTTCGGCCGCGACCGCCGCTATCCGATCACCAACCGCTTTCGCGATCCCGGCACGCCGCTGCCGGCGCCCGATGTTTCGCTCGTCACCGGCACGCGCTCCAAGAGCGAAGCGGCCGATTTCTAGTCAGCGTGCCGGGAGAAACGTCGGCCCGACGGTGCGCACCGACCGCTTGGTGCGGTCGGTTTCGCCCGGCGCGTCTACCATCGCCGCCGGCGTCTCCGGGGCTTTCGGCTGCGCGTCGGGACGGATCGGTTTGCCGTCGGGACCGATCCGTGGCTGCGACAGCTGCTTGGCGTTCTTCTCGGTGACGATAACGTCGCCGGGCGCGACAGTCTGATCGGGGCCGCTCGCCTTGAGGGCCTCGGACCAGCTCTCGCCCGGCCGGCGGCAACTGCAGGCCGGACTGAGCGCTTTGCGGTAACTGAACGCGGTGGGCAACTCGGTGTAGAGCCGGCCGCCGAGCGAGACCGCCTGCGTCACCTCTTCGCCCGGATTATGATAGGTGTAGAGTTGGACTTCCGACGCCGGGCACATGCGCTGACACGTCGCCTCGTCCTCGCGGAAGCGATCCGGCGAGGTCTCGAACGAGATCGGGAAGTAGAAGCCGTCGCAGGTGCGCACGCAGATGGTGCGGAAGGTGCCGCCCATTTGCCCCGGCGGCCCAGTGTACACAGTTCCGCCATTGCCGCCGAACAGGCGATCAAAGAAGCCGCCTTGCTGGCCTTGCAATGCGGCGGAGCGGTACTGCGGCCCGCAGCCGTTGTCGCCCAGCGCGATCAGCAACGATTGCCGCTGCGCGGCCCGTTCGGTGGTGCCGCCGCTCAGCTGCTCAAGCTGGTTCTGCAGACGCTCGAGGCCGTTGCGTTGCTGGTCGATCTGGCGGCTCAACGGGCCGCATTGCGGCGGTGGGTTATTGAAGATGGAAAAGAACCCGGAACTGCCGCAGCCGAGGCGGCGCGATTGGGCGACCAGCCGGTCGACCTCGAATTGCTGGCGATTGACCGCATCCTCGGCGCGGTGGATTTGATCGGCGCGCTGCGGGTCGTTGTTGCCGCGGTCGAGCGCGGTCAGTTGCGCTTCTAGCCGCTGGCAGGCCGGATTCTGCGACTGCGCCCAGGCGCCGGCGCACGACGCCAGCGTCGCTGCGGTCATGGCCGCCAGTCTCAAAGAACGGGCATTCATGCTCGGCACCCTATCGAAAAAATCATGACAGTGCGAGCCTCGTCCTTAGTGGGCGCGTACGGCCTCCGCGCGCAGATTCCATAACACGCCGCCGATGATGATCAGGGCGCCGAGCAGCACGAAGATATCGAGCCGCTCGCCGTAGAACGCCCAACCGACCACCGCGATCAGCGGAATGCGCATGAAATCCAGCGGAACCACCAAGGTGGCATCGCCGGCGCGGAACGCATTGCTGAGGCAGTAGTGCGACGTCAGGCCGGCAATGCCGACCCCAATTGCGGGCAAAATATGACGCGTCTCGAGATGGAACAGCACCGCCGGGTCGCTGCCCAGCAGCGAAAGCGGAAACTGGATCACCGCCATCCAGAAGATGATGCCAAACGTGGTTTCGGTCATCGTCAATTTCTTGGTGGCGATCATGGTGATGGCGTAGCCGAACGCCGCGCCGAGCACGAGAAACGCCGCCGGATTGAAGCCGGCGATGCCGGGTCGCAAAATCACGAGCACGCCAATCAAGCCGAACACGATTACGCCGATGCGGCTCGGCGTCAGTCTCTCGTGCAGCAGCCAGACCGCGAGCAGCGCGGTCCAGCCCGGCATGGTGAATTCGAGCGCGAACACCATCGCAAGCGGCAGCATGGTGATGCTGAGCGCCCAGGCAAATTGTGAGGCGTAATGCACCGTGTTGCGCAGCAGGTTGAGCTTCATGCGCCGCGGCAGCGCGTAGGGGCGCAACTCGGGCCGCAGCAGCAGCAGAAGCGGCAGCACCAGCAGCGCGACGCCGCTGCGGATGGCGAGAATCTCGAAAATGCTCAGGTTCGCGCGCGACAGCTCGCGGATCGACACCGCCATGACCGAAAACGACGTCAAAGCGCCGACCATCCAGCCGACGACGCGAACAAGGTTGGGTGCGGCCACGGATCGATTTGCCAGGCGGTGAGGGGGAGGGAACGCGGGCGCCGTGTCTAGCAGGCCGGCCCGGCGCCGTCACTCGGCGTCCGGCTGATTTTCCGGCCGCGCTTTGTCGAACGCCGGCAGCTTCAGGCAGGCGGCGTCGGCCGCGACGATCTTGGGGAACTTGTCGAGCGGCACCTTCAGCCGCCGTGCGTTATTGACCTGCGGCACCAGGCAGATGTCGGCGAGCGTGACCTCGGCGCCGCAGGCGTAAGGCGAGGGCGCGATCATCGCCTCGATCGCTTCGAAGCCGGCCGTTACCCAATGATGATACCAGGCGTCGATCTCCGGCTGCTCGTGCTTAAGCGCGCGCTTGAGATATTGCAGCGGCGCGAGATTGTTGAGGGGATGGATGTCGCAGGCGACCATCTGCGCGACCGCGCGCACCCTGGCGCGTTCGAGCGCGTCGGCCGGCAGCAGCGGCGGCTCGGGATGGATGTCGTCGAGGTATTCGACGATGGCCAGCGACTGGGTGAGCACCTCGCCGGTCGACAGTTCGAGCGCCGGCACCCGCATCTGCGGATTGACGGCGCGGAATTCGGGCGCGCGCTGGCGGCCGCCGTCCTTGGTCAGATGGATCGAGACCATGTCATAGGGCAGGGCCTTGAGATTGAGCGCGATGCGCACGCGATAGGCGGCGGACGAACGGAAATAGCTGTAGAGCTTCATGACGCACCCCGGCGGGCCAAACCAATGTCACGGGCAATTTACCTGCCGCGGCGCCGGTTGGCGATATCGTCTTGCGCGACGCGATGGAGGGTCGACCATGCAACAGCAGCCGCGCTTGATGATTCCGGCCCTTGGGCCGCTCTACCGCGCCGTCGCGCCGATCACGGAGCCGCTGATCCGCATCGTCGCCGGCGGCTCGCTTGCCATCCACGGCTTCCCGATCCTGTTCGGCGATAAAACGCTCGCCGCCAAATTTCTGGAAAGCGTCGGCTTTCAGGACGGCCTGTTCTGGTCTTACATCGTCGGCATGGTGGAATTCGTCTGCGGTCTCTGCCTTGCGCTCGGGCTCCTGACCCGCGTGGTGGCGGGACCGATCATCGGCTTCCTCGTCATCGCCATTGTCACGTATCACTGGCACTTTGGATTCGCGTGGGAGAACCGCGGCATCGAATATCCGCTGTTCTGGTCGATCGTGATCTTCCATTTTCTGGTGCGCGGCGGCGGCCCCTGGTCGCTCGACGCGCTGATCGGCCGCGAATTGTGACGCCGGGGCGGCGAGGCTTTCGCGCCTAGCGCGTACAGACGATGGCGACAACGTTGCAAGCGTTGCCGGAGCAGCCGCTCTTGCCGCCGGCCGGGATCGTGCCGGTAATCTCGTCGTGGTCGACCTTGTGGTACGACGCGGCTGTGACGAACGCGTGCACCCGGCAATAGGCGTTGGCGGCCGCCGCGCCGCATCTATCGCCGGCGGCGAGGCACCGGTCGATGCCATAGCCGTCACCGTCATTGGCGATGATGAACATGCGCCGCTCGGCTTGCGCCGAAGCCATAAGTCCAATGCCGAGAAAAGCTGCGAAACCGGCCAGCAGCAAACGCATGACAAAGCCCGTGTGATTTGAGGGCGCCAGCCCCCGGCGCCGGTCGCGACAATGCGAATGAAATCGTTAAAGGCCGTTTAACCTTGACGGGACCGGCGTTTGGCGGGTCTTGACGGTGCGGCCGCGAAACAGCATTGTGCGCGCCGATGACCGGCCTTAACCATATCTGCGGCATTTGCCGCGAGATTATTCGCTAGCGCAAAACGCTGGCTGCGGCCGTCTTTTCTCAAGTTCGAGAGTTCAGGACGCCCCCGGCCAGCGGGAACGCGAGGCTTTTGGGTAGATCATGGAGCTCAGGCTCTACGATACGCTGACGCGGGAAAAGCGGGTGTTCGCCCCGATCGATGCCGCGCGCGTGCGCATGTATGTGTGCGGACCGACGGTCTACGACTACGCGCACATCGGCAATGCGCGGCCGGTCATCGTGTTCGACGTGCTGTTCCGGCTGCTGCGGCATCTTTATCCGGGCGAGGGGCGCGTCGTTTACGTCCGCAATGTCACCGACGTCGACGACAAGATCAACGCGCGCGCCGCCGAGCGCGGCATTTCGATCGGCGAATTGACCAAGACGACCTACGACAACTTCAAAGCGGACGTCGACGCATTGGGTTGCCTACCCCCGACGTTCGAGCCGCGCGCGACCGAGTATGTGAGCAAACCGGCGGCGAGCATCGACATGATCCGTCTGATCGAGCGGCTCATCGCCAGCGGCAATGCCTATGTCGCCGAAGGGCACGTGCTGTTCGCGGTCTCGACGATGCCCGACTACGGCAAGCTGTCGAAACGCTCGCTCGACGAGATGGAAGCCGGCGCCCGCGTCGAGGTCGCGCCCTACAAGCGCAACCCGATGGATTTCGTGCTGTGGAAGCCTTCGCCGCCGGACCTGCCGGGCTGGGACAGCCCGTGGGGCCGCGGCCGCCCCGGCTGGCACATCGAGTGCTCGGCGATGTCGGCGGCGCTGTTGGGCGAGACCTTCGACATCCACGGCGGCGGCATCGATCTTGTATTTCCGCACCACGAGAACGAAGTCGCGCAATCGCGCTGCGCGTTCCACACCAAGGTGATGGCGAACTACTGGATGCATAACGGCTTCTTGCAGGTCGAAGGCGAGAAGATGGCTAAATCGGCCGGCAACTTCGTGACGATAAGCGAGCTTTTAAATAGTTCAAAATTTGGGGGAAGATCATGGGAAGGGCCAACGCTTCGTCTCGCGA
>DASUGZ010000137.1:0-60297 GCA_036273755.1 Pseudolabrys sp.
GGGCGAAAGCAGGCGCATCTAGAGGCGGTCTCACCCCGTTCGTCCCCGCGGAAGCGGGGACCCAGCTAAAGCAACCTACGCGGCTCAGCAAGCAAAGTCTGGATTCCCGCTTGCGCGGGAATGAACGGTTGGGGAGGACGGCCCCCAAAACCTGTAGCTTGAAGCCCGCGACCCCCAGTGTTATCTGCCGCGCCATGGCGACCGTTCCCATCGACAATATCCGCAATTTCTCCATCGTCGCGCATATCGACCACGGCAAGTCCACCCTTGCCGACCGGCTGATTCAGCTCACCGGCGGGCTCGAAGCGCGCGAGATGAAGGAGCAGGTGCTCGATTCGATGGACATCGAGCGCGAGCGCGGCATTACCATCAAGGCACAGACCGTGCGCCTGAAATACCGTGCGCGCGATGGCAAGGACTACGTGCTCAATCTGATCGACACCCCCGGCCATGTCGACTTCGCCTACGAGGTCAACCGCTCGCTCGCCGCCGTCGAGGGCTCGCTTTTGGTGGTCGACGCCTCACAGGGCGTCGAGGCGCAGACGCTCGCCAACGTCTACCACGCCATTGACGCCGGCCATGAGATCGTGCCGGTGCTCAACAAAGTCGACCTGCCGGCCGCCGATGTCGCCGCCGTGAAAAAGCAGATCGAGGACGTCATTGGGCTCGACGCCTCGAACGCCATCGAGATTTCCGCCAAGACCGGGCAGAACGTGCCCGAGGTGCTGGAAGCCATCGTCACCCGCCTGCCGCCGCCCAAAGGCGACCGCGACGCGACGCTGAAGGCGCTGCTGGTCGACAGCTGGTACGACGCCTATCTCGGCGTCGTCGTGCTGGTGCGCATCGTCGACGGCACCCTGAAGAAGGGCCAGCGCATCCGCATGATGGGCACCAACGCCGCCTACGACGTCGACCGCACCGGCGTGTTCACGCCGAAGCTGACCCCGGTCGACGACCTCGGCCCCGGCGAGATCGGCGCCATCACCGCCTCGATCAAAGAGGTGGCCGATACGCGCGTCGGCGACACCATCACCGACGATCGCAAACCCGTCACGGACATGCTGCCCGGCTTCCGCCCGGCGATCCCGGTGGTGTTCTGCGGCCTGTTCCCGGTCGACGCGGCGCAGTTCGAAGACCTGCGCGCGGCGATGGGCAAGCTGCGCCTGAACGACGCCAGCTTCTCCTACGAGATGGAAACTTCGGCGGCGCTCGGCTTCGGCTTCCGCTGCGGCTTCCTTGGCCTGCTGCATCTCGAGATCATCGAGGAGCGGCTGTCGCGCGAGTTCAATCTCGATTTGATCGCGACCGCGCCCTCGGTCATCTACAAGATCAAGACGCGCGACGGCCGCGAATTGGAAATTCACAATCCGGTCGACATGCCGGATCCGAACCACATCGAGACCATGCAGGAGCCGTGGATCGAGGCGACGATTCTGACGCCCGACGAATATCTCGGCTCGGTGTTGAAGCTCTGCCAGGACCGCCGCGGCATCCAGAAAGAGCTGACTTACGTCGGCAGCCGCGCCATGGTGAAATACGAACTGCCGCTCAACGAGGTGGTGTTCGATTTCTACGACCGGCTGAAGTCTGTTTCTCGTGGCTATGCCTCGTTCGACTACCACCTCACCGACTACCGCGAGGCCGACCTGGTCAAGCTGCAGATGCTGGTCAACGGCGATCCTGTGGATGCACTGTCGATGCTGGTGCATCGGACCCGCGCCGAGAGCCGCGGCCGCGCCATGGCGGAGAAGCTGAAAGAGCTGATCCCGCCGCACATGTTCCAGGTGCCGATCCAGGCGGCGATCGGCGGCAAGATCATCGCCCGCGAGACCGTGCGCGCCTTCCGCAAGGACGTCACCGCCAAATGCTACGGCGGCGACGCCACGCGAAAGCGAAAGCTTCTGGACAAGCAGAAGGAAGGCAAAAAGCGCATGCGGCAGTTCGGCAAGGTCGACATTCCGCAGGAGGCCTTCATCGCCGCGCTGAAAGTCGACGTCTAGCGCCAGCCCGTAGGATGGGTTGAGCGCAGCGAAACCCATCGATGTCTTCGCCACCGCGATGGTGATGGGTTTCGCTGCGCTCAACCCATCCTACGAATGGCTCTTGACTTTATTCCTATCATCGGCTAGACAACATCCGCCTTGGTCGGCGTCGCACGTCATCTCGAGTGACGTGCGAAGCAGAGCAAGGCGCGGTGCGCCAACAATGCGTACCGCGGATGGAGCGCCAAGGGGGGCGCAGCCCGCTTGACCAGGGCGGGCGCGCGTCTCGCCAGACGCGCGGCGGGTTGCGCCAAACCCGCCAAAGGGCGCTTCGCCGGCGCCCGGGCGCCCCTCTCGGCGCTCCATTCCCGCTTGCGGGAACGGAAAACGAGACGCCGGCCTCCCCGGGCCGATCAAAGAACAGGGGCGATGGCGCACGCCCGCCGCTGGTGCGGAACTTCGCATCAAATAAAGCGGTTGGTGCGCTAACGACCTGAGGCCGTGCGTTTGTTTGCGCGCAATTAACCTGACAAGACCGGGCAGAAACGTTAAATCGGAAGCAGCATGACGTATCGACTTCTCGCCGCTCTCGTTTTGTCGCTCGCCTTCGCCGCGGGCAGCCTGGCGCAGACGAAACCGGCAACGCCGGCGGCCAAAGTCGCTGTCCCGGTACCGCCGAAAAAGCCGACGACGGCGGAAGACAAGATGCCGGCCAAGCAACTCTTCTCCGCCGCCAAGCTGCCGTCGCTCGGCCATGCGATGGCGATCGGCTATTACCCGCGCGGCTGTCTGCAAGGCGGCATGGAATTGCCGGTCAACGGCGCGACCTGGCAGGTGATGCGGCTGTCGCGCAATCGCAATTGGGGCCATCCCGAGTTGGTCAAATTCCTCGAGCGCTTCGCGCCCGCCGCCGCCAAGGCGACCGGCTGGCACGGCATCCTGGTCGGCGACATGGCGCAGCCGCGCGGCGGGCCGCTGCCGTTCGGCCACGCCAGCCACCAGATCGGGCTCGACGTCGACATCTGGTTCATGCCGATGCCGGATCATGAGTTGAGCAAGAAGGAACGCGAAGACATCTCCGCCATCGACCTGGTCGCGCCCGACCGGCTGCGCGTCGATCCGAAAAATTGGACGCCGGCCGACGTCGCCTTCATCAAGACCGCGGCCGAGCAACCGGAGGTCGAGCGCGTCTTCGTCAACGCGGCGATCAAGAAAGAATTGTGCCGCGTCGAGGCAAAAGAGAAACACGCATGGCTGGAGAAGGTGCGGCCGTGGTACGGCCACGCCGACCATATCCATGTGCGGCTGAAATGTCCGGCCGATTCGCCGAACTGCCGCAAACAGGAGCCGGTTCCGGCGGGCGACGGCTGCGCCGACAAGGACCTCGCGTTCTGGTTCAAACCGGGCGTGCTGCACCCGACGCCGGGGCCGCCGCCGAAAGTACCGCCGAAGCCGATCACGCTCGCCGACCTGCCGCCCGCCTGTAAGGCCGTGATCGACGCGCCGGCCAATCCGAAGGCAGCAGTGCAGTAACGATCAACTGGCGTGATCGAAGCATTCTGAAGTTTCGTGCCGGCGATATTCCCGCTCTGTACTTATCGGGCTAGACTGCGGCCATGGCCGGCAACGTCGAGACCCTGCGCGAACTGGAAAAGAAGATCCTCTGGCTCGCCAGCTGGACCATCCACAACGCCAACCACCTGCGCGAAAATACCGACGGGTTGAAAGTCGGCGGCCATCAGGCGTCGTCCGCGTCGCTCGCCACCATCATGACCGCGCTTTATTTCGACGTGCTGCGGCCGCAAGACCGGGTCGCGGTGAAGCCGCACGCGTCACCGATTTTCCACGCCATCCAATATCTGCTCGGCAAGCAGACACAGGAGCGGCTCGAAAATTTCCGCGGCTACAAGGGCGCGCAGAGCTATCCGTCGCGCACCAAGGACGCCGACGACGTCGACTTCTCCACCGGCTCGGTCGGCCTCGGCGTGGCGCAGACATTGTTCGCCTCGCTGGTGCAGGACTACGTCCGCGCGCATGGCTGGGGTTTGGATAGACCGGAAGGCCGCATGGTGGCGCTGGTCGGCGACGCCGAGCTCGACGAAGGCAATATTTTCGAGGCGCTGCTCGAAGGCTGGAAGCAGGGCCTGCGCAATTGCTGGTGGGTCATCGACTATAACCGGCAGAGCCTCGACGCCGTCGTACGCGAGGGCCTGTGGGAGCGCTACGAGCAGCTGTTCAAGAATTTCGGCTGGGACGTGGTGATCCTGAAATACGGATCGCTGCAGCAGGCCGCGTTCAAGGAGCCTGGCGGCGACAGATTGCGGCACTGGATCGACAACTGCCCCAACCCGCTCTATTCGGCGCTGGTGTTCGCCGGCGGCGGCGCATGGCGCAAGCGGCTCAACGACGAGATCGGCGACCAGGGCGACGTGTCACGGCTGATCGAGAAACGCAGCGACGACGAGCTCGCAGCGCTGATGAACAATCTCGGCGGGCACGACCTGCCGTCGCTGCTCGAGGCGTTCCATGCGGCCAAGAGCGACAAGCCGACTTGCTTCATCGCCTACACCGTTAAAGGCTTCGGCCTGCCCTTTGCCGGCCACAAGGACAACCACGCCGGCCTGATGACGCCGGCGCAGATGGATGCCTATCGCAATGCCCAGAACGTGCGGCCGGGCCACGAATGGGACAAGTTCGAGGGGTTGCCGCTGCCGGCGGAACGCTTGCAGAAATTCCTCGATGCCGTGCCGTTCGCTTCGGGCAGCGAGCGGCGTCTCAAGGGCGAGGAAATCGCGGTGCCGGCCGAATTGCCGGTCACGTTCCAGGCAACGACGTCGACGCAGACCGGCTTCGGCGCCATCCTCAACGAGATCGGCCGCGGCGACAGCGACTTCGCGCGCCGCATCGTCACGACCTCGCCGGACGTGACCGTGTCGACCAATCTCGGGCCGTGGGTCAACCGGCGCGGGCTATTCGCCCGCGAGGCCATGAAGGATACCTTCAAGAGCGAGCAGATCCCGTCGACCTTCAATTGGGAGTTCTCGCCCAAGGGCCAGCACATCGAGCTCGGCATCGCCGAGGCCAACCTCTTCATCCTGCTTTCGGCGCTCGGCATGTCGCATACCATCAACGGCGTACGATTGTTGCCAGTCGGCACGCTGTACGATCCCTTCATCGCGCGCGGCCTCGATCAGTTGAACTACGCCTGCTACCAGGACGCCCGTTTCATGGTGGCGGCGACACCGTCCGGCATCACGCTCGCCGGCGAAGGCGGCGCGCACCAGTCGATCGCCGAGCCGCTGATCGGGCTGGCGCAGGACGGCCTCGCCGCGTTCGAGCCGGCCTATGTCGACGAACTCGCCGTCATCATGCGCTGGGCCTTCGCCTACATCCAGAAAAGCGGCGGCGAGGTTTCCGAACGCAACTGGCTGCGCGACGAGACCGGCGGCTCGGTCTATCTCCGGCTGTCGACGCGGCCAGTCGAGCAGATCGAGCGCAAGATGACCGACGAACTGACGCACGGGATCGTCGACGGCGCCTATTGGCTGCGCAAACCCGGTCCGAATTGCCAGGTCGTCGTCGCCTATAGCGGCGCCATTGCGCCGGAAGCAATCGAAGCCGTCGGTCTCATGGCAGAAGACCGACGCGACGTCGGCTTGCTGGCGGTGACGTCCGCCGACAGACTCAATGCCGGCTGGACCGCGGCGCAACGTGCGCGCGAACGCGGCCTCGTCCATGCGCGCTCACATATCGAGCGGCTGCTCGCCGACGTGCCGCCACATGGCGGCATCGTCACCGTGCTCGACGGCCATCCGGCGACGCTGGCCTGGCTCGGCGCGGTCGCCGGCCACCGCACGCGTGCGCTCGGCGTCGAACACTTCGGCCAGACCGGGTCGCTTGCCGAGCTCTACCGGCACTACGGCATCGACGCCAACGCCATCGTTGCCGCGGCGCAGTCGATCGCGCCGGGCCGGCCGATCCGCCACCTCAAGGCGCTGCCTTAGCTACTTCGCGTCCTCCAAGATCATCGCCGCGCTCTTCTCGGCGATCATCATCGTCGGCGAATTGGTGTTGCCCGAGGTGATCGACGGCATCACCGAGGCGTCGGCGATGCGCAGGCCCTCAAGGCCGATGACGCGCAGCCGCGCGTCGACCACCGCCCGCGGATCGTCGGTACGGCCCATCTTTGCGGTGCCGACCGGATGGAAGATCGTCGAGCCGCAATCGCCGGCGGCCTTCACCAGCGCCGCTTCGTCGTCGTCGCGAACCTGCGGACCGGGCAGATACTCTTCGGGCGAATATTTGCGCAACGCCGGCTGCGTGATGATTTTTCGTGTAATGCGGATCGAATCCGCGGCGATGCGCTGATCCTCGGGCGTCGCCAGATAGTTCGGGTCGATCTTCGGCGCCGCCGCCGGGTCGGCCGACGCGAGCGTAAGTGCGCCGCGGCTGGTCGGCCGCACGTTGGCGACGCTCGCGGTGAAGGCCGGGAACGGGTGCAGCGGATCGCCGAACTTGTCCAGCGAGAGCGGCTGAATGTGGTACTGCAAGTTTGCCCGCTCCTGCGAGGGGTCCGAGCGCGTGAAAGCGCCGAGTTGCGAGGGCGGCATGGTCAGCGGCCCTCTGCGGAACAACGCATAGTCGATGCCCATCCAGGCGCGTTGCGCAAGCGAGGCGTACATCTCGTTGAGCGTGCGCACGCCGCTCACTTTGTAGATCGTGCGCAATTGCAGATGGTCGTGCAGGTTAGCGCCCATGCCCGGGCTGTCGAGCACGCTCGCGATGCCGAACTTTGCCAGATCGCCGGCAGGCCCCACGCCCGACAGCATCAGGATTTGCGGCGAGCCGATTGAGCCTGCGGCCATGACGACCTCGCCGCGGCAGCGCGCCGAGCGCGTCCCGCCGTCCTGCCGCCAACGCACGCCCACCGCGCGCCTGCCCTCGAACAGCACGGCTTCGACAAGACAGCCGGTTTCGAGTTGCAGGTTCTTTCGGTGCAGCGCCGGCTTCAAGAAACCGCGCGCGGCCGACCAGCGCACGCCGCGCTTCTGGTTGACGTGGAAGTAGCACGAGCCTTCGTTGTCGCCGGTGTTGAAATCCTTCACCTTCGGAATGCCGTATTGCTCCGCGGCATCGCGCCAAGCGTCGATGATATCCCAGCGCAGGCGCGGAAATTCCACCCGCCATTCGCCGCCGACGCGGTGATGCTCGCTCTCGCCGAGGAAATGGTCGGTCATACGGCGAAAAACCGGACGCACATCGTCCCACGACCAGCCCGGCAGGCCGAGCTGCCGCCAATGATCGTAATCGCCCGCCTGCCCGCGCATATAGACCATTGCATTGATCGCCGAGGAGCCGCCGATCACCTTGCCGCGCGGATAATTCAGCACGCGGCCGTTGAGGCCCGGCTGCGGCTCCGTCTTGAACATCCAGTCCGAGCGCGGATTGCCGATGGCGAACAGATAACCGACCGGGATGTGAAACCAGATCCAGTTGTCCTTGCCGCCGGCTTCGAGCAGCAGCACGCGGTTCTTCGGATCGGCGGACAGGCGGTTCGCCAGCACACAGCCGGCCGAGCCGGCGCCGACAACGATGTAATCGAACTCACCTTCCATCGGCGTCGCGGCTGCCATTGTCATGTCCTTGACCTGCCTGACTTTACCTTGCCCGGTGAGACTTGCTAAGGTTCGTCCGACCTTGCGGCGCACCGTGCGTGCACCGCAAAGAGACGGAACGGCGGTTCCGGCGCGGTCTTCATCACTTTTGTTTGACGCCAACCCGGCGCCCGTGGGCGCGCGAGGAGAACCGCCATGCGCCTGAGCGCACGCAACCAGATCAAGGGCAAAGTCGTCGAAGTCAAGAAGGGCGCGACCACGTCGCATGTCCGCGTCGATATCGGCAATGGCAATATCATCACCTCCTCGATTACCAACGAGGCCGTCGACGAGCTTGGCCTGAAGGCTAGCGGCAGCGCCATTGTCGTTATCAAGGCGTCCGATGTGATGATCGCAGTCGATTAGGACCCCACAATGATTCGTTCCTGCGTTGCGTTGATAGCGCTTGTCCTCGCGGCTCCTGCCTACGGGCAGGAGCCGGTCGGCTGCGACAAGTTCAAATGGCCGCTCGACAAGGAGCGCGCGATGCTCGCGGCTCCGGAGCCGATCGCGTCCGGTGGCGAAATTGCAGAGCCACTCAAAGCCGCGCTGAAAATTTCGCTCCCGCCACTCGCCAACGCCAAGTTGCCCTCGCCGCCGTCGCGCGCTCCGAAGAATGCCAACTCCTATGCCGGCTTCGTGCGCGCCGCCGCGCCGCCGAAGGCCGGCACCTACCGTATCACGCTCTCGCACGGCGCCTGGATCGACGTCATCCAGGAGGGGAAAGAGGTCAAATCGGCCGCCTTCAGCGGCGCTCTCGGCTGCGAGGGCGTACGCAAGAGCGTGAAGTTTGAGCTGACCGCGGCGCCCTTCATCATCGAAATCAGCGGCATGAGCGCCAATGCCATCGGCGTCGTCGTGACGCCGGACTGAAAGACATACGGAGGATTCCAATGAACAAAATGATCAAAATTCTAGCCAGCCTTTTCGCACTGCTGTCGGTCTCGCTGCCGGCGGCGCAAGCGCAAGAACAGATCACGGTCTTTGCTGCCGCCTCGCTGAAGAACGCGCTCGACGATACCAATGCGGCTTTCACCAAGGCGACCGGAGTGAAGGTCACCGCGAGCTACGAGGCGAGCTCGTCGCTAGCCAAGCAGATCGAGGCCGGCGCGCCGGCCGATGTGTTCATCTCGGCCGATTTGCGCTGGATGGACTACGTCGCCGGCAAAAAGCTGATCAAAGACGATACCCGCGTCAATCTGCTCGGCAACAAGCTGGTGCTGATCGCGCCAAAAGACTCCAAGCTCGATCATGTCGCTATCGGCCAGGGCTTCGACATCGCCAAGCTTGCCGGTGACGCCCGCATCGCGGTCGCCGATGTCAAGGCCGTGCCGGCAGGACTCTACGCCAAGGCGGCTCTCGAAAAGCTCGGCTCCTGGGCCGCGGCCGAACCGAAACTGGCGCAGGCCGAGAACGTGCGCGCCACGCTCGCTTTCGTCGCGCGCGGCGAGACGCCGATCGGCATCGTCTATGAGACCGACGCCAAGATCGAGCCGAAGGTGAAGATCGCCGGTGTCTTTCCCGACGGCTCCTATCCTCCGGTAACCTATCCGGTTGCCGTGACCGCTTCGGCCAAGAGCCCCGCCGCGGCTTCCTATGTGAAGTTTCTCGCCGGCTCCACGGCCAAGACGATCTTCGAGAAATACGGCTTCAGCTTTCTGATCAAGCCGGTCTCGTAACGCTCCGTGTTCGAGGTTACGCCCCAGGAATGGACTGCGGTCGCGCTGTCGCTGCGCGTTGCCAGCGTCGCGACCGCGGTATCGTTGCCGTTCGGCATTGCGCTCGCCTGGCTGCTCGCCCGCAAGCAATTCCCGGGCAAGGCGCTGCTCAACGCGGTGATCTATCTGCCGCTGGTGCTGCCGCCGGTCGTCACCGGCTACCTGCTGCTGATCGCGTTCGGCCGGCGGGGCATCTTCGGCGGCTGGTTGGCCGACATCGGTATCGTGTTTTCGTTCCGCTGGACCGGCGCGGCGCTCGCCTGCGGGGTGATGGCGTTTCCGCTGCTGGTCGGCGCGATCCGGCTGTCGATCGAGGCAGTCGACCGCAAGCTCGAGGACGCCGCGGCGACGCTTGGCGCCAACCGCGCCTGGACGGTGTTGACCGTCACCTTGCCGCTCGCCATGCCCGGCATCATCGCCGGCGCCGTGCTCGCCTTCGCGCGCGCGCTCGGCGAATTCGGCGCCACCATCACCTTCGTCTCCAACATTCCGGGCGAGACGCAGACCATTTCGGCGGCCATCTATACGCTGACGCAGGTTCCCGGCGGCGACGCGCAGGCGCTCAAGCTGGTTGGGATCGCGGTGGTCATCGCGTTCGCGGCGCTGATCGTGTCCGAATGGTTTGGGCGGCGCGCCGGCGCACGCGTGCATGGCGTCTGACATGCTCTCCGTCGATGTCGACAAAACGCTTGGCGACTTCGCGATTCAAGCGCAGTTCGAGGGGCGGAGCGGCGTCACCGCGCTGTTTGGCCCGTCCGGTTCGGGCAAGACATCGATCGTCAGCATGATTGCCGGGCTCTTGAGGCCGGACCGCGGCCGTATCGTCGTCGATGGCGACACGTTGTTCGACAGCACGGCGGAAATCGATCAACCGGCGCACAGCCGCCGCGTCGGCTACGTCTTCCAGGATGGCCGCCTGTTTCCGCACCTGACGATCGCTCGCAACCTCGACTACGGCCGCTGGATGAGCGGGCTTGCCGCCGACCCGAAGGCGCTCGCATCCGTCGTCGAATTGCTCGACATCGGCCATTTGCTCAAGCGGCGGCCCGGAGCCCTATCCGGCGGCGAGCGCCAGCGGGTCGCGCTCGGCCGCGCGCTGCTGATGCAGCCGCGGCTGTTGCTGCTCGACGAGCCGCTCGCTTCGCTCGATTCGGCACGCAAGCGCGAGATTCTGCCTTACTTCGAAAAGCTGCGGGACGAGACCAAATTGCCGATGATTTACGTCAGCCACGACGCCGCCGAGGTGCGCCAGATCGCCAGCCGCGTGGTCCGGATTGACGGTGGCAAAGTGACGGCGACGGGCGGCGTGGAGTTGCTGTCCACCTGACGCCGCGGTTTGCGCTATGCTGCCTGTATGTTCCCGCCCGAGCGCATCGTCTGCCTGACCGAAGAGACCGTAGAGACGCTTTACCTCCTCGGCGAGGAGGCGCGCATCGTGGGCGTGTCGGGCTATGCAGTGCGCCCCGCCCGCGTGCGCAAGGAAAAGCCGCGCGTTTCTGCCTTCATCTCGGCCGACGTGCCGAAGATCCTCGCACTCAAGCCCGACCTGGTGCTGACTTTCTCGGACTTGCAGGCCGACATCGTCGCCGAATTGATTCGCGCCAATGTCGAAGTCCACGCCTTCAACCAGCGCGACGTCGCCGGCATTTTCGACATGATCCGCACGCTCGGCGCCTTGGTCGGCTCGGCGGATAGGGCCGAGGCGCTGGCCAATTCGCTTGCCGCGCGCGTCAATGCCGTGCACGAGCGCAGCCTCAAGCTGCCGCGCCGGCCGCGCGTCTATTTCGAGGAATGGGACGAGCCGATGATTTCCGGCCTCGGCTGGGTGTCGGAGCTGATCCAGGCTGCCGGCGGCATCGAGGTGTTCCCGCAACTCGCTGCGCGCAAGAACGCGCGCGACCGCATTGTGTCGCCCGCCGACGTCATTGCCGCCGCGCCCGACGTCATCATCGGCTCCTGGTGCGGCAAGAAATTCGTGCCGGCCAAAGTCGCCGCCCGGCCCGGCTTTGCCGAGGTTCCGGCGGTCGCCGGCGGCTGGCTGCGCGAGGTCAAATCAACGCTGATCCTGCAGCCGGGGCCGGCCGCGCTCACCGATGGGCTCGACCGCCTCGCCGGGATCATTGCCGAATGGGCCGGAGGCGGGGCGTGAATTCCTTGGCCGGACGTGCTAGATAAACCGGACGAAGCAGAGGACGCCAATAAATGCAGCCGAACAAAGCCCGTGCCGACCTGTGGATGGATCTTGGTCTGGTCGCCTTCCTGATCGCTTTCAACGTGGCCGCGCGGCTATTGCCGCACGTTCCCGGGATTTGGCCGCTCGCCGCCAGCGCGCTGTTCGCCGGCCGCATGCTGCGCATCCCGGCGCTCGCTTTGATCGTGCCGGTCGTTGCCATCATGCTGAGCGATCTCAGGCTCACCGGCGACGATTGGCGGGTCACCGCGATCGTCTGCGCCGCGGTGACGCTGCCGGCCTTTGCCGGCATGCTGGCGCGGCGATGGCAGGGCGCGGTTCCGGTTGTTGCAGCGATGTTGTCATGCTCGCTCTTCTTCTTCCTCGCCACCAATTTCGCGGTCTGGGCCTTCAACAGCATGTATCCGCGGACATTCGACGGCCTCGTGCAGTGCTACGTCGTCGCGCTGCCGTTCCTCGACAAGACCATCATGGGCGATCTGTTCTGGACCGCGGTGCTGTTCGGCGGCGCCTGGGCAGTCGCCCACGGCCCGTCGCTGGCGCGGCGCGCGCACTAGCCGAGATAGGTCCGAATTCGCTTCCAAAGCGCTTTGAGGCGCCCGGGAAAATCGGGCGCCTCGTCTATTTCGGCGAGCCGTAAACCTACCGTTGTGACGCGGCCGCCGGCGACTTTGTGCGCCAGCAGCGCGATCGGGCCGAGCTGGACGATGTCGCCGGTCCTGGCCGGACGGCCGAGATTTTCGGTAAAGAAATCGGCGAGCTTGACGCTCACATGGTCGGCGGCGACCTGCAGCCCGTAGATGTCGGCCAAGTCGCCAAGCGCTGCCTCTCCCGACACGAAGAAGTCACCGAGCAGCGCCGGGTCGGGCGCGGCCGGCTGCGCCATGTTGACGAAGAAGCGGTCGAGCGCCTGCGCTCTTTCGGGCGGTGCAAGCAGATAGACGTAGTCGCCCTGGCGAACCGGATGCGCCTCGGTCGGCGTCAGGATTTCCTCGTTGCGCACGACCAGCGTCGGCCGCGCCCAGTTCGGGATCAGCCCGCGGCGCAGGAACGGGCTGTTGGCCGGAACCGGATAGCCGACAATCTCGCGAGTCAATTGCCCGGGCAGGTCGAGTTCGACGCGGCGCGGCATCGGATCGCTGCGCGCAAACGACATGTCGAGCTTGCGGGCAGCGGCGGCGACGGTCCAGCCCTGGATCAGCAGCGACGACAGCACCACCACGAAGGCGACGTCGAAGAACAGATACGCCGCGGGCAGACCGACGAGCAGCGGAATCGAGGCGAGGAAGATCGCCACCGCGCCCCGCAAGCCGACCCAGGATACGAACAGCTTCTCGCGCCATTGGAAACCGAACGGCGCCAGGCACAGGAATACCGACACCGGCCGCGCCACCAGCATGAGAAACAGCGCGACGACGATCGACGCGACGAGGCTGTCGCCGAGCCGTTGCGGCCACACCAGCAGGCCGAGCAGCACAAACATCACGATCTGCGCCAGCCAGGTCACGGCATCGAGAAACGCAACGAGGGAATTATGTGCTCGCGTCTGCCGATTGCCGACGACAATGCCGGCCAGATAGACGGCGAGGAATCCGGACGAATGCGCGGCGTTGGCGGCGGCGAAGACGACCAATGCGCTTACCGCCACGAACGGCGCATGCAAGCCCTGCGGCAAATTGAGCCGGTTGAGCACCAAGGCAATGATGCGTCCGCCGGTTAGGCCGATGACGCAGCCCAATACCGTATCGCGCAGGAAGACGGCCAGCGCGTGCGCCCAGCCCTGGTCGCCGGCGAGCAAGAACTCCACCAGCAGCAATGTCAGAAAGACAGCAAAGGGATCGTTGGTGCCGGATTCGACCTCTAGCGTCGCGCGCACGCGCGGCCGTAGGCGCAAGCCGCGCGTATTAATCAAAAGAAATACCGCGGCGGCATCGGTCGAAGCGACCACCGCGCCGACCAGCAAAGCCTGCATCCAGGAAATTCCCAGCGCGAACTTGGCGACCGGCGCGGTCAGGAACGTGGTGATCAAGACGCCGGCGGTCGCCAGCGTGGTTGCCGGCGCCAACACATTGCGGAGGGTAGCGAGCCGCGTGCGCAGGCCGCCGTCGAACAGGATGAGCGCCAGCGCGATCGAGCCGACGGTATAGGCGACCTGGACGCTGTCGAATTTGAGACCGCCCGGGCCGCCCTCGCCGGCCAGCATGCCGAGCAGCAGGAAGACCAGCAGCAAAGGCGCGCCGAAGCGCAGCGCGACCAAGCTCGACAGGATGCCGGCGAGCACCAAGAGGCTGCCGAACAGAATGGCGATGCTGATGGTATCGAGCGAGGCCATGCGAATCCCTCGCCCAGTTATAGCGCTATTATTCCGTTCGTCTCCGCTAAAGCGGGGACCCAGTCCTTAGCGAAAGAACTGGATCCCCGCTTACGCGGGAATGAGCGGGTGTGTCAGATCCTTAGAAATTCACCTTGTCGCCGCCCTTGAGCGAGAGGATCTCGCGCGCCTCGTCGGGCGAGGCGATTTCCAGACCCATGCCCTCGAGGATCTTACGCACAGTGGTGACCTGCTGGGCGTTCGACTCGGCCAGCTTACCGGGCCCGATCCAGAGCGAGTCCTCCATGCCGACGCGCACGTTACCGCCCATCGAGGCCGCCATGGCGGCGACCCGCATCTGGTTGGCGCCGGCGCCGAGCACCGACCAGTGGTAGTTGTCGCCGAGCAGGCGGTCGGCGGTGCGCTTCATCATGATGACATCTTCGGGATGCGTGCCGATGCCGCCGAGGATGCCGAACACCGACTGCACGAACAGCGGCGGCTTGACCACACCGCGGTCGAGGAAATGCCGCAGCGTGTAGAGATGGCCGATGTCGTAGCACTCGATCTCGAAGCGCGTGTTGTTCTGCGCGCAGGTGGTGAGGATGTATTCGATGTCGGCAAAGGTGTTCTTGAACATGCCCTTGCGCGAGCCCTCGAGATACGGCTCCTCCCAGTCATATTTGAACTTGCCCTTGTAGCGCGGAATCATCGGGTAGAGCCCGAAGTTCATCGTGCCCATATTGAGCGAGGCGACCTCCGGCTTGAAGGTCGCGGCCGGCTTGACGCGTTCCTCGATCGACATGGTCGGCGCGCCGCCGGTGGTGATGTTCACTACGACGCCGGAGCGTTGCTTGATCACCTTGAGGAACGGGGCGAAGGCCTCCGGCGTCTGGTCGGGACGGCCGTCCTGCGGATTGCGCGCGTGCAGGTGCACGACGGCTGCGCCCGCCTCGGCCGCCGCGATGGCATTGTCGGCGATCTCCTGCGGCGTCACCGGCAGATGCGGCGACATTGACGGCGTGTGAATCGAGCCCGTTACGGCACAAGTAATGATGACTTTTCGTGATTTCGCCATGAGCCTTCCATCCCGGTGAAGTGTCAGTTTTATTTTCGCGATTGGACTAGAGGCGTAATCCTAGAGTATCAGCCAGCCTCAAGTCACCTGCGGGGAACTCTGCCGTGGACGAAAAGGCGCAACCTGCGGCGGCAAGGCATCCGGTTCTGATTGGCGTGTTGTGCGGCGCCGGCGCGGCGTTCGGCTGGGCGGCCGGCTTCGTCGCCGCCAAGCACGGCATCACGGCGGGCTTTACGCCGGCCGACCTCGCTTTCCACCGCTACGTCTGGTCCGGGCTGTTGCTCATACCTGTCATGCAACGCACCGGCTTTGCTAGTCTCGGCGGCGTCGGCTGGGGTCGCGGACTGGCGATGACCGTGCTGTCCGGTCCGCCGCAGGCCTTCATCGCCTATTCCGGCTACCTGCTGGTGCCGCTCGGCCACGGCACCGCCATCCAGCCGGCCTGCGCCGCTCTGTTCGGCATTCTCCTCGCGACGGTTCTGCTGCACGAGCGCATGACGGCGCAACGCGTGTTCGGCGCCGTGGCGATCGTCTGTGGCCTTGTCGTGTTCGGCCTGGAATCGCTCACCACCATCGGTACGCACGGCGTCGGCGGCGACCTGATGTTCGTCACCGCGGGCTGCTTCTGGGCAACAGCGGGGATCTTGATACGGCACTGGAATCTTGCGGGCACACGCGTGGTCGCCGCCGTCGGCACGCTGTCGGTGATCGTCGTTGCACCGCTCTATCTGCTCTTTGTCGGCACCACGCGGCTGCTGGCGCTTGGCGTGTGGGAAAATGTCTTGCAGATCGTCGTGCAAGGCATATTGGCCGGCGTGTTGCCGATCTATCTGTTCGCGCACGCCGTTGTGCGGCTCGGCGGCGGGCGCGCGTCAACCTTTCCGGCGTTGGTGCCGATCTTCGGTCTTATCATCGGCTTCGCCACGCTCGGCGCGGTGCCGACCGCAGCTCAGCTCATCGGCCTGCTGATCGTGCTGGTCGGCTTCCGTTTCATGTTGAAGCAATAGACGTCATTCCGGCCCCGCGTATTTGCCCGCAGTATCCGGAAACATGTTTTTGACGATCTTGAATTTCGAAATGTCGACAGTCGCGTCCATGTGCATGAAAATGACGGCATCGCGTAAGACCTTTTCGATACCGAAATCGAGCATGATGCCGTTGCCGCCGTGCAGTTCGACGGCGTGCTGGGCGACCTTCATGATCTCTTCCGAGGCGAACATTTTGGCCATGTTGACCAAGGTCTCCGCCTCCGGCGCGTTTTCATCGACCGCGGCCGAAGCGCGATCGAGCAGCGCGCGCACCGCCTCGATCTTGGTCGCCATGTCGGCGAGCCGCAGCGCGACCGCCTGATGCTTGATGAGAATGCGGCCGCCCTGCACGTAGTTCTGCACGTAATCGGCGGTGGCCTCGAAGGCGCGCACGCCGACGCCGAGGTTCTTGGCCGCCTGGATGATCTTGCCGGGGCGGAAATAGACGCCAGCCGAACCCATCGCCGAGTCCTGCACCAGCAACTGGTCGTCGGGGATGAACATGTCCTCGAACACCATTTCGCCGTTGTTCATGAAGCGGCAGCCAAGCGTCTCGTTGCAACGCGCGACCGAGAAACCCTTGGTCTCGCGCGGCACCAGGAACGACGACGTTCCCTGCAGCATCCCAACCTTTGGATTGGTGTTCGCGTAGACGACGTAGAGCGAGGCGTCGTAACCGTTGGAGATGAACTGTTTGCGGCCGTTGATGATCCAACCGCCGTTGGTCTTGACCGCCCGCGTCTGCATCGCCGCTTCGGGCACGTTGTAGGGCAGCCAGCGGTCGGAAGCGCCGCGCGGCTCGGTCAGGCAATGCGCCATCAGGAATTGCGGCTCGTTCACCAGGCGCGTGAACCAATGCTTCTGGTGATGCTTGGGCGCGAACTGGCGCAAGAGCACCGAAACCTTCCAGTTCTGCACCAGCTTGTCGGCGAGTCCTGAATCGCCGCGCGCGATTTCCTCGGCAACCAAGGCAAATGTGCGGACCTCGGTGCCCTTCTCGAGTTCCACGCCGCCGTATTCCTCTGGCACGCCTAAAGTGCGAATGCCGATCTTGTCGGCGCCTTGCAGGATCGACAGCGGCAGCCGCTCCTCCGGCACCATCGACCATTCCTTCTGCCAGTTCTGCTTGATGTAGGGCAGCACTACGTCGTCGATGAAGTCGTGGCAGCTCTGCCGCATCATGCGCAGTTCTTCGGACAGCCCCCGGTCGCTCCGCATCATGTCCAGCATTGACGTTTCCTCGGTTGGTATCGTTGGGGAAAGAGCCTACGCCGCCTTGCGCGTCGATAAGAACTCGCCCATGCGGCCGAGCGCCTTCAAGATGTTCTCGGTCGAATTGGCGTAAGACAGCCGCAGATAGCCTTCGCCGAGGATGCCGAAGTCGGGCCCGCCGATGGTGACGACGCCGGTTTCGTTGAGCAGCGTGTTGGCCAGTTCCTTGGCTTTCCAGCCGGTGCGCTTGACGTTGGGGAAAGCGTAGAACGCGCCCTTCGGCACCACACAGGACACGCCGGGCAATTTGTTCAAGCCCTCGACCACGACTTTGCGCCGCTTGTCGAATTCGGCGACCATCTTCCACACCTCGTCCTGCGGACCGGTGAGCGCGGCAAGGCCGGCGTATTGGGCCGAAGCGTTGACACAGGAATGCAGATTAACCGCGAGCTTGCGCGCGTAGTCGTAGAGCTTGCCCGGCCACACCGCATAGCCTAGCCGCCAGCCGGTCATGGCGTAGGTCTTCGACCAGCCGTTGAGCAGGATCAGCCGATCGCGGATCGACGGATAGGTCAGCAGGCAGACGTGCTTCTCTCCGTCGTAGACCATGTGGTCGTAAATCTCGTCGGACATGATGGCGACGTCCGGCCACTTCTCCAGGCCCGCGACGAGCTTGTCGACTTCCGATTTCGGCGTGACGCCGCCGGTCGGATTGGCCGGCGAATTGACGATGATCAGGCGCGTCTTCGGCGTGATCAGCTTCAGCGTCTCGTCCGCCGAGAAGGCGAAGCCGTTCTCCTCACGGATCGGCACCGGCACCGGCGTGGCGCCGGTGAATTCGATCATCGACCGGTAAATCGGGAAGCCCGGATCGGGATACATGATCTCGGCACCCGGCTCGCCGAACATCAAGATCGACATGAACATGGTCGGCTTGCCGCCGGGCATGATCATGACGCTGTCGGGCGAGACGTCGACGCCGTAGCGCTTGTGCAAGTCGGCGGCGACCGCCTCGCGCAGCGGCGGGATGCCGTTGGCCGCCGTGTAGCCGTGATGGCCGTCGCGCAGCGCCTTGATCGCCGCCTCGACGATGAAATCGGGCGTGCGGAAGTCGGGCTGGCCGATGCCGAGGCTGATAATATCACGGCCCTGCGCCGCCAGTGCGTTGGCGCGGGCGAGCACCGCGAAGGCATTCTCCTCGCCAATACGGTCGAAGGCGGCGATGGTTTTCATCATAAAACAACTCCCGGCAATGTCGATTTTCTCGCAGTTCACCCGATTGACGCCGGAAAATCAATTCGGGGCGACCAGGTCAGGCGTAATGTCTTTAAGGCTCGGCGTCCCGCAAAGCTGCATCGCGCGCACCAGTTCGACACGCAAATGTTCGATCACCTTCGCGACGCCGTTGGCTCCCTCAACCGCCAGGCCCCACAGAACCGGCCGGCCGATCAGCACGGCGCGCGCGCCGAACGCCAACGCCTTGAAGATGTCGGTGCCGCGCCGGATGCCGCCGTCGACATAGACCTCGGCTTTGGTTCCGATCGCGGCGGCGACGTCACCGATCGCCGCAGCCGTCGTCACCGTGGTGTCGAGATGGCGCCCGCCGTGATTGGATACGATGATGCCGCGCGCGCCGCATTCGATACAACGGAGCGCGTCGTCCGCCCGCAGCACGCCTTTGGTGAGAACCGGCACTGGCGACCATTTGACCAGCCATTCAAGCTCGCGCCATGTCGCAGGGTAGAGCACTTTGCCGGCGAAATCGGGATGATAGAACGTGCGCGCCATCGGCGAGCCCGGCATGTTGATATTACGGACGTCCGGCGAAGGCTCATGCTGTTCGCGCGCAGCGCGCGGGCTCCAGCCGCCGGTCGGCGCGTCGACCGTGAGCACCACCGCGGTCATGCCGGCGGCGATGGCGCGTTCGATCAGCGCTTCGACTTCGCTCCGGTTCGGCCAATAATAGAGCTGGAGCCATTGCGGCGCGCCGCGCCGTTCGGAGGCGATGTCTTCGATGGTCACGTTGGCGTTGTTGGCGACGACGTAAGCCGCATTCGCGCTTGCAGCGCCGCGCGCGGTCGCGCGCTCGCCTTCCGGATTGAACATTTTGTGGCGGCCCATCGGGGCGATCAGCAGCGGATGCGGATGTCGCTGGCCGAGCAGCGTGACGCCGGTGTCGACCGTCGCCACATCGTTGAGCACGTGCGGACGCAGCCGCAGCGCGCGCCAGGCGGCGATATTCTCGTTGAGGCTGATCTCGTCGTCGGCGCCCGCCGCGCAAAAGGCAAAAGCGGCAGGCGACATTCGTTCGCGCGCCCGTTCCTCCAGGGCGTCAAAATCGACACTATCCAAGGGAATTCCTCCGGCCAGACGATGCCGCGCGGTTAGGCACGCAGTTCAGCCGATCGGAGACCAAAAATCAAATGATGTGGCGCTCAAGGCTCGCCGCCGTAGTGTGCGCCGATGTCGCGCTGCAACTGCAAGCGGATGAACGGGTCGGGATCGTCGCCGAGATAGTCGTTGCCGTGATAGACGGGGCCGGCGGGGAATAGATTTGCGCCGCGGTAGCCGTTTTTGGCCTCGACGGCGGCGGTATGCGCCGGACGCGGCTTCTTGTGCTTGCGCGCCTGGTCGGCGTCGGCGGGCGCCGCGGCGAGCACAAAGGCAAGACCGAGACAAGACACCATCAACTTGCGCGCTAACGATGCCATGGGAGCATCCTTTCGTCGGGTCACGGGCATGTGTACTAACCCCGCGCCGCGGCAAAACAAGGCGCCTCCCACGGGATTTCGATCACAAGTCGGTGTCGGAATAAAAGCTGCCGGCAGGGGTTGAGCGCGCCCGGCCCGGCGCTGTCAAAAACGCAGATCGCCCGCAGAGCCAATTGCAATCGGCGTCTGCTTCGACGCATCCTCGCACTAAAATTGTCCGGGCGTAGGGAGCCTACCATGCGTATTGGCGCGGCAAACCGAGAATACGAACGCTGGCTCGGCGCCCAGCTCAAGGGCGACATCGTCGCGGCCGATCTCAGGCAAAAGCACAAATCGATGTGCGACGATCCCTTCGTGTTCTTGCGCGCCACTTACTGGCGCTGGGCGGAAACCATTCTTGAGCTTTGTCCCGATTTAGCCGGAACGCCGGGCGTGCTGGCGGTCGGCGATATCCATCTGGAGAATTTCGGCACCTGGACCGACAAGGAGGGCCGCATCTGCTGGGGCGTCAATGACTACGACGAAGCCGCGGAGATGCCCTACATTCTAGATTTGGTGCGCTTGGCGACCAGCGCGGCGTTGGTGGCCGCGCCAAGCCAGATTTCGCTCAAGGCGATCTGCACGAGCGTCTTCGAAGGCTACGCGCACGGCGTCGAGGCGCCGCAAGCTTTCGTGCTCGACCGCGAGCACTTGTGGTTGCGCAGCCGCTTCGTGGTGGACGAAGCGGCCCGTACCAAGTTTTGGCAGAAGATCGACAAACAAAATCGAGACACGCTGGACCAGAAGCGTCCCGAGCGGCCGCCGGCCCGCTGGCGCAAGCTGTTTGCCGGCGCATTGCCGGACCCCTCGGTCAAACTTACATATTGGCGGCGCAGCGCGGGCACCGGCAGCCTCGGCCGACCGCGCTGGCTCGGCTACGGCGTCTGGCATAGCGGACCGTTGCTGCGCGAAGGTAAGGCGCTGGTGCCGTCAGGTTGGACGCGTGCACACGGCGGCGGCACGCGGATTTTTCTCGATCAGATCGCCTTCGGCAAATACCGCACGCCCGATCCCTGGTATGCGGCAAGCGGCAACCTGCTGATGCGGCGGCTGTCGCCCAACAACCGCAAGATCAGCGCCGAGGACCGGCGCGACGCCTCCCGCCTGCTGCATCCCGACCTGCTCTGGTGCATGGGCCGCGAGCTTGCGGCCATTCATCTCGGGGTGGGCGACCGCCGCGACGCGCTGTGCAGCGATCTCGAGACGCGCAAACGACGCTGGTTTCGCACCCACGTTGAAGCGGCGACGCATTTTGTCAGCAAAGAATACGCAGAATGGAAAAAATCGGCTAAATAGCGTCCCCCACCACCGCCTCTGGGAGAAGAGTTCGCGATGACCGCCGCCGACAAACGCCGGACCTTCCGCACGCTGCATGAAAGCGGTTGCTTCGTCATTCCCAATCCGTGGAACGTCGGCACCGCGCGCTATCTGCAAGGTCTCGGATTTAAGGCGCTGGCGACGACAAGCTCGGGCTTCGCCCATTCGCAAGGTTTCGCCGATGGAGCGCAATCGCGCGATCAAGTCCTTGCTCATTTCGCCGAGATCGCCGCGGCGACCAACGTGCCGGTCAATGCGGATTTCGAGAACGGCTACGCCGAAGACATTGGCGCGCTGGCGGAGAATTATCGACGGTGCGTGGCGACCGGCGTTGCTGGCGTCTCGATCGAGGACTTCACTGGCAACGACGCCGATCCGCTCTACGATTTCGACACGGCGGTCAGGCGCGTCAAAGCCGCCCGCAAGGCGATCGACGAGGCGGACAGCAATGTCGTCTTCACCGCACGCACCGAAGGCTTCATCAAGAATCGGCCCGACATGGCGGAAACCATCCGCCGGCTGAAGGCTTTTGCCGATGCCGGCGCCGATTGCCTTTATTCGCCCGGCATCAAGACCCGCGAGCAGATCGAGGCCACCGTGAAAGCAGTGGCGCCGAAGCCGATCAACTTCCTCAATAGCGGCGCCTTTGGCTTTACTGTCAAAGACCTCGCCGACATGGGCGTGCGCCGCATCAGCGTCGGCGGCACGCTGGCGCGCGTGGCGATGAATGCCTTCATCAAATCGGCGCGCGAGATCGCCGAAGCGGGCGCGTTCGACAGTTTCGCCGGCGTCGTGTCAAACGCCGAACTCAACAAGTTTTTCGGCGAAGACCGCAAGAAATACCGATGACCCTTCCCTCCGAACCGCATCCGAAGACCGGGCAGCCGGTCGGCTCCGTCGTCGGTGCAACGCCGGCGGCGCGGCCCGCCCCTGCGACGTTGCAGGGTTGTTTCGGCCGGCTGGAGAAGCTTGTCCCTGTGCATGCCGCGTCGTTGTGGGAGGCGGTGAAGGGCGCCGAGCGTATCTGGACCTACATGCCAAGCTACGGTCCCTTTCCCGATGCGGCGACCTTCGCGCGGTGGGTCGCCGAGCGCGCCGCGCTCGATGATCCGTATTCTTATGCAATCATCGGGCCGGATGGCCGTGCGCTCGGTGTTTCCGCGTTGATGGCTATCCGGCCGGATCACTGCGTGGTCGAGATCGGCCAGATTATCTATTCGCCGGCGCTGCAGCGCACCGCGCTGGCGACCGAGGCGCAATACCTCCTCGCGCGCTATGCTTTCGAGACGTTGGGCTACCGGCGCTACGAATGGAAATGCGACGCGCTCAACACCGCATCGCGCCAGGCGGCGCAGCGCTACGGTTTCAGCTTCGAAGGCATTTTCCGCCAGCACATGATCGGCCGGGGCCGCAACCGCGATACCGCGTGGTACTCGATGCTCGACAACGAATGGCCGGCACGCAAAGCCGCCTTCGAGCGCTGGCTCGCTCCCGACAACTTCACCGCAGATGGCAAGCAGAAGGTCAGCCTGAGCGCGCTGAACGGCGCCGCTTGAACACGCAAGTTCCGATAGGTTCTAGTCTGCTCAAGCAACGGCCTTTTGTTCTGTTCTGGCTGGCGCGCGTGTGCACAACGGCCGGCTATCAGATGATGGCGCTGGTGATCGCCTGGCAGATCTATGAGCTTACCAATAGCGCACTCGATCTCGGCCTGATCGGATTGATCCAGTTCGTGCCAGCCGTAATTCTAACGCTGCTGATCGGACATGCCGCCGACCGCTATGACCGCCGCCTTATCGTCCGGGTTGCACAAGGCGCCTATGCGCTAGCTGCGGCATTAATCACCGTGGCGCTTGTCAGCCACGCGCTCAGCCGGGAGCTCTTGTTCAGCGTCGTGCTCCTGATCGGCTCCGCACGCGCCTTCGAGGTGCCGACCGGCAGCGCGCTGGTTCCGGCGTTGGTGCCAGCGCCCCTGGTCACCCGTGCCGTGGGCGGCTGGACCTCCGCCAATCAGGTGGCCGTGATCAGCGGCCCGGCGCTGGGCGGACTGCTTTATGCCGTAAGCCCGGTCGCGGTCGCCGTGCTTTGCGTGGTATTATTTTGCACCTCCATTACTTTGGTCAGTTTTATCGTCGCCAAGGGGCCGCCTACCGTTCGCGAGCCGCCGACCTTCGCGTCGGTTTTGGCAGGTTTCAAATTCATCGGCACGCGGCGCCGCCTTCTAGGTGTGATCACACTCGACCTATTCGTGGTCCTTGTCGGTGGCGTCATCGCCCTGCTGCCGATTTTTGCCCGCGACATATTGGCGGTGGGTCCGACCGGACTCGGCCTCCTGCGGTCGGCGCCGGCAGCAGGCGCGTTGATCACGGCCGTGGTGCTTTCGAACCATCCGGTCGAACGATACATCGGCCCCAAGATGTTCGCCGTTGTGGCGATCTACGGGCTGACCACCATCGTATTCGGCTTGTCGACATGGTTTCCGCTCTCGCTGATGGCCCTCGCCCTCCTCGGCGGCGCGGATGCCTTGAGCGTCGTGATTCGCTTCTCGCTGGTGCAGATCGAGACGCCGGACGCCATGCGTGGGCGGGTGAGCGCCATCAATTACCTGTTTGTCGGTTCCTCCAATACCTTGGGCGATTTCGAATCCGGCACCCTCGCCGCCTTAATCGGCGCGGTGCCATCGGTGCTGATAGGCGGCATCGGCTCATTGCTGATTGCCGGGATATGGATGCTATTGTTCCCCGACCTGCGCCGCATCGACCGTTTCGAGCCGGCGGACAAAGAAGCGAGAATATAAATGCATGTCCTGATCACTGGCGCGGCGGGCATGATCGGCCGCAAATTGACCGAGCGGCTCGTGATCGACCGGGCGCTCGGCAACACGCCGATCGAAAAACTCACCCTGATCGATATCGTCGCGCCGGTACGCCCCGCCGGCTTTTCCGATCACGTCAAGACGCGCGCCGCCGATCTCACCGCTCCGGGCATCGCCGAAAAGGCGGTGTCGGAGCGGCCGGATACAATCTTCCATCTCGCCGGCGTAGTGTCGGGCGAAGCGGAGACCGACTTCGAGAAGGGCTATCGCGTCAATCTCGACGGCACCCGCGCGCTGCTTGAAGCGGTGCGCACCGCCGGCGGTGGCTACAAGCCGAAATTCATCTTCACCTCGTCGATCGCCGTCTATGGTGCGCCCTTCCCTTACGCGATCCCTGACGAATTCCACCTAACGCCGCTTACCTCCTACGGGACGCAGAAGGCGATCTGCGAACTGCTGCTCGCCGACTACAACCGGCGCGGCATTCTCGACGGCGTCGGTATCCGGCTGCCGACCATCTGCGTGCGGCCGGGCAAGCCGAACAAGGCGGCTTCCGGTTTCTTCTCGGGCATCATCCGCGAACCGCTGGCCGGCATGGAGGCGGTGCTGCCGGTCGCAGATAGCGTTCGCCACACCCATGCCAGCCCACGCGCGGCGGTCGGTTTCCTGCTGCATGCCGCGGGGCTGACGCGCGAGGAGCTCGGTCCGCGTATCAATCTGGCGATGCCCGGCGTCTGCTGCACCGTCGCCGAGCAGATCGAGGCGCTATCGCACATCGCCGGACCCAAGGTCGCAGCGCGCATCCGGCGTGAGCCGGACGAGATGATCGTGCGCATCGTCAGCGGCTGGTCGGAGCGGTTCGACGCCAAGCGCGCCGCCGCGCTCGGCTTCAAGGCCGAGGCGAGTTTCGACGACATCATTCGTGCTCATATCGAGGATGAATTGGGTGGTAAAATCGCCTAGCGCTTGCTGCGGCGCATAGCAGTCCTTACATTGAGGCGCATGACTTACGTCGACGCCGCCGTCGCCCCCCTTCGCAAGACCGGACAGATCAAGATCCACGGCCCCGAGGCCTTCGCTGGCATGCGCAAGGCTGGGCAGTTGGTCGCGCGCTGCCTCGACATGCTGGTCGATCATGTTGGGCCGGGCGTGCCGACCGAAAAGATCGACAAGCTTGTTTACGACTATGCGATGGATCACGGCGCCATGCCGGCGACCCTGATGTACCGCGGCTACAAGAAATCGACCTGCACCTCGGTCAACCATGTGGTCTGCCACGGCATCCCCGGCGACAAGCCGCTCAAAGACGGCGACATCGTCAATATCGACGTGACTTTGATCCTCGACGGCTGGCATGGCGATTCCAGCCGCATGTACACCGTCGGCGAAATTCCGCGCCGCGCCGAGCGGCTGATCGAGGCAACGCACGAGGCGATGATGCTCGGCATCGCCACCATCCGCCCCGGTTCAACCACCGGCGACATCGGCGCCGCCATCCAGAGCTACGTCGAGGGCCAGCACATGAGCGTGGTGCGCGACTTCTGCGGCCACGGCCTCGGCCGCCTGTTCCATGACGAGCCCAACATCGTGCATATCGGCCGCGCCGGCGAAGGCATCGTGCTCAAGCCCGGCATGTTCTTCACCGTCGAGCCGATGATCAATCTTGGCCGCCCGCACGTGAAGGTCTTGTCCGATGGTTGGACCGCGGTGACGCGCGACCGCTCACTCTCGGCGCAGTTCGAGCATACCGTTGGGGTGACCCAGGACGGCGTCGAGGTCTTCACTTTTTCTCCGGCCGGCCTCGACAAGCCGCCATATAAGCGCTGAGCACCACCTCACAATTTTATCACGTCACCCTCGCCGATTGCATTTGTCTGAATTACACTCCCTGCCTGTAGGGTGGTGGTGTGGGCGTCCAAATGGCCGAAAAGCAAGCGAAGCACGGATTGGCCGAAGCGCCGCCGCATTACTACGGCCATCGCGAGCGGTTGCGCGCGCGCTTCCGCGAGGCCGGGGCCGAGGCGGTCAGCGACTATGAATTGCTCGAGCTGGTGCTGTTCCGCGCCATCCCGCAACGCGACGTCAAGCCGCTCGCCAAGGCGCTGATCGCGCGCTTTGGCTCCTTTGCCGAGGTCGTGGCGGCGCCGCGCGCGCGGCTGAAGGAGATCAAAGGCGTCGGCGAGGCCGTCGTCGACGAGATCAAAGTCGTGCATGCGGCAGCAAGCCGGCTGGCGCGCGGACAGGTGCGAAAGCGGCCCGCACTGTCGTCATGGTCGAGCGTTCTGGATTACTGCCGCACGGCCCAGGCCTTCGCCGACAAGGAGCAGTTCCGCGTGTTGTTCCTCGACAAGCGCAATCAACTGATCGCCGACGAGGTGCAGCAGACCGGAACCGTCGATCACACGCCGGTCTATCCGCGCGAGGTGGTCAAACGCGCGCTCGAATTGTCGGCCACCGCATTGATCCTGGTGCACAATCATCCGTCAGGCGATCCAACGCCATCACACGCCGACATTCAGATGACGCAGTCGATCATTGACGTCGCCAAACCCCTCGGCATCGCCGTGCACGATCACATCATCGTCGGCAAGGACGGCCACGCCAGCTTCAAGGGGCTAAGACTGATTTGAAAGCTACTGACGAACCAACATCATGGGGTTCGCGCCGTCGGGAATTCGGCGCCATCCCGCGCCCTCGACTTCCTCGAAGCGCCATGGCGCGCCGCGGCCGGGCAGCAGCACAAGCTCGCCCTTGTCCAGGCGCCATTGAGCGAAGTTGAGCTGCGCGATCGACGGCGCGCAGCCCGGTTTCACCGTCATCGCCATACCCTCGCCTTGTGCGGTCGACGCCAGTGCGAAAGCGCAGAGCGGCGCGCCCGCACCGCGGGTGAGGAGCCAATTTCCGGCAAGCTCTTCGGATGATTTTTCCGGGGGGCCGGCGGCCGCCCCGGCATTCTGCAGGAACAACACGCCGACGCCCGGCGTCGGCGCTTCGTAGATGCCGTCCTCGACTTCGCTGAACTCGACCAGTGCCTTGCCGGTCGAGTCAAGAAGATAGAGCAGATCGTTGTCGGGAAACTTCCAACCGACAATGTCGGCCACCAGCGGAAATTGGCCGGCGCAATTGGCGTCGAATTCGACCTTGAAGCCGACCGCGGTCCGCTCGCCGCTGAAGGTCGCCGTGCATTTTTTGTCGCGGTCGGCGTTGGAAAATTCCCAGGAGCCGATCACACGCTTGGCTGATTCGCCGAGCGAAGGCGGCGTCTGCGCCGGCGCCGAGGCGGCAAGCGCCATCACCGCAATGGACACCAACCCGCGGCGCATTTGCATCTCACCGCTTGGGCGGCGTTTCCGCCACCGGCGTCAGCGGCGCCTTGCCTGCCACCCACGCCAGAATGTTGTCGACGACGAGTTGGTCCATGGCGGCCCGCGTCACCTCGGTCGAGGAACCAAGATGCGGGAACAGCACGACGTGCTCCATTTCCATCAGTTCCTTCGGCACGTTCGGCTCTTTGGCGAAGACGTCGAGCCCGGCGGAATAGATGGTGCGGTTCTTCAGCGCCTCGATCAGCGCCGGCTCGTCGACCACCGAACCGCGCGCCATATTGACGAGGACGCCCTGCGGCCCGAGCGCCTTAAGCACCTCGCCATTGATCATGTTCGCCGTCGAAGCACCGCCCGGTACGATCACCATGAGCGTATCGACGTCGCGCGCCATGTCGATGAGCTTCGGATAATATTTGTAGGCGACGCCCTGTTGCGGATTACGCGAGTGGTAGACAACAGGGACACCAAAAGCTTCCAGCCGGCGCGCGATGGCCTTGCCGATGCGACCCATGCCAACCATGCCGACGGTACGGTTGCGCAGCGTTGCCTTGGTCAGCGGATAGTGTCCCTGCGGCCACTTGCCGGCACGCAGGTAGCGCTCCCCCTGCGGGAACTCGCGCACGGTGCAGAGCAGAAGGCCGAGCGCGGTGTCGGCGACCTCCTCGTTGAGCACTTCCGGCGTGTTGGTGACTATGATGCCATGTTCGCCCGCCCATTTGGCGTCGATATGGTCGTAACCGACGCCAAACGACGAAATCTGCTCGAGCTTCGGCAGCTTTTGCATGAAAGCGGCGTCGAGCTTGTTGGCGGTGTAGGCGATCGCGATGGCGCGCACTCTGTCGGCGACCGACTTAAGGAACGCATCGGGATCCTTGGCGTCGACTAGATAGTGCAGCGTCACACTCGGTTCGAGGCCTTTGACCATGACCGGCTTCTTTTGGCCGATCAGCAGGACATTCGGCTTGTCGCCAGCCATGTCTTCAACTCCTCAACGATTGATCCAGGCCAGCACGACGCCCATCAGCACGACCCGGACCGTATCGTAACCGATCTGCTTCAGCGCCAGCCCGAGCGGCACCGGCGTAACGACATGATAGATCAAATAGGTCGGAATCACGGTCAAGAATGCCACGGCAATGCCGAAGCGCACGCCCTGCGCCAGCCACGGCTTGTCTTCCTTGCCCTGAAAATAGATCCAGGCAAAGGCGATGCCGAACAGCGCCTGCGCCAGGATTAAATAAGGGATCAGCGTTTGCGCTTCGGCCGGCGGCCGCATGCCTTGGGTGACGGAATAGTCGCCGCTCAACAGGACGCCGTGCACGACGAAGCTCAGCGCCCACGCCATGATGAACATGACGACGGCGGAAACAATGCATTTCCTGCCCATGATCCCCCCTCTCCATTAGATCAATGCGGTGACCGGCTTTTCGATATACGTCTTGAAGGCCGCCAGCAATTCGGCGCCCAACGCGCCGTCGACGACGCGATGATCGCAGGACAATGTGACGGTCATCTGGCTGATAAATTTGACGGCGCCATCCTCGGTTTCGAGCGGCGCCCGGCGCGTCGCGCCGACGGCGAGAATGGTCGCGTGCGGTGGATTGATAATCGCCGCAAATTCGCGCACCCCATACATGCCGAGATTGGAAATGGCGCTGGCGCCGCCCTGGTAATCGTGCGGCTTGAGCTTCTTGGCGCGGGCGCGCTCAGCGAGATCGCGCATCTCGGCCGAGATCGACGCGAGCGATTTCGTCTCGGCATTGCGGATGACGGGGGTGATCAGGCCGCCGTCGAGCGCCACCGCCACGCCGATGTCGGAATGCGCGAAGCGGAGGATGCGATCCTCGGCCCACACCGCATTGGCGGCAGGATTGCGCTGCAGTGCCGCAGCCCAACCCTTGATGATGAAGTCGTTGAGCGACAGCTTGAAAGCCGGTTGGCCGTCTTTCTCCGGCGCGGCCGCATTTGCCTCCTCACGCAAGGCGATCAGTCGGCCGACATCGAGATCGGCCGTCAGATAGAAGTGCGGGATCGTCTGCTTGGCCTCGACCAGCCGCCTGGCGATGGTTGCGCGCATCCCGTCGAGCGCGACTTCTTCGTAGGCGACGCCGTCGTACAGCGCCTTGACCTGCGCCGCACTCGCGCGCGCCGCCAGCGCCGCGCCACGCGCGGGCGCCGCCTTCTCGACGTCGGCCGCGACGATGCGGCCATGTGGCCCTGAGCCAGGGACGCGCGACAGATCGATGCCGCGCTCGCCGGCCAGCCGCCGGGCCAGCGGCGTGGTGGAAGCACCGCCCGGAAGCTTAGCCGGCCCAAAATTGCGCTCCGGCGTGCGGACCTCGCGGAAGGGGTCCATGTTGGGATACGCAAACGAACCGGTCTCAATCCGCTCGTCGCCGCGCAAGCGGGGATCCGGTCTTTGCTGCCCCTGGGTTCCCGTCTGCGCGGGAACGAACGGAGATTGTCGCGGCGCGCTTGCAGCCGCCGCCTTCGGCTTTGCTGACTCGCCCGCGGCCGCGATCACTGCCACCACGGCGCCGACCTTGGCCACCTCGCCGATCTGGAAGCGGATGTCGGTCAGCGTGCCGGCGACGGTCGACGGCACCTCCATCGAGGTCTTGTCGGTTTCGATCTCGAACAGGTTCTCGCCCGGCTTTACCGCGTCGCCGGCGGTCTTGAACCATTTCACGATCTTGCCCTCGGCGACGGTTTCACCGAGCTGCGGCATCAGCACGTCCACGCGATTCTCCCGATGTGCTCGACGCCTCTTACCACGTCACCGACACGTATTGTGTCTCCTGGAATTCCTTCATGCCTTCCTGCGCACCTTCGCGGCCGAGGCCGGACTGCTTGGTGCCGCCGAACGGCGCTGCCGGGTCGGAGACGAGACCGCGGTTGAGGCCGATCATGCCAAAGTCGAGTTTTTCCGAGACGCGCATGCCACGGGTCAGATCCTTGGTGAAAAGATAGGCCACCAGACCGTACTCGGTATCGTTGGCGCGCTTGATCGCTTCGTCCTCAGTCTTGAAAGTCTGGATCGAGGCGACAGGCCCGAAGATCTCTTCGTTCAACATCTTGGAATCGTTCGCCACGTTGGTGAGTACCGTGGCTGGATAAAAGAAACCCGGCCCGTCCGGAGTCTTGCCGCCGGTCAAGACCTTGGCGCCTTTCTTGACCGCGTCGTCGACCAGTTCGATCACCTTGTCGCGGCCTTCTTTATTGACCAGCGGCCCGAGATTGATGCCCTCGTCGAGCCCGTTGCCCATTTTGAGCGCGTTCATCTTGGCGGTAAGCTTCTTGGCAAATTCGTCGTGCACCTTCTCGTGCACGTAGAAGCGATTCGCCGCCGTGCAGGCCTCGCCCATGTTGCGCATCTTGGCGATCATCGCGCCGTCGATCGCGGCGTCGATATCGGCGTCGTCAAACACCAAAAACGGTGCGTTGCCGCCGAGCTCCATCGACGGCTTGAGCACCTGGTCGGCGGCCTCGTGCAGCAACTTGCGGCCGACTTCGGTCGAACCGGTGAAGGAGAGCACGCGCACGCGCGGATCGTGCAGCATCGCGCTCACGACCGGGCCGGAACGGCGCGAGGGAACGACGTTGACCACGCCAGGCGGCACGCCGGCCTCTTCCAGCACCGGCATCAGCGCCAGCATGGTGAGGGGCGTATCGGAGGCCGGCTTGAGCACGACCGGGCAGCCGGCGGCGAGCGCCGGCCCGATCTTACGCGTCGCCATGGCCGCCGGGAAATTCCACGGCGTCACCAAGACGGCGATGCCGGCCGGCTTGTGCTGGGCGACGATGCGCGCGCCGGAGGCCGGCGCCGTCGAGATCTGGCCGACGTTGCGCACGGCTTCCTCGGCGTACCAGCGGAAGAACTCGGCCGCGTAAGCGACCTCGCCGCGCGAGTCCGGCAGCGCCTTGCCGTTCTCCAGCGTGATCAATTTGGCGAAGCGCTCGGCGTCGCGCATGATCAGTTCGTGACATTTGCGCAGGATTTCAGCGCGCTCGCGCGGCTTACGCCCGGCCCAGCCTTCGAAGGCAGCGTCCGCGGCATCGACCGCGGCCTTGGCATCATCGATCGTGGCGCTGGCGACGGAGGCGATGGTGCGCTCTGTCGCCGGGTCGACCACCTCGAAGCGGCCACCGTCGGACGATTTGCGCCATTTGCCGCCGATCCACAGATCGGTCGGGACGTTGGCGAGAAGATTTTCGTACATAGTAACTCCGTAATCTCGTGTCCCGGGCGCAGCGCAGCGCGAAGCGGTACGCTGCAGAACCGGGACCCCGGTTCACTCAACCAAGCTGGGTCGTCTCAACTCCCCAAACTCCGCCGCACCGTATCCGCGATGCGCTGCGGCGTCGGCAGCACGGCATCCTCCAGAATGTCGGCGGCCGGCAGCGGAATATGCGGCGTCGTGATGCGCACCGGCGGGCCGTCGAGATCATAGAAGGCTTCGTCCGCCACAATCGACACGATCTCGGCGCCCCAGCCGCACAGCCGCGGGTTCTCCTCGACTGTGAACAGCCGATGCGTCTTCGCGACCGAAGCGAGAATGGTCTGCGTGTCGAGCGGCACCAGCGAGCGCACATCGACAACTTCAGCGTCGATGCCATGTTCCGCCTTGAGCTTTTCCGCCGCTTCCAAGGCGCGCGGCACCATCAGCGCCAGCGCGCAAATGGTTGCATCCCTGCCCGGCCGCACAATCTTGGCGGTACCGAGCCGGTCGACGATTTCGCCGTCCGGCACCTCGCCTTTGGTCGGATAGAGCGACTTGTGCTCGAGGAAAATGACCGGGTCGGGATCGCGCACCGAGGCCGCCAGCAGGCCGATGACATCGACCGGCGATGACGGCGCCACGACTTTGAGACCCGGAATCATCATGCACCAGTTCTCGACGCTCTGGCTGTGTTGAGCGCCGAAGCGCGAGCCGGCGCCGTTGCCGGTCCGCACCACCAGCGGGCATTTGGTCTGGCCGTTCGACATGTAACGGCTCTTGGGAAATTCGTTGGCGATGTAGTCAAAGCAGACCGCGAAGAAATCCGAGAACATGATCTCTGCGATCGGTTTCAAACCGGTCATCGCCGCACCCATCGCGGCACCCATGATCGCCTGCTCGGAGATCGGCGTGTCGCGCACGCGCAGCGGCCCGAACTGCTCGAATAGACCGACGGTCGCCTTGAACACGCCGCCGGCCTTGGCCACATCCTCGCCGAGGAAGACGACATCCGGATCGCGCTTCATCTCCTGCGCAATCCCCCGTATCACGGCATCGCGGTAAGTCAGTTCCGCCATGCCCAGCCTCCATCAGCGTAGACGTCGGTGGTGATGATATCGAGCGGCGGATTGGGCGCGGCCTTGCAGGCTTCGGTCGCGTCATCGACTTCCTTGCGCACATCGGCATCGATGCCTTCGATCACGGCATCGCTCACACCGAACTGCTTCAGTCGTTCACGGTAGATTTTGACCGGATCGCGCAACTTCCATCTTTCGAGTTCGCCTTCGGGGCGATACTTCGCCGGATCGGCGCGCGAATGGCCGCTGTGGCGGTAGGTCATACACTCGATCAGCGACGGCCCCTCGCCGGCCCGCGCCTTGGCGAAAGCCGTCTGCGCGGTACGGTAGACCGCATCGGCGTCGTTGCCGTCGATGACGATGCGCTCGAGACTGTAAGATCCGGCGCGGTCGGCGGCCGGATGTTCCACCGCGGTCACGTCGCCGATCGGCGTATATTCCATGTAGAGATTGTTCTCGCAGACGAAGACCACCGGCAATTTCCACACCGCGGCGAAATTCAGGGCCTCGTGGAAGGCGCCGATATTGGTGGTGCCGTCGCCGAAGAAGCAGACCGACACGTCCTTGGCGCCTTTGTATTGCGCCCGCCAGGCGGCGCCGCAGGCGATCGGCAGATGGGCGCCGATGATGGCATACGAACCCATCACGCCGTGTTCTTCCGAGGTGAGGTGCATGGAGCCGCCCTTGCCCCGCATCAAGCCGTTGTCGCGCTGCATCAACTCGCCCAAGACTTTCTCGACCGGAACGCCGCGCGCTAAAGTATGAGCATGACCACGATACGTGCAGAAACTCAGATCACCTTTGGTCATGGCCTCGGCAAAGCCGGCGGCAACCGCTTCCTGGCCGAGCGAGAGATGGCTGGTGCCCTTGACCAGGTTCTGCAGGAACAGGTCGTAGGCGCGCTGTTCCGCTTCGCGCAGCCGCACCTGCGAACGGTACAGCGCCAGGCGCTTTTGTTCGCCGATATCGTCGTTCAAACCGGCCGGGGACGCCGCCCGGTCTTTTGCTGTGGCCATATCTGTTCCTCAAAGCGGTTATTTGCAGGCAACTTAGCGCCGCCCACAATGCCTAGGCAACCGGTGCCGACGGCTCGACTCTGCGCACCGCCTCGCGATGCAGGAGATAGAGGCCGGACGAGATCACAATCAGGCCGCCCACGATGGTCCAGCGGTGTGGCACGTCGCCGAACACGACAAAACCGAGGGTCGTGGTCCAGATTATCTGCGTATAGATGAAGGGCGCGAGGGTCGATGCCGGCGCCAGCCGGTGGGCACGGATCAGCAGATAGTGGCCGCCGCCGCCCAACGCGCCGATGAGCACCATCAAGCCGCCGGTGACGAGGCTGTCCGGCGGCGTCCAGACGAAAGGCGCGATGACGGTCATGCCGACCGCGCCTACCAGATTCGTATAGAACTGCGTCGTCTCGCTGCTGTCGGTGCGCGACAAAATGCGCGTCGAAATGACATAGAACGCATAACAGATCGTACCGGCCAGCGAGAGCAGAGCCGCCGGATGCAAGCCGCCGAACCCGGGCCGGGCGACGACCAGCACACCACAGAAGCCGATGATAATCGCAGTCCATCGGCGCCAGCCGACGTGCTCGCCGAGCAAGGGCACTGACAGCAGCGCGACCAGAAGCGGCGTCGCGAAGATGATCGACAGCGCCTCGTCGAGCTGCAGCCAACGCAGCGCAAACAAGTTGAACGCTGTCGAGAGCAAAAGCAGCGTCGAACGCCCGACCTGCAGGACTGGACGCGTCGTTCGCGCCAGGGAGCGATCTCTGATCGGGTTTGAAAACAGCAAGGTCAGCGCGAAGGCGAAGAAATAGCGCGCCCAGACAACCTCGATCGTCGCCATATGATGGTTGAGGTATTTCCCGGTGGTATCGAGGCAGGAAAACGAGGCGACCGCGCAGCACATCAGCGCGATGCCGGTAAGCCGCTGGCGGCGCTGGTGCGCGAGATCGGTGAGCTTGCTACCGGACATGTCGGGCAAATTGAATTGGTGGGACTCGCTGGTATAACCGCTTTGCCGGGAACAATGCAGCCTTCCGGCTGCAGCCATCCTAGCACCAGTTGCTCACTCGCGGTCACACGATGGATGGCGCGGTTCTCGGCCTTTTCATGATCACGGCTTTTGTCGGCGGTGTCGTCACCGGCCTCGCCGGTTTTGCGATGGGGCTGGTGGTCTCCGGGGTCTGGCTGCATATCCTGACGCCGGCGCAGACGGCGATGCTCATTGTCACCTATGGCCTGCTCACCCAGAGCTACACCATTTGGCGCATCCGGCACGCCCTGCGCTGGAAAGTGGTGGCGCCGTTTGTCGCCGGCGGCGTCCTCGGAGTTCCGCTCGGCACGCTGCTGCTCACGTTTCTGAATCCGGTTCATGTGCGTAGCGGGGTTGGCGTGATGCTCATCGCCTACAGCACTTATTTTCTGGCGCGGCCGCATTTCAAGCCAATGCATGCCGGACTCGCTGCCGACGTCGGCGTCGGCGTGTTTAACGGCGTCCTCGGCGGCATGACCGGCCTTTCCGGACCAATCATCACGGTCTGGTGCCAGCTGCGCGGCTGGTCGAGAGACGAGCAGCGCGCCATCTTCCAGCCGGTGATCTTGGCGGCCTTCGTCTTGACGGCAATTTCGCTGGCGATTGCCGGCACCGTCACCGCCGATCTGATCAGGATTTATCTCTATGGGCTGCCGCCGCTTGCCGCAGGTCTTTGGCTCGGTTTGCATCTCTACGGCCATCTCGACGAGCACGCGTTTCGCAAGGTGATTCTCATTCTGCTGCTGTTGTCGGGGCTCGCCTTGATCGTGCCGTTCCACTGACGTAGTATTTTTCGTACGGGGCCTGCGGCGGTCGCCCCGTGCTTCCCAGGCTTGCAAGCCCAAGCACCGTCTCCTTCGTTCACGGAGGGGACCGATGTTGTTTTCAGGCTAGCGACCCCACCGACACGGCAAACGAGATTCCGGGGACCAAGCCGCCTCCCCGTCAGATGGCCTCCATCCAAGCGCTGCGCCTTTCGCTTTGGGAGCGACTGCTATGGATGGATTGAACTTGGGACTTTTTCTCGCCGCCACCTTTCTCGGCGGATTGACCAGCGGCCTGACCGGCTTTGCCGCCGGACTCGTGGTCTCCGGCGTGTGGCTGCATATCATTTCGCCGATGCAGACTGCGGTGCTGATCGCCGCCTACGGCGTGGTCAATCAAGGCTACGGCATCTGGAAAGTGCGCCGTGCGCTGAAATGGCGGCGGGTGCTGCCCTTCGTAATCGGCGGCGCGGTCGGCGTGCCGCTCGGCGCCTATCTGCTCGTCTACACCAACCCGGCCTATCTGCGCATCGGCGTCGGAGTGCTGCTGATCGTCTATGCCACCTATAATCTGGCGAAACCGACGTTCTCGCCGGTCAGTTCCACCGCGGCCGCCGATCTCGGCATCGGTGTCTTGAATGGTTTGCTCGGCGGCCTCACCGGTCTTGGCGGCGTCATCAGCACCGTCTGGGTGCAACTCGGCGGCGGCCCCAAGGACGCACAACGCGCGGTCTTCCAGCCGGTGCTGTTCATGACGATGGTCATGACGACGTTGACCTTTGCCGCTTCCGGCCATCTGTTCAATGGCGACGTGCTGAAACTCTTCCTGCTCGGCCTGCCGGTACTGCTAATTGGCTTGTGGGTCGGCGTTTACCTCTACGGCAAACTCGACGATGCCGCGTTCCGCAAGGTCATCCTGCTGCTGCTCCTGGTGTCGGGAGTATCGTTGGTCGCGCCGGCATTCTTCCGCTGACTAGACCTCGCGTTTGACCGCGCTCTCGTGCCAGCGGTGCAGGATCAGATACGAGATCGCCGATAGCGCGAAAAAGATCACGACGCCGGCAAGCGACAACACCAGCAGCGCAGCGAACATGCGCGGGATGTTGAGCCGGTAGCCGGACTCGGCGATGCGATAAGCAAGGCCGGAGCCGGCGCCGGCCGAGCCCGCGGCGATTTCCGCAACCACTGCGCCGATCAGCGACAGGCCGCCGGCGATGCGCAGGCCGGCCAGTATTTGCGGCAGCGCCGACGGCAGCTTCAGGTTCCACAGCACCTGCCAACGCGATGCCTTGTAGAGTTCGAACAGCGCAATGAGATTGTGATCGACCGAGCTCAGGCCCAACATCGTGTTGGCAAGCACAGGGAAGAACGCCACGATCCAGGCGCACGTGAGCACCGCCAGATGTTGCGGCAGATATATGAGCAGCAGCGGCGCGATCGCCACCACCGGCGTCACCTGCAGAATCACCGCGTAAGGATAAAGCGAATATTCGACCAGCCGCGACAGATTGAACATGACCGCCAGGGCAATGCCGCCGACAGCGGCGAGTACAAAGCCTTCGAAGGTGGTGCCGAGCGTGACCAGCAGCGAGTGCCAGAGCAGACCGCTATCCGCGATCAGCGTGCTCAAGATCAAGCCAGGCCCCGGCAGGATGTAGGGCGGAATGCCGAGAGCGCGGACGGTGCCTTCCCAAGCGAGTAGGATCAGCGCCAGCACCAGCACAGGCAAGGCGATGCGCCAGCCACGCCCGTTCATGGCGCGCCTCCCATCGCCCGGGCGAGCGCCTCGGAGACGGTCCGGCAATAGCCGGCATAGTCGGCCGAGGTGCGGAACCGCTCATCGCGCGGATAGGGTGCGGGGATTGCGATATCGGCAAAGACGCGGCCGGGCCGCGGGGTCATCACCACGATACGTTGCGAGAGATAGACCGACTCGAACACCGAATGGGTGACAAAGATGACCGTGCGCTGCGCCGCCTGCCACAATGTCAGCAGATCGTTGTTGAGCTTGAAGCGGGTGATTTCGTCGAGCGCGGCGAACGGCTCGTCCATCAGCAGCAAGTGCGGATCGGTGACCAGCGCGCGCGCGATCGAGGCGCGCATCTTCATGCCGCCGGACAATTCGCGCGGATAGGCGCGCGCGGCATCGGCGAGCCCGACGTGGGCCAGCGCGTGGAGTGCCGCGGCGCGCGATCGCGGGTCGGCCGCCTGCGCGAGCTTGAGCGGCAGCCGCACGTTGGCCGCTACGTCTGCCCAGGGCATCAGGGTAGGCTCTTGGAACACGAAGCCGATCTGGCCGGCACCGCCCGGCCAGTCGACCCGGCCGGCGCTCGGCGCGCTCAAGCCGGCAATGATGCGCAGCGCGGTCGACTTGCCGCAGCCGGAAGGTCCCAATAGCGAGACGAATTCACCGGCGCGAACGTCGAACGTAAGACCGCCGAGCGCGACTGTGCCGCTGTCGAACGTCTTGCCGACGTCGCGCAGTGAAACGATGGTTGAGCCCGGCGCGCTCATTTGGGCCGCAGATCGAGGCCGACGCCTTTGTTGACGAATTGCAGCGTATAGCCACGCTCGTAATCGAGCCCCGGCTTCGCCACACCGGCGTGCACCATCTTGTCGTAGAAGCTTTTCCAGCGCGCGTCGGTCATGGCGCCGATGCCGAGCTTCAGCGTGTCGCCGGAATCGACAATGCCGTCTGCTCGCATCTGCGCGATCGAATACGCCAGCTGGTCGTCGGTCATTTCCGGGTTCTGCTGCTTGATGAGCGCATTGCCGGGACGCGCATCGCCGTAGAGGTAGTGATACCAGCCGATGGCCGAGGCATCGACAAAGCGTTGCACCAGATCGGGCTTTTTCTCGACCAGATCGCGTCGTGTCTCGATCAGCGTCGAATAGCTGTTGAAGCCGTGGTCGGCGAGCAGGAACACCGCCGGTTTGAAATGCGCCTGCTTCTCGATCGCGTAAGGCTCGGAGGTCACATAACCTTCCATGGCAGAATTTTTGTCGCCGAGGAACGGCTGCGCGTTGAAGGTGTAGGGTTTCACCTTCGACTCATCGAAGCCGAAGTCCGCCTTCAGCCACTGAAAATAAGTGACCATGCCTTCCTTGGAGACGAACAGAGTATGCGCCTTCAGATCGGCGAGCTTGCCAACATCGGGATGCGCGATCAGCACCTGCGGATCCTTCTGGAAGCTCGCCGCCACCGCGACGGTCGGGATCTTGTGCTCCACCGCGTCGAAGGTTTGCAGGCTGTTGGCGCTCATGAAGAAGTCGAGCTTGCCGACCGGCAACAGAATACGGTTGTTCACGTTCGGCCCGCCCGGCACGATGGTGACGTCGAGCCCATATTTTTTATAGGTGCCGTCGGCGAGCGCCTGATAGAAGCCGCCGTGCTCGGCCTCGGCGACCCAATTGGTGCCGAAGCGGACCTGGTCCAGTGCCTGCGCTTGGCCGGCCGCCAAGGCAGCGGCCAAACCCCACAAAACCGCGGCAAATCCTTTCATCCGCGCACTCTCCCATTGCCGGCCCCGACCCGGCAAGCGCCGGAGCGACATCCGATTGAACCTTTTTATCGGCTGGTCCGACCCATGGTCACGCGGCCGCTGAGGCCGATCCAGTTCAAACCCTAGGAGACCCGCCATGACCAAGTCCAAGACCATTACAGTTGCGATCGCAGCGATCGCGCTCGCCACTTCGCTCACCGCATTCAGCGGCCAGGCTCAGGCCCATCACTGGCATCACGGTGGTTGGGGCATCGGCGCCGGTATCGTTGCCGGTGCGCTGGTCGGTTCGGCCGTTGCGTCGAACGCGTACTACGACGGCTACACCGAGTGCCACTACGTCAAGCGTTTCGACCGCTGGGGCAACTACGTCCGCACCATCAAGGTTTGCGACGTCGTCCCGTACTAGTTCAAACACGGTCGGTGCCAGCCCCCGTCCACCCTCGCGCCGATCGCTAAGACCCGCCCGGCAGTCCCCGTCCGGGCGGGTCGTTTTTCTGCTCACTGCATCGAACTTAAAGCCGTCTCACTACTCGCTCTGCGTGAGCGACGGCAAGGCTATTCGATGGTAATAGTATTGCATTGTGCGAGTCGCGCCGTTGGATAGATGCGTGAAGTAGGAGCCACCGAGTCCGACGACCGGCCGGTGAGAAAAAAAGCTCGGGGAAAATGCGAATGCGCCCTGCAAGAGCTTTGCCGACGCTGGCATTCGCAACGGTACTGTCTGCCGGAGTCGCCTCGGCACAGGTCCAGATCAAGTTCGGCCATATCGGCGCGCCCGACTCGCTGTTCTCGCAATCGGCCGAGCTGTTCGCCGCACGCGCCAATGCCAGGCTCGGTGGTAAGGCGAAGATCGTCATCTACGGATCGAGTCAACTCGGCGGCGATACTGAACTGCTGAAGATGCTGAAACTCGGTACCGTCGATCTGGCGCTGCTGTCGACGGTGATGACGTCGGTGGCGCCCGAATTCGGCGTGTTCGAGATGCCCTATTTGGTGCGAGACCGCGCGCACGCCGCCCGCATCGCCGATAATGTCGTCCGGCCGATGCTGGCGCCGATCGCGGAAAAGGCCGGTTACTACATCCTCGGCGTCTGGGAAAACGGCTTCCGTCAGATCACCAACAACAAGCACCCGATCGTGAAGCCGCAAGACTTGCAAGGCCTCAAGCTACGCGTGCCGAAAAGCGTATGGCGGCCGAAGATGTTTCAAGCCTATGGCGCCGATCCGAAGCCAATGTCGCTCAAGGCGGTGTTCGTTGCGCTGCAAACCGGCGCGGTGGACGCGCAGGAAAATTCACTCACCCAGATCTACTCGCAGAAATTCCAGGATGTGCAGAAATATCTGTCGATGACCGGCCACGTCTATACGCCGGCTTATGTCACCGCCGGCGCCAACTTCGCCCGGCTGCCGCCCGACGTGCAGAAGGTCCTCGCCGATACGGCCAAGGAGGTCGAGCCAGACGTGTTCAGGCTCGCCGCCAGACTCGACGACGAACTGCTCGACAAGATCAAACAGTCGGGCATCAAGGTGAACGCAGTCGACAAGCCCGCCTTCGTCGCCGCCAGCAAGGACATCTATGAAGAGTTCTCGCAACAGGTGCCGGCCGGCAAAGGGCTGATCGACAAGTGCCTCAGCCTCGCAACTGGACCGTAACGGTTTGAGCCGATTTTGGCTTTTGACCGCCGGCGGCGCGGCCGGTTACCTGTGCGGCAACCCAAGCCTTGCGCGAGGCGCGGCTTTTTGCATTGATATTCGAAACAATTAGCCACCGCCGCCGGTGTTACGCCGCGCCGGCGAGCCGAACCAAGAACTCAGGCAGGCTCCGTTCATCGTCGCCGCCTGCCTGCTGGTCGTCGGTTCGGGAGTCTGGCTGTTCTGGCTCGATCCCGACAAGGCGATCATTCCTGCGGATTAAGAGCCGCGTAAAAAACGGAAGGGCCGGAGAGCGATCTCCGGCCCTGTTTTTTCACCGGCCGGCCGCGGCGGCCGCGCTCATCTGCAACACACGGGCCACGTGCAGCGCCGCGCGCCCGCTGCCGTCATGGATCTGATGACGGCACGATGTGCCATCGGCGACGATCAGCGCGTCGGCCGGCGCCTTACGCACCGCCGGCAGCAGCGACAACTCGGCCATCTTAAGCGAGACGTCGATGGTCTCGGCATCGTAGCCGAACGCGCCGGCCATGCCGCAGCAACTGGACTCGACGGTCTGCACATCGAGCTTTGGCACCAATTTGAGTACGCTTTCTACCGCGCCCATGGCGTCGAACGCCTTCTGGTGGCAATGGCCGTGCAGCAGCGCCTTTTTTGGCAGCGGCCCGAGCGGCAGATCGAGCCGGCCGTCCTTCTGCTCGCGGCCGAGAAATTCTTCGAGCAGCATGGCCTGGGCCGACAGGGCCTCGACCTCGTCGCCCTTCAGCAAGGCCGGCAATTCGTCACGGAAGCTCAGCAGGCAGCTCGGCTCGAGTCCGATCACCGGTACGCCGCGTTTCACATAAGGCGCAAGCGCCGAAACCGTACGCTGCATTTCGGCGCGCGCTTCGTCCACCGCGCCGACCGCGAGGAACGTGCGCCCGCAGCATAAAGGCCGCTCGTCGTCGTCCGCGGGCATCGCTGCATGCACGTGGTAGCCGCCGGCCACCAGCACGTCCAACGCCGCGTCGAGATTCTCTCGCTCGAAATAGCGATTGAAGGTGTCGGCGAACAGCACGACCTCGCGCAGCGGCGGCGCCTGCTCGCCCTCCGGCACGCGTCGATAGGCCCAGTCGGCGCGGTCACGGTAAACGTCCTTGCGCCATTGCGGCAGACTGCGCCGTCCAGAAAACCCAGCGAACTTTTCCGACGCCTTGCGCGCCATTGGCCAGCGGTCGCGCAAATTGGCGAGCCCGGGCCAACGCGCCGCGTAAGGCGCGTAATGCGGCAGATAGCCGACCAGCCGGTCGTGCAGCCGCAGGCCGTGCCTTTCACGCCGCGCCGCCAGCACCTCGATCTTCATCCGCGCCATATCGACGCCAGTCGGACATTCGCGCCGGCACGCTTTGCAGGAGACGCAGAGCTTCAGCGTCTCCATCATGTCGTCGGAAGCGAGCGCGCCGGGACCGAGCTGGCCAGTCACCGCAAGCCGCAGTGAATTGGCGCGGCCGCGGGTGACGTCGCGCTCGTCGCGCGTCGCCCGATAGCTCGGGCACATCACGCCGCCCGAGAGTTTGCGGCAGGCGCCGTTGTTGTTGCACATCTCGATTGCGCCCTGGAAGCCGCCGCCGCTGCCGGGAAACGCCGACCAGTCGAGTTGGGTCTTGATGTCCTCGCCCTTGTAGCCGGGCGCGTAGCGAAACAAGCTGCGGTCGTCGAATTGCGGCGGTCGCACCACTTTGCCGGGATTGAACAGTCCTTCGGGGTCGAAGCGGTCCTTGACCTCCTCGAAAGCGCGGGCGAGGCGCGAACCGAACATCGGCTCGTTGAACTCCGAGCGCACCAGCCCGTCGCCGTGCTCGCCGGAATGCGAGCCCTTATACTCGCGCACCATGGCGAAGGCCTCTTCGGCGATGCCGCGCATAGCGTGGACGTCTTTGTCCTGGCGCAGATTGAGAATCGGCCTCACATGCAGGCAGCCGGAACCGGCGTGCGCGTACCAGGTGCCGCGCGTGCCGTGTTTGTCGAAGATGGCGGTGAGCCGGCTGGTGTAGTCGGCGAGATGCTCCAGCGGCACCGCGCAATCCTCGACGAAGGACACCGGTTTGCCCTCGTCCTTCATCGACATCATGATGTTGAGACCCGAAGTGCGCACCTCGGTGATCGCGGCTTGCAGTTCTGGGCTCAGGACTTCGACCAGGCCGCCCCATTTGTCGCCGCTTTTGTCCCAACCAAAGCCGAGGTCGCCCATCATCTCCCGGAGACGACGCAGGCGGCGCAGGTTTTCCTCCTGGTCCGGTTCGCCGAACTCGACCAGCAGGATCGCCTCCGGTGTCTCGCGTACGAATTTGTCCAGCGTCGGCCGGAAGATCGCGATCTGGCGCGCGAGCTCGATCATGGTGCGGTCGATCAGTTCGACCGCAATCGGCAACAGATGCACGATGTGCTGCGCCGCGTTCATTGCCTCGCGGAAGCTGCCGAAATGGCAGGCGCCGACGGTGCGGCGGCCGAGCAGCGGCGCGAGCTTCAGTTCGATGCGGGTGGAAAAGCCGAGCGTGCCTTCCGAGCCGACTAACAGATGCGCGAGGTTGATGTCGTTTTTGCCCGGCACGAGTGCATCGAGATTGTAGCCGCCGACCCGGCGCTGCACCTTGGGGAAGCGCGCCGCGATCTCGTCGGCTTCGCGCGCGCCGATGGCCAGCAGATCCTCGGCGAGCGGCCGCATCGGCGTCGGCACGTCGCCGGCGTCACCGCCGATGCGACCGAAATGCGCCAGCGTGCCGTCGGCCAGCACCGCCTCGATCGACAGCACGTTGTCGCGCATGGTGCCGTAGCGCAGCGAACGGCCGCCGCAGGAATTGTTGCCGGCCATGCCGCCGATGGTCGCGCGGGACGCAGTGGAAATATCCACCGGGAACCACAGCCCGTGCGGCTTGAGCTGACGGTTGAGCTCGTCGAGCACGATGCCCGGCTCGACCGTGCAGCGCGCGCCCTTGACGTCGAGATCGAGAATGCGGGTGAGATATTTCGAGCAATCGACCACCAGCGAGTCGCCCACGGCCTGCCCCGCTTGCGAGGTTCCGCCGCCGCGCGCCAGCACGGTGACGCCTTCGGCCTTGGCGATGGCTATCGCCCGTTCGGCTTCTTCTATCGTGCGCGGCGCGACGACGCCGACCGGCATGATCTGGTAATGGGATGCATCGGTGGCGTAGCGGCCGCGGGCGAAGCGGTCGAACTGCACGTCCCCGCTCAGTTCGGCCTTCAGCCGCCGCTCCAGGCCGGGCCTTACCACCGTCACGCCGCAGGTCCTTTTTTCGCCTCGTTTAGCCTATGCATAGAGGACTTGTTTGCTGTGCGGAAAACCGCTTGACCGCAATGTTGCATTCATAGTTCAACGCCACAAGCGCCGCCCCGCCGCCGGGGCCGCGCCGTAACCAAGTCACGAAAATCCTTGAATAGCGGTGGTTTAGGAGCGAATGCCAATGGCTAAGAATTCCTCGCGCGCAGTGGGACGTCATTTCCTTCACATTCCGGGGCCGACCCCGCTGCCCGACCGCGTGCTGCGGGCGATGGACACGCCGATCATCGACCATCGCGGGCCGGAATTCGCCAAGCTCACCAAGAAGTGCCTCGAGGGCATCAAGACCATCTTCAAGACCACCAACCCGGTGATCATCTACACCGCGACCGGAACCGGCGCGTGGGAAGCAGCCCTCGTCAATACGCTGTCGCCCGGCGACCGCGTGCTGATGGTCGAGACCGGCCAGTTCGCCACGCTGTGGAAGAAGATGGCGGAGAAAATCGGGCTCAAGCCCGAATTCATCGCCACCGACTGGCGCAACGGCGCCGACCCGAAGGCGATCGAAGCCAAGCTGCGCGAAGACAAGAACAAAGAGATCAAGGCGGTCTGCGTTCTGCACAACGAGACCTCGACCGGCGCGCTGACGCCGATCGCCGACATCCGCAAGGCGATCGACGCCGCCAACCACCCGGCGCTGTTCTTTGTCGACACCATCTCCTCGCTCGCCTCGACCGACTACCGCCACGACGAATGGGGCGTCGACGTCTCCGTCGGCGGCGCGCAAAAGGGTCTGATGCTGCCGCCGGGCATGTCGTTCAACGCCATCAGCGACAAGGCGCTGGCCGCCAACAAGACTTCGAAGATTCCGAAGTCGTTCTGGGCTTGGGAAGAGATGCTGACCATGAACAAAGTCGGCTTCTTCCCCTACACGCCGGCGACGCAGATGCTGCAAGGCCTCGCCGTCGGTATCGACATGCTGCACGAGGAAGGGCTCGACAATGTGTTCTCGCGGCATCACCGGCTCGCTGAAGCAACGCGACGCGCGGTGAAGGCCTGGGGACTGGAGAACCTCAACAAGAACGCCAGTCAGTATTCGCCGACCATCACCGCGATCATGCTGCCGGAAGGCAATGACTCCGACAAGTTCCGCGCGCTGGCGCTGGAGAATTTCAACATCTCCTACGGCGCGAGCTTCGGCCAATACGCCGGCAAGTATTTCCGCATCGGCCATCTCGGCGACGTCAACGACACCATGATGATCGGCGCGCTGGGCGCGACCGAAATGGCGCTCGGCCTCGCCGGCATTCCGTATAAGAAAGGCGGCGTGCAGGCAGCGATGGATTACCTGATCTCGGCACACGGCAGCGCTGCCAAGCAGGCGGCCGAATAAGCTGTAACCCGCTCGTCCCCGCGAAAGCGGGGACCCAGCTCTTTTTTCTCGGCGCTGGATTCCCGCTTGCGCGGGAATGAGCGGACGATCACGCTTTCACCCAGCCGTTCATCGCCAGCACTCGCGCGATGAAATCCGACATCGCATGAAGCGTCGCCTCCAGCGCGTCGCGCTGCGGCGAATGGCGCGCGCCAACTAGCAGCGTCACCTCGACCGGACAAGAACACTCGCGCTCCGCCACTTCGACCTGCTTCATCGTACCGTATTGATCGTCCGCGCCCTGCACGACCAGGATGGGCACGCGGATATAAGCCAGGAATTCGGTGATGTCCCACTTGCGGAAATCGGGATCGAGCCAGGCGCCATTCCAGCCCTTGAAGGCGTTGTCGACGTCGGCGTGCCAGCGCGAAAGACGCGCCCGCAGGTCGCCCGTCTCGTAGGCCTTGCGCGCCTCCTCGATCGAAGCAATGCCCATATCCTCGGTGAAGAAGTGCGGTGCCATCAGCACCAAACCCCCCACGCGATGATCCTGATGGCTGCCTGCATAGATCGCTGCAATCGACGCGCCGTCGCTGTGGCCGATCAGGAGGCCGCGCTGAAAGCCGATGGCGTCGAGCAAAAGCGGCAGCGTTTCGCGCGCCTCGTCGTGCATATAGCTGAGCGGGCGCGGCAGTTTCACCGGCGACGATTGGCCATACCCGGCGCGCGAATAGGCGAAAACGCCGCAGCCGGTCGCCTTTTGCAGCCTGTCGGGAAAGTCGCTCCACAGCCCGACGCAACCGAGTCCTTCGTGCAGCAGGACGAGTGTCGGCGCATGATCCGGCCACGGCCCGATCATGCGGTATTCGAGTTTCTGGGCGCCGATGTCGAGAAAGCCGGAGTCTGCGGGGACCATGACAGGACTTATACGCGATCTTCCGCCCGCAGCTTGAAGCGTTGAATCTTCCCCGTCGCGGTTTTCGGCAATTCGCTGCGGAATTCGATCCAGCGGGGATACTTGTAGGGCGCGAGCAGGTGCTTGACGTGATCCTGCAGCGTGCGGGCGAGCTCCTCGCTTGCCTTGTCGGGCAACTTGAGCACGACGAAAGCCTTCGGCTTGATGAGTCGCTGCTCGTCGAACCAGCCGACGACGGCGGCTTCCAACACCTCGGGATGCGAGGACAGCGCCGCTTCCACCTCGAAGGGAGAAACGTAGATGCCGGAGACCTTCAGCATGTCGTCGGCGCGGCCACAGCAAACGTAGTAGCCGTCCTCGTCTTGGGCATATTTGTCGCCGGACCGCGTCCAGTCGCCCTGGAAGGTCGAACGCGACTTCTCACGGTTATTCCAATACATAATCGCGCTGGTCGGACCGCGCGCGTACATTTCGCCCATCTCGCCTTGTTTGACCGGCATGCCATCCTCGCCGACCAATTTGATTTCGTAACCCGGCACCGCCTTGCCGGTGGTGCCGTATTTGGTCTCGCCCGGCCTGTTGGTGAGATAGATGTGCAGCATCTCGGTGGTGCCGAGCCCGTCGTAGATGTCGACGCCGTAGCGTTCCTTCCAGCGCTTGGCGATCCCTTCCGGCAATGCCTCGCCAGCGGAAATGCAGCGGCGGATTTTCACGTCCGATTTCTGCGGCACGTTCGGGCTGGCGAGAAACGCCGCGTAGAACGTCGGCACCGCAAAAAACATCGTGACCGGATGTTGCTTGATCAGGGCCGCAACGCCGTCGGGCGTCGGCCGTTCCGGATTGAGCACGGTGGTCGCGCCGACGGTGAGCGGGAAGGTCATGGCATTGCCGAGGCCGTAGGCAAAAAACAACTTGGCCACCGAATAGACGACATCGCTCTCTTTCAAGCCCGCGACCGGCGTGCCGTAGAGATCGGCGGTCAGCTTCAGGCTCGCGTGCACGTGCACCGCGCCTTTCGGCTTGCCGGTCGAGCCCGAAGTGTAGAGCCAGAACGCCACGTCGTCGGCAACCGTCGGCGCGGTGTAGTCCTCCGGCTCATCGGCGCCGATGACGTCGTCGAACAGCCGGTAGCCGTGCGGATTGGCGCCGGAGACGATGACGTGCTCGAGGTCCGGATTCTCGTCGATCAGATTCTTGAACTTCGGCAAAAGCGCTTCCGACACGACGAGGCACTTGGCCCGGCTGTCGGCCAGCATGAAGCGGTAGTCGTCCTCGGTGAGCAGCGTGTTGACCGGCACTGCGACGATGCCGGCCTTGAGGCAGCCGAGAAATGCGATCGGCCAGTCTACGGTGTCGAGCAGCGCCATGAGCACGCGCTCTTCGCGCCGGATGCCGAGGCCGCGCAGCGCGGCGCCGAAGCGCGCGACATGGTCGGCCAATTGGCGATAGCTCAGCGTGCGGCGGCCGTCGATGTAAGCCGGCTTTTCGGCGCGGCCGGCGGCGAGATTGCTTTGCAGCACGACGGCAGCAAAGTTGTAGTCGCGTGGGACTTGGCCCACGATCATGGCTGCATCCGGCTGCGCCGCCTTGCGTCCGGCGACGGTCATTTGGTTTCCTCCCGAGACAATAGGTATTATGCCCCCTCACAGGTGTGCTGCCTAGCGAAGCATAATTCCGACCGCAGCCAGTTCAGGGAGCTTTGTATGATTTTGAGCCGGGACCGCATTCTGACCACCCATGTCGGCAGCCTGCCGCGTAACGAAAAGCTGTCCGATCTGCTGGTGCGCCAGGAAGCCGGTGAAAAATTCGACGCCGCCGAAATGGCCGCGGAAATGGACAAGGCGGTCACGCACGTCGTGGAGAAGCAGGCTTCGGCCGGCATCGACGTAGGCAATGACGGCGAGCAGCAGCGGGTCGGCTTCCAGACCTACGTCCCGCAGCGCATGTCGGGCTTCGGTGGCGTGTCGAAGCGGCGGCGCGGCCGCGAATTCGAGGAATTTCCAGAATTGGTGGAAAGTCTGAAGCGGCGCTTCCCGCACGTCAGCAAGCAACAGAACGCGCCGGAGTGTCAAAGCGAATTGAAGTATCTCGACCTCAAGCCGATCCAGAACGAAATCGCGCGATTCAAGACAATCTCGAACGGAAAATTCACCGAACAGTTCATGACGGCGCCGTCTCCCGGCATTATTTCGTCGACCATGCTCGACGCGTTCTACGGCTCGCAAGACAAATATCTGTCGGCGATCTCGCGCGAAATGAAGAACGAGTACCAGGCGATTCACAAAGCCGGCCTGCTGCTGCAGATCGACGCGCCCGATCTCGCCATGGATCGCACCATGTTGTACCGCGATCTCGACGACAGCGGATTCGTCAAAGCGGTGGAACGGCACATTGCTGCGATCAATGACGGCATCGACGGCATTCCGCGCGATCGCGTGCGGCTGCACGTCTGTTACGGCAATTGGGAAGGCCCGCACATCCACGACATCCCGCTCGCCAAGATTCTGCCGGCGCTCTATCAGGCGACCGTCGGCGCGCTGTCGATCGAGTTTTCCAACCCGCGTCATGCGCATGAGTATTCGGCGTTCAAGACGCATCCATTGCCCAAGGATATGATCCTCATTCCCGGCGTGATCGAGACCACCAGCAATTTCGTCGAGCATCCGGAAGTGGTAGCGCGCCGCATCGAAGACGCGGTCGCCGCGGTCGGCGAGCGCGAGCGCGTGATTGCCGGCACCGATTGCGGCTTCGGCACCTTCACGAACCGAGAGTGGGTGATCGAGCCGGCGGTGTGGCTCAAGCTGCGGGCGATCCGCGAAGGCGCCGATCTGGCGTCGGCGCGGCTGTGGGGGCGAAAGGTCGCTTAGCCAACGCTCCGCTGCCCTGCTCTTTGAACGGCCCGGGGAGGCCGGCTTCCCTTTATCCTTTCCCCAATGGGGAATGGAGCGCCGGGACGGCGCCAGGGGCTTGGCAAAAAGCCCCTTGGCGGGCCTGGTGCAACCCGCCGCGCGTCTGGCGCGACGCGCGAACCCTCTGGCGAGAGGGTCCGGCGCCGCCCGGGCGCTCCATCCACGGCACGCATTGTCGGCGCGCCGGTCCGGCTGACCCTTGGAAGCGCGTCATGACGGCGCTTCGCCGGCCCAGCGGACGGTGTAGAATATAATCCTATCGCCAATAAAGTCAAGCGTGATGTGGCGACCGCCACCCGAGTGCCGCATCGCGGGGACGACAACGGCGAACTTCACGGCTTATAATGCCACCATGACGCCGGCTATAAGCCGGTTTGCGGGGACAGAATAAGGAGGGACCCATGGACGAAAGAACGCGCGAGCCGATCAAGATCACGGCTGAGGACATTAACCCGCGCTACAACTGGGGCCGTCATCTGCCGGTGCTCGGCACCATGGGCGTCGATTTCGAGGAGCGCGTCGATTACCGGCGCCTGCACCGCTACCGGCTGGCCCGCGCGCAGGCCGCGCTCGAGAAATCCGACCTCGGCGCGCTGCTGCTGTTCGACGACAACAACGTTCGCTACGTCACCTCGACCAAGATCGGCGAGTGGTCGCGCGACAAGCTGTCGCGCTGGACGCTGCTGATCCGCGGCCAGGAACCGGTGCTGTGGGATTTCGGCTCGGCCGCGGTCCACCACAAGCTCTATTCGCCCTGGCTCCAGCCGGACAACTGCAAAGCGGGTCTGGTCGGCTTGCGCGGCACGGTGGACCCGGCGTTTGGCCTGATGAAGCGCCACGCCGAGGAAATGGCTTCGATGCTGAAAGCCGCCGGCGTCATCAAGATGCCGGTCGGCGTCGACATCATCGAGCCGCCGATGATGTTCGAACTGGAAAAGGCCGGCATCAAGGTCAAAGACGGCCAGCAGGTGATGCTAAGCGCGCGCGAGGTCAAATCCGCCGACGAAATCGCGCTGTTGAATCGCGCCGCGGCCATGGTCGACGGCGCTTATGACGTGGTCAACGAAATGCTGCGTCCGGGCGTGCGCGAAAACGACATCGTCGCCGAGGTCAACAAGTTCCTCTACACCCACGGCTCCGACGACGTCGAGGCGGTCAACGCCATTTCCGGCGAGCGCTGCTCACCACATCCGCACAACTTCACCGACCGCATGATCCGCCCCGGCGATCAGGCGTTCTTCGACATTCTACAAAGCTTCATGGGCTATCGCACCTGCTACTACCGTACCTTCAACGTGGTGCGGGCGACGCCGGCGCAGCACGACGCCTACAAGAAGGCGCGCGAGTGGCTCGACAACGCCATCGCCCGCATCAAGCCGGGCGCCTCAACCGCGCATATCTGCGAGGTTTTCCCGAAGGCGCCGGAGTTCGGTTTCCCCGACGAGATGGCGGCCTTCGGCTTGCAATTCGCCCACGGCCTCGGCTTGAACCTGCACGAACGGCCGATCATCTCGCGCGTGGTGTCGATGGATCACCCGACCGAGATCGTCGAAGGCATGGTGTTCGCCATCGAGACCTATTGCCCGGCGACCGACGGCTTCTCCGCCGCGCGCATCGAGGAAGAGGTCGTGGTCACCGACAAAGGCTGCCGCCTGATTTCGCTGTTCCCGGCGGAGGAACTACCGATCTCGGCGAAGTACTGAGCGGTTCGCGAGCGCGAAAAAAAATCATGGCCGGGGATCGCCCGGCCATGATGCGTTGAGGCGTAAGCGCGTGTCCGGTCAGGCCATCGCCTGCCGGCCGACGGCGAGGCCGGCAATTCCGACAACCACGGCGACGACGGCGAGAATTGTCTCCACGATAGTGCCGCAGGCGATGCAGATATGGCCGAGGCCGGGTATCACCAGCGCAATGGCGCCGATGATGATCAGCAGAACGTAAGCAATGATCGACAGATTCTTCGGCATAGCGTCTCCCCATTCCGTTGTTGATACGGATGTGCGCTTGTCCGTATGGATTTGCGGTACGGAGATATTCAACCAAAAGTAGCTCCTTGCGGCAAGGAGGGCTCAGCCCCCTCCGCGCGCATCGGTGAAGAAGTCGTGGTCAGCGACAAGGACTGCCTCCTGGTCACGCTATTCCCGGCGGGGAACTGCCGATCGCAGCAAGGCAACTAGCGGGAACCAAAGGCGCCCCCATCCCGTTAATCCCGCCGACAACTGAGGGAGGCAACGATGGCGGACAATAGCAGCGGCGGCGTGGGCGTGCTCGGCGTTCTGATCGGCGCGTTGATCGTGATCGTGGTGGGCGGCGGGCTTTTATTCGCAACCGGCAATCTGGGCGGCAAAACTTCGACGGTGAAGGTCGAACTGCCGAAGATCGGCACCACGGGCGCGAAATAGTCAGCCCGCTTTCCCGCTCAAATCCTTCTGACCCATCATGGCCGCCGGCAGCGCCACGCTCATCGAATCGACCATCGAGGTCGGCATCAGGATGGTGGCGCCACGCTCTTTCGTGGTTTCGTAGATGATGTTCATCGCGCGCAGGTGCATGGCGGCGGCGTTGGTCGCATAGGTGTTGGCAGCGTCGACGAATTTCTGCGCGATCGCCGCCTCGGCCGAGCCGAGGATGACGCGCGCCTCCTTCTCGCGTTCGGCCTGAGCCTGGCGCGACATGGCGTCCTGCAGCGCCACCGGAATGGCGACGTCGCGGATTTCGACTGAGTTGACGGAAATACCCCAGGTCGCCGTCTTGCGCGCGATCTCGTTGCGTAGCGCTTCGTCGGCCTGCTGACGCTCGGACAGAAGCTGCGACAGCATCGACGAGCCGATGGTCTCGCGCAAAGACGTCTGCGCCACTCGGTCGATCGCCGAGCGATAGTCGGTGATATTGAGCGCGGCGCTTTGCGCGTCGTGCACGTGCCAGAACACGATGGCGTCGACGTTGACCGGCACGGTGTCGCGGGTCAGCGCCTGCTCGGCGTTGAAGCCGGTGGTCTGGATGCGCTCGTCGATGACCGCCGTGACGGCGTCGATCACCGGGATGATCATGAACAGGCCGGGGCCCTTCACGCTCGACAATTTGCCGGCGCGCAGAATGACGAAGCGCTCCCAATTGTTGGCCATCTTGAGCGAGAAGGCGACGATCAGGGCAAGCGCGCCAAAGGCAATGCCGGGAACCGGCAGGCCGGTGGTGAAGAGCAGCCCGCCGATGAGGGCGAGAACGATGGTGACCAGCGAAGTGATGGGATTCATGGGCCAAGCCTCCGTATTGGGACAATACCGTGGCGTCGCCGGTACTATGCGCCGGCGCCTGGCCGCAGGATAGCCGCCCTGTTGAATGGCGACGGGCTCAGGCCGGAGTTTTTTCCCGCAAATGTGGAAAGCGCTCGGAGAGCAGCGAGCCGGGATAGAACGTCGGCGCGAAGGCCGGGTGCGTGCGGATATTATCGAACCAGGTAACGATGCGCGGCAGATCGAGCCACCCGGGCATGCCGAGGTCGTGCATGCGCACCAGCGCCGGCATTACCGCGACATCCGCTAACGAGATATCCTTGCCGAGCAGCCATGGGCCGCCGCTCTTTCCGATCTCTGCATCCATGCGCTCGTAGGAGCGGCGCAGGCGGGCGAGCGCGGCGTCCATCTCGGCCTGCGGGAAGCCGGTCTGCCCCATGGTCATCATGAATTCGCGGCGCAGGGGCTTGCTCTGCGCCATTGCCACAAAGTCGTCGCGGCTCATTTTCTGGAAGCTGGGCAGGAAAGCGAGGTTGAAGGTCGGCACCCGCACGGCGGCGGCCGGCATTTCGTCGATGAAATGCATCAAAGCGCGCATACGTGCGCGCTCGACCGGGGATTCCGGCGTAAAGCTCGTCCGCGGTTCTACTTCGTCGAGGTATTCGGTAATCACCGTCGAATCGATGACGATGGCGCCGTCATGGTCGAGCGTGGGCACGACCCCATTGGGGTTGAGCTTGAGGTAGTCGGGCTTGAGCTGATCGCCGGCGAGCAGATTGAGCTTCACTTCGTCGAACGGAACTTTCTTGCCGTTGAGCACAAAGCGAACCCTTTGGCTACAGGTCGATTGCGGCGCGTTGTAGAGCTTGAAGGCCATTTGCGGGTTCTCGTAGGCAAATTTCTCTCAAATGATGCTCATTTATGCCAAATAAATCCACCGGCGTATTTATGGGCATTTTACTTGAGATAGTCGGCGACCACAGCTTCAGTAGACACGTGCGCAGCCGCCGTTTTTCCTCCCTTTTGGCTTGAACGGTGGCGTGAATCCTCCACCTTATGCACACGGGCCCCAGCAATGGGGCCCTTTTTTTGTGCCCCTCGCCCGCGGGGAGCACGCAAGGCCAGTCACTCCAGCCCGGTGCCGACGTTCTTGTTTTCGGGCGTGAGTTTCATGCCGGCGGCGAGCGCCATGGTCTCGGCCAGCGCGGCGAAATCCTTGGCGAGATATTCCTCCGGATTTTTTTGCAGCATGGCCGCGCCAAAATGCGTCTGCAATACTTCGCGTGTCGCTGCGGTGACCGGCATCGGCACGTCCCATTCGCGGCCGAGCTCGAGGCCGAGGTCGAGATCCTTGCGTAACAGCTCCGGCGTGAACGTCGTTGACCAGTCGAGATTGACCAGCGCCGGCGTCTTGTAGGCGGTGAACATTGAGCCCATGACGCCATTGTTCATGAAGGCCAAGAAAGCGTGGCGCGGCACGCCCATCTTGTTGGCGAGCAGCGTGATCTCGATCAGGTTCTCGATGACGACGCCGAGCATGACGTTGTGCGCGATCTTGCAAATGCGCGCCAGCTCGCCGTCGCCGACGTAAGATACGCCGCGCGGCGCGAACACCTCGATCAGCGGCATGGCGACCTTGGCGTCGGCCTCCGGACCCGACACCACCGACGATAGCTTGCCGGCCTTGATGACCTTGGCATTGCCCGACACCGGCGCGGCGATCAAGCTGACGCCTTTCTCAGTCAACGCCTTGCGGACTTCCGCCGACTCTTCGACCGAAATCGAGGAACAGTCGACCAGCATCTTCGGCTTCTTGGCGCCGGAGAGCAGCCCGTCTTTGCCGAACACGACCTCCTTGACGTCCTTGCCGGTCGACACGATGGCGAACACCACCTCGCAGCCCGCCAACTCGACTGGCTTATCGACGATTTTCGCGCCCTGCGCCGCCAATGGCTCGGCCTTGGCGCGCGTGCGATTCCACACCGTGACGGTGTGCCCGGCCTTGAGCAGGCGCTCGACCATGGGCGTGCCCATACGGCCGACCCCGATCCAGCCGATCTTTTGTGCAGGCTTCGACATCCCGAAACTCCCGTTGCAAGCGTTTGCGCGGCTTTAGCCGTTCGCGCGTCCTTGTGGAAGACCTTGCGCCCGGAATATCCTACCCCCAAGGACGGCAACAAGACTGCCGCCACGGCCCGCCAAGAGGCTGAGGCTAAAAACGGGAGGACGTCCGCCGCGCGATGCAGGAAGCCGCCACCATTGTCGTTTCCGGCACGCCCGCGCGGCTGGCGGGCAGCGAGCGCTGGCGCGTGGTCGCGCGTAACGTCTTCCCGTTTCTTGTGGTCGGCGCGATCTGGGAGATTCTCGCCCGAGCCGGCGTCTTCCCGCACCAGCTTTTCCCGACATTGGAAGACATTGCGGCCTCGTTCGTCCGGCTCACCGTTTCAGGCATCCTGCCGCATCACGCCATCGACACGGTATTTCGGCTGCTGTCCGGCTTCGCGCTGGCCGCGGTGCTCGGCGTCAGCATCGGCGTGCTGATGGGACGCTCGCGCAGGGCCGAGGATATTTGTCTGCCGCTGGTCAGCGTTCTGGCGCCGATCCCCGGCCTCGCCTACACGCCATTGTTCCTGCTCTGGTTCGGCCCCGGCGCATTCGCCGCTCTGATGCTGGTCGCCTTCGTCTCGATGTTTCCGATCATCTACAACAGCTGGACCGGCGTGAAGGCGGTGAAGGAGATCTGGCTGCGCTCGGCGCAGTCGATGGGTGCCGACAATCGGCGCATATTCCGCTACGTCATTCTGCCCGGCGCGCTGCCCTACATCCTGACCGGCCTGCGGCTCGGCTTGGCGCAAGCTTGGCGCATCCTGGTGGCGGTGGAAATGCTGGCTTCGGTGCCCTGGGGACTCGGCTGGCTGATTTTCGGCGCGCGCGAGTTCCTCAACACCGACGCCATGATGGCCGGCATCGCGGTCATCGCGGCAATCGGCCTGTGCCTCGAGAAATTCGTGTTCCAGAAGATCGAGGACTACACCGTCGTGCGCTGGGGAATGGTGGTCGCATGAACGAGCGGGCTCAACGCATGCGCTCGATGCGGCGCGCGGTTATCACGCTGGCGGTCGCCGCGGCGCTCTACCAAGCGCTCTCGCTCAGCAACTACTTCCCGCGAGTCTTGATGCCGACGATTCCAACTGTGCTAGAGACGCTCTACGCCATGTTGGCCGACGGCAGCATGTTCGAGCATGCCGGCGCCACGCTGTCGCGCGTGCTGCTCGGCTTCACGCTGGCAACGGCGGTCGGAATCACGCTTGGCATCCTGATGGCGCGTTTCAAGCCGGTGGAGAATTTCTTTCTGCCGCTGGTCAGCGCGTTGATGCCGATTCCCTCATTCTCGCTGGTACCGTTGTTCATGCTGTGGTTCGGTATCGGCAACACCACCACCGTGCTGGTCGTGCTATACGGCGCCACTTTTCCGATCCTGTTCAACACCTGGTCGGGTGTGCGCGCTGTCAATCCGATCTGGCTGCGCGCGGCCGGTTGCATGGGCGCCGGCGAGAACAACCTGTTCTGGAAGGTCATCCTGCCCGGCGCATCGCCGTTCATCATCACCGGCATGCGGCAGGGATTTCTGCGCGCGTGGATTGCGGTGGTCGGCGCCGAAATGATTGCGGCATCGAATTATGGCCTCGGCTGGGTCATCTTCGACGCCGAGCAATTCCTGCAGGCGGACGTCATGCTGGCCTCGATCGTGGTGATCGGCGTCATCGGCTTTCTGTTCGAACGGCTGGTGTTCGGCTCAGTCGAACGCGCCACCATCCAGCGCTGGGGCATGTCGCGCACGGCGAAAGGTTAGTGCGGATGAGTGAGGCGCCTACCGACCCGGTGTTGTGGAACATTGACGAGCGCGGCGTCGCCCGCGTCACGCTCAACCGGCCGAACGTCTACAACGCCTACAACGGCGAACTGATCGCGGCACTGCTCAAAATTTACGATATGCTCGCCGGCAAATCCCCGCGCGCGGTTGTGCTCACCGGCAACGGGCGCAACTTTATCGCTGGCGCCGATATCAATTGGCTCGACGCGGTGCGCCGCTCCTCGCCGGAAGAAAACTTGCGCGCCTCGCGCATGACCGCAGAGGCGGTGCAGCGGCTCAATCTCATCCCGGTGCCGACCGTGGCGCTGGTGCAAGGCGCCTGCTACGGCGGCGGCACCGGCATCATCTCGGCCTGCGACGTCGTCATCGCCGCCGACAATGCCCACTTTTCGATCGCCGAAGTGCGTATCGGCGTCGCCGGCACAATCATCATCCCGCAGCTTAACGACGCCATCGGCTTGCGCCAGGTGCGCCGCTACGCGCTCACCGGCGAGCGGTTTGACGCTAGGCAAGCGCATCGCATCGGCTTGGTGCACGAGGTGGTGCCGCTCGCGGAGCTCGAAGCGGCCGGCGAGCGCATCGTCGATGAGTTGCTCACCAACGGACCGGACGCGGTGGCTGCGACCAAAATCTGGGCGCTCAAATCGGCCTGGAGCCATCTCGACGATCCCACCTTTGCCGCGCTGATCGAGGCGCATTCCACCAAACGGCAGACGGCGGAAGCCGTCGAAGGCTTCGCCGCATTCCTCGAGAAGCGCCCGGCCAACTATAACGCCGCACGAAAAGCAAAAGGTTAGAGACGGAAACTAAGAATGCTCCCCATTGAGATCCGCGATGTAACGCTCGTCTACGATACGCCCGGCGGCAAGGTGCCTGGCGTCAAAGACGTCAGCTTCGACATCGCGCCGTCCGAGTTCGTCTGCATCCTGGGTCCCTCCGGCTGCGGCAAGTCGACCCTGCTCAACATGATCGCCGGATTTCTCAGTCCCGCTTCGGGCGAAATCCGCATTGGCGGCAAGACGGTCACCGGCCACGGCATGGACCGCGGCGTGGTGTTTCAGGATTTCGCCCAGCTGTTCCCCTGGCGCACCGCGCTCGGCAACGTGTCGTTCGGGCTGGAAATGAAGGGCGTACCCAAGGAAGAACGCGAAAAGATCGCGCGCGAGCAATTGCGCTTGGTCAAGCTCGAGAAATTCACCAAATCCTTCCCGCACCATCTCTCGGGCGGCATGCAGCAGCGGGTCGCCATAGCCCGTGCGCTGGCGTACAATCCCGCGGTGCTGCTGATGGACGAGCCGTTCGCGGCGCTAGACGCGCTGACCCGCGACGACATGCAGCGGCTGCTGGCGGAGGTGTGGCGCGAGACGCGCAAAACGATCATCTACGTGACACACAACGTGGCGGAGGCGGTCTATCTGGCGGACCGCGTGGTGGTGATGTCGCCGCATCCGGGGACGGTGAAGGCGGTGATTCCAATTCCGCTGTCACGGCCGCGCGATCCGCTCAGCGTCGACTTCGTCGAATGCCAGAAGGAGTTGCTGCGCTACCTCGGTCACGAGGCAAACGAAAACGAAACGCCGAAAATGGCGACCAACGGACAAGCCAAATCATAGGGAGGATCACTATGACACTTCTGCACAAAGGCATCACGCGCCGCGACGCGCTGGTTGCGACCGGCGCCGGACTTCTCACCGCCGGCTTGGGCGTGCGTTGCGCCAGCGCTGCGCTGGAGACCGTGCGGCAGGGCTACCAGACCAACATGTGGGGCATGCCGACCTACTACTTGATGCGCTCAGGCTATCTGGAGAAGCACGGCGTCAAGTTCGAGGAATTCGCCGTGCCGTCAGGCAACCTCACCATGCAGCAGATGGTGGCGCGCCAGGTCGACATGGGCACCTATGCCGGTCCTTCCTTCGCCATCGGCGCCGACAAAGGCGGCCTCGTCGCCATCGCCATGATCGAATATGTCGGCAAGACCGCGCGCGTGATGGCGCGCAAGGATCTCGGCCTCAAGACCGTCGCCGATCTGCGCGGCAAGAAGGTCGCCAACCAGACCGGCTCCTCGACCGGCAACATTTTCGTCGACCAGATCGCCACCGGGGCCGGGTTGCACAAGGGCGACTACCAGGAAATCCGCATGAACGTGAACGACATGGTCGCGGCGATGGCCGCCAAGACCGTGGACGCCATGGTCAATGTCGAGCCCTACAATGCGATTGCCGAAGCCGACGGCCTCGCCAACACGCTGGTCGACTTCTATTCGTTCGATAAGCTGCCGGTGTTCATGGCGGCGACGCCGGAATTCGTCGAGAAGAGCCCGCAGACCGTGGTCGCTTATCTGAAGGCCTGGCTCGACGTGGCGAAAGACTTCAAGACCGATCCGAAGAAAGTGTCGGACGTCATCTACAAGTTCTACACCTCGAAGGGCTACAAGATGGCTCCGGAAACCTTCGCCAAGGCGATCGCGCGTGTCGAGGTCAATCCCGGCTGGCCGGCCGACATCAAGCCCTACATGCAAAAGCAGGCCGAGATCCTGCTCGAGGCCAAGAAGATCAAAGCGATTCCCGATTGGAATAAAGCGCTGCGCGAGGAATTCCTCAAGCAGGCCGGCGCCTGACGCGTCCGCTTTCGCCCTCCCCGCGCGCCGGGGAGGGCACGAAGCTGAGCGTCGGGCCTGGAATGAATAGCACCTGCGTGCAAAACCCGATTGACTCTTTCGTTGCTCCCCGCCTGACTCCGCCGCACATACCCGCCTGTTCGCATCGTGAACACGACGCGAACCGTCCCGGCCGTCCGAGCGGCGCGAGGACAAATTAGACAATGGAGACGCCAATGCCCGCCGCCAGCAATCCGCTCACCCAGACCGGAGAGCCTATTACCTGGAATTTCAAGCTACTCGCGCACAACGACCTCGGCGGCTTCGGCGGCATGGGCGAAGGCATGTCGATCACCATCGCCAAAGACGGCCGGCGCATCATTTGGCTTGCGCATGAGAGCGCGCCGAAGAATTTTACCGGCGTCGACGTCTCCGATCCGCGCAATCCCAAAGTGGTGGTGCAGACCGACCTGCCGCAACCGTTCATGCGCTCGAATTCGCTCGAATGCTCCGCCAACAATCTGATGGCGGTCGCCTACCAGACGCAGAAGAACGGGCAGAAGCCGGCCGGCATGGAATTGTTCGACGTTTCAGTTCCCGAGAATCCCAAGTCGGTCTCGTTCTTCGACTGCTCGGGCGCGACCTCGCGTGGCGTGCATCAATTGTGGTTCTGCGACGGCGAGTACGTCCACATGGCGTCCGGCGCACCCGACTTCAAGCCGAGCCACCCGCTCGACGATCAGTTCTATCGCTGCATTGACGTGCGCGATCCGTCGAAGCCGAAGGAGATCGGCCGATGGTGGATGCCGGGCACGTCCGCGACCGACAACATCGCGCCGCCGCCGCGCCACCCGCTCGACAAGGGCTACCGCGCGCACAACACCAACGTTTACCAGTCGCGGCCGGACCGGCTTTACCTCTGTTACATCGACGGCGGCATGTTCGTGATGGACATCAAGGACAAGGCGAACCCGAAGGTCATCTCGCACTGGACCAACTCGCCGCCCTATACCGGCTTCATGCACACGGCCGTGCCGCTATTCGACCGCAACCTGATGCTGGTCACCGACGAGTCGACCGAGAACAATGCCAAGGACTGGCCGAAGCTGATCTGGGTGCTCGACGCCCGCGATGAGGAGCATCTGGTGCCGATCTCGACCTGCCCGCTGCCGCCGGTCGATGCCTTCAAGGATCGCGGCGGCCGCTTCGGCGCCCACAACATCCATGAGAACACGCCGGTGCCGACCGCCTTCCATTCCGACCAGATCGTGTTCGGAACGTTCTTCAACGGCGGTCTGCGTGCCTACGACATCTCCAACGCATATCAGCCGAAGGAAATCGCCAGCTTCGTGCCGCCGGCGCCGGCCAATTCGCCGGTCGGCGCGGTGCAGCTTAACGACGTCTACGTCGACGAGCGCGAGGTGATCTACGCGGTCGACCGCTTCTCCGGCGGCCTCTACACGCTGGAGATGGATT
>DASUGZ010000138.1:0-5843 GCA_036273755.1 Pseudolabrys sp.
GGCTTACGCGAAAAGACCGGCGCGACCGAATTTCTCGGCTATGAAACCGAGAGCGCCGAGGGCGTGGTCGCCGCTTTGGTCAAGGACGGCAAAAGCGTCTCCGAGCTGAAAAAAGGCGACACCGGCGCGGTGGTCATGAACCAGACGCCGTTCTACGGCGAATCCGGCGGCCAGGTCGGCGACATCGGCGAAATGCGGCGCGAGGGCGTGCGGCTTGCCGTCACCGATTCGCAGAAAAAAGCCGGCGACCTCTTCGTGCACCTGGTCAAGATCGAGCAGGGCGGCGTCAAGGTCGGCGATCCACTGCTCTTGGAAGTCGACCATGCGCGCCGGGCGGCGATCCGGCAGAACCATTCCGCCACGCATCTGCTGCACGAGGCGCTGCGCCAGGTGCTCGGCGACCACGTCGCGCAGAAGGGCTCGCTGGTCGCGCCCGATCGGCTGCGGTTCGACTTCTCGCATCCCAAGCCGATGACCGCGGCCGAGATCGAGAGGGTCGAGGACATCGCCAACGACATCGTGCTGCAGAACTCCGCCGTGACGACGCGCCTGATGGCGCTGGACGACGCGCGGGCTTCCGGCGCCCGCGCGCTGTTCGGCGAGAAATACGGCGACGAGGTCCGCGTCGTGGCGATGGGCGAGGGGAGTGGCAACACACTTGGCTGGTCGGTCGAATTGTGCGGCGGCACCCATGTGAAGCGCACCGGCGATATCGGCCTGATCAGCGGCGTCACCGATTCAGGCGTTGCCGCCGGCGTACGCCGTATCGAGGCGCTGACCGGAAAGGCGGCGCGCAAATCGGCCGAGCATCAGGCGCAGCTCGCCAAGACGGCGGCGGCGGAATTGAAGGTGCCGCTTGAGGACGTGCCGGGGCGCATCGTGTCGCTGCTCGACGAGCGCAAGAAGCTCGAACGCGAACTGACCGAAGCGAAAAAGAAGCTCGCCATGGGCGGCGGCGGCAGTGCAGCGAGCGCCGACGACGGCGTGCGCCAGGTCAACGGTGTCAAGCTCATTGCCCGCGCGATCTCCGGCATCAGCGCGAAGGAGCTGCCGAGCCTGATCGACGAGGCCAAGAAACAGATCGGCTCGGGCGTCATCGCCATTGTCGCGGTGAGCGAAGAGGGCAGGGCCGGGATTTCGGTCGGCGTCACGCCTGATCTCACGTCGCGGTTTAACGCGGTCGATCTGGTGAAAAAAGGCGCCGAAATCCTCGGCGGCAAAGGCGGCGGTGGCCGCCCCGACATGGCGCAGGCAGGCGGCCCGGACGGCTCCAAGGCCGCACAGGCGCTGCAGGCGATCGAAGCCGCGCTCGGCGGTTAGCTACTTCAGGAACACGTAATCGGCGGTGTAAGACGCGCTCTTGAGCTCGCCGGCCTTGTCGCAGGCGCCGCCGAGCTTACCGCCTTGCGTGTTGATGCGCAGAACGGCTGCGACCGGCGCCAGCACGCCGCTGCCCTTATGCGCGGTCACCTCGAGCTTCAACCAGGGAATGTCAGCCGCGCTCGCGCCGGGCGCATTGCCCGCCGTTTTCGCGGTCACTGTGCTGCCGTCCACGTGTTCCCAATTCGGTCCGGCATAGTGGCGGCCGACGGTTTTGCCGTCGACGAACAGCGATGCGATAGGCTCGCGGAACGTCCAAATGAGCTTGCCGCCGGCGTCTGCCTTGCATTCGTAGATCTGCGCGCCTTCGGCGTGCGCCTTCAGAACGGCCGTCTTGCCCGGCGCGTCGATCGCGGCAGGCAATTGCTGTGCGAAGCCTGGCGCCGCGAACGCCAAGAGCGGAAGCGCCGACAAGACGCCGCTGAATGTTCTCATGATTGGTCTGCCCCTAAAGCATTGTTCGTATGTTGTGGATGATACTGCGCGCCGTGCGACATTGTCTGCGCTTGGAGCGCAATGTCATGCGCTCAGAGCGCAGTGGTGCGGCGCGTTGGCTTACGTTTATTTTACGTCGTAGTTACGCGACGTCGTGCCAATGGGCCACTGCGCTCTCAGAGCGCGGCGAGCGCCGCGTTTAGGGTGGCGCTTGGCCGCATCGCGGCCGATGCCTTGGCGTCGTCGGGGAGGTAGTAACCGCCGAGGTCGACCGGCTTGCCTTGGGCTGCGATCAGTTCGCTGTTGATCTTGGATTCATTCTTGGCGAGCGTCTCGGCCAGCGGCTTGAAGCGCGCTTGCAGGTCTTTATCCTTGGTCTGCGCGGCCAGCGCCTGCGCCCAGTACAGGGCGAGGTAGAAATGGCTGCCGCGGTTGTCGATTTCGCCGACCTTGCGCGCTGGATTGCGGTTGAATTTGAGGAACTGGCCGATGGCCTCGTCGAGCGCGTCGGCGAGGACCTGGGCTTTGGCGTTCTTGTCGGTCTGCGCGAGATGTTCGAGCGATGCGCCGAGCGCGAGGAACTCGCCGAGCGAATCCCAGCGCAAATAGTCCTCTTTCTGAAACTGCTCCACATGCTTGGGCGCAGACCCGCCGGCGCCGGTCTCGAACAGGCCGCCGCCCGCCAACAGCGGCACGATCGAGAGCATTTTAGCCGAGGTGCCGAGCTCCATGATCGGAAACAGGTCGGTCAAATAATCGCGCAGCACGTTGCCGGTGATGGAGATCGTGTCCTGCCCCTTGCGGATACGATCGAGTGAAAACTTCATCGCCTCGACCGGCGCCAGAATGCGGATGTCGAGTCCCTTGGTGTCCTCGTCCTTCAGGTACTTCTCAACCTTGGCGATCTCCTGGGCGTCGTGGGCGCGGTTCTTGTCGAGCCAGAACACCGCCGGGGTGTTGGTGAGGCGGGCGCGGCGCACCCCGAGCTTGACCCAGTCCCGGATCGGTGCGTCCCGGGTCTCGCACATGCGGAAAATGTCGCCGGCCTCGACCGGACGCTCCAGCAGCACCTTGCCGTCGTCGGCGACGACGCGAACCGTCCCGCTTGCGGGCACTTCGAAGGTCTTGTCGTGGGAGCCGTACTCCTCGGCCTTCTGCGCCATCAATCCGACATTGGGAACCGACCCCATGGTCTTGGGGTCGAACGCGCCGTGAGCCTTACAGTCCTCGATAACGGCCTGATACAGCGTCGCATAGCAGCGGTCCGGGATCAGCGCATCGGTGTCGTGCAGCTTGCCGTCGGCGCCCCACATGCGGCCGGATTCACGGATCATCGCCGGCATCGATGCGTCGACGATCACGTCCGAGGGCACGTTCAGGCATGTGATGCCTTTGTCGGAATTGACCATGGCGAGACCCGGCCGTTTCGCGTACTCGGCTGCGATATCGTCCTTGATCGCCTTCTTCTCGGCGTCCGGCAGCGTCTCGATCTTCGCCAGCAGATCGCCGAAGCCGTTGTTGAGATTGACGCCGAGCTTCTTCAGCGTAGCGGCGTGCTTCTCGATCACATCCGCGAAGAAAACGGAAACGGCGTGGCCGAACACGATCGGATCGGCGATCTTCATCATGGTCGCCTTGACGTGCAGTGAGAACAGCAGGTCGTCCTTTTTGGCGGCTTCGATCTGCTCGGCAAAGAAAGCGCGCAGCGCCTTGCGGCTCATCACCGCCGCGTCGATGATCTCGCCTGCGTCGAGCGCCGTTTTTGCCTTCAGCACCGTGACCGCGCCATCTTTGGCGACGAGTTCGATACGGGCGTTGGTCGCCGCCGGCAGGGTGGTCGAGACCTCTGAGCCGTAGTAGTCGCCGCTCGACATGTGCGCCACGTGCGATTTTGAATCCTTGCTCCAGGCGCCCATCTTGTGCGGATTGTTGCGGGCGTATTGCTTGACGGCGCCGGCGGCGCGGCGGTCGGAATTGCCCTCGCGCAACACCGGGTTGACGACGCTGCCGAACACCTTGGCGTAACGGGCCTTGATGTCTTTCTCGGCGTCCGTGGTCGGATTGTCCGGATAGTCGGGGACCTTGTAGCCCTTGCCCTGCAGTTCCTTGATCGCGGCCTTGAGCTGCGGGATCGAGGCGGAGATGTTGGGCAGCTTCATGATGTTGGCCTCGGGCCTCAACGTGAGGTCGCCGAGTTCGGTCAGTTCGTCGTTGATCCGTTGCGCGGGGGTGAGCTTCTCGGGGAACGTGGCGATGATGCGGCCGGCCAGCGAAATGTCCTTCAGCTTTACCGAGACGCCTGCCGCGCCGACGAAGGCTTTGACGATCGGCAGCAGCGAATAGGTCGCGAGCGCCGGGGCTTCGTCGACCTTTGTCCATACGATTTCGAGACCTGGCATGTCGGAAAAAACCTTTTTGAAGTCGCGCGGACAGCGGGAGGGCGGCCGGCGGCGTCGCTATAGCACCCGAATCCGGGCGGTGAAAGCCGCGATTTCGCCGGGACAGGACAGTGGAAATCTCACCCGCCGCGTTAATTTGGGACTAAAACGCCCAGCAGCGAGGGAAGGGCGGTCCTGCCGCCAAAAGGATGAGACATGCCGGGCGCCGGCACGGACAAAACCAAACGCTGGACCGTCGCGCCGGCGCCGGTCGTGGTTCTGGTCGAGCCGCAACTCGGCGAGAACATCGGCGCGGCGGCGCGCGCCATGGCCAATTTCGGGCTGTCGCGCCTAAGGCTGGTCAAGCCGGTGCAAGGCTGGCCAAACGAGAAGGCGCGGGTGATGGCGGCCGGCGCTGACCGCGTGCTCGACGGCGCCGAGCTTTATGACAGCCTAGCCGACGCCATCGGCGACTGCACGTTTGTGCTGGCGGCGACGGCACGCAATCACGATCAGGCCAAACCCGTCGCCGGCGCGGCGGAGGCGGCGACCGAGATGGCGCCGCGCGTCGCCGCCGGCGAGAATGTCGCCATCGTGTTCGGGCGCGAGCGCAATGGGTTGGAAAACCATGAGGTCGGACAGGCCGATCGCATCCTGACGCTGCCGGTCAATCCGGCTTTCGCCTCGCTCAATCTGGCGCAAGCGGTGGTCATCGTCGGCTATGAGTGGTTCAAGCAGGCGGGCGGCGAACTGCCGTTCGCCATGCCGGAGAAATCGCCGCCGGCGGCCAGGCAGCAACTCGAGGCCTTCTTTGCCGATCTCGAGCGCGAACTCGACAAAGTCGAGTTTTTCCGTCCGGCGGAAAAGCGCGGCACCATGGGCGTCAACCTGCGCAACATTTTTCTGCGCATGGCGCTGACCCAGCAGGACGTGCGCACGCTCCACGGCGTCATCACCGCAATCGCGCAGGGACGTAAAGGCCCCGCACGCGGCGGTGTGCTCGACGGCGAGGGGGCCGAAAAGTTGCGCGCGCTGCTCGCCGAACATGGCGCCGGACGGGCGCCGTCGGAGCGCACGCCGTTGCGCGGCCTACCGCGGCTGCTGCGGCGCAATCCGACCGACGCCGAGCGCGTGCTATGGCAGGCGCTGGTCAACGACCGGCGCTTTGCCGGCCGCGGCTTCAAGCGGCAGGTGCCGATCGGCCCGCACATCGCCGATTTCGTCTCGTTCCCGCTCAAATGCGTCATCGATCTGGTGCCTGGGGCCGAAGACGACGCGGCGGCGCGTTTGCGCGCCGACAAGCGGGCGTGGCTGGAGGCACATGGCTACCGCGTCACCGAGGTGAGGGCGGTGGATGCCGAAAGGGACGTCGCGGCCGTGCTCGAACAGCTCGCTGCCGTCGTATCAGCCCTTTAGCGCCTTGAGCTGCGCCGCGAGGCCCTCGCGCAGATAGCCGACATCGCCGCCGACCGTGACGAAGCGGAAGCCGCGCTTCACCATGGCGCGCGCGCGTTGCGCGTTGGTGCAGTAAATGCCGGCGATCTTGCCGGCCTTGTTCGCCGCGGCGGCGATCTCGTCGATGGCGCGTTCGACTTCCGGCGCGGCGACGTCCTGCGCCTTGCCGGCGGAGAGCGACGTGGACAAATCGTA
>DASUGZ010000139.1:0-13148 GCA_036273755.1 Pseudolabrys sp.
AGCGCGGCGCCGACCGGATAGGTCCAGCGGTGGCGTTGCAAGTCGGTGAGCTTTGCGACGAGCAGCGCGGCGGCGACGATGGCGAGCGGGTCGGTGAGCAGGAAATACTCCTGCTTGAGCCCGCGCGCCATATTGAGCGTATCGATGCCCCAGTCCGTCAGCATCAACGCGCCGACCTGCAGCACAAGCCGCCAGTCGCGGCGGCGGATGGCGACGACGGTCGCGGCGATGACGAACCATTCGAGGAAGATGGTTGGTCGCGGCGACGACGCCAGCACGAAAGTGCGCCGCGCGATCACGCCGGCAACGGCTTCTACGAGAAATTTCGCCAGCGCGGCGAAGCCGCCGGCAAGCTGCGGATCTGAGCCGGTCGCCCAGGCCAGCATGTATTCGAGCGGATGGAAGACGACCAGGACGTCGTTCGGATGGTAGCGGATATCGAGCGCCAGGAGCGCGATCATGCAGCCGGCGAGCGCCGCAAACATCGCCGCAAGCGTTTCCAATACGGTGACGCGCCACAGAAACGCGAAGGCGGTCATGCCGAGGCCGAGCCACAGCGCCAGCGCTGGCCAATAGCACGCCGCGCCGAACTTCAGCGCCGCCATCGCAGCCGCGTTTTCGCCATGGCCGAAAAAGCCGGCGACCACGATATCTTTGGCGAGCCAGAGCGCGAGCGCAGTCGCCGCAATGATGCCAGCCAGCGCCGGCAAGGCGCGCCGCGGCGCGTGCCAGAAGCCGGACGCGGTATCGCGCGCGCCGAATGGCAGCGTCAGCATCGGTAACGCGGCTATCAGGAACAGACACTGGATCTTGTTGAGCATCGCCAGCGTGATCAGCAGGCTGGCGCAGCCGATTGCCGCGGGCCGCCACCAGCGCTCGCCGCGCTGCGCGGCGATCAGCAGCATCAGCAGGGCGCAGAAGAAAAATGCCGCCGCCAGCAATTCGGTGCGCATGATGCGCATCTCCATCGCCATGCCGCCGGAAAACGCCAGCAGGAATGCGCCGAAAGCGGCGATGCGCCAGTCGCGCACGAAGGCGCGCAGCAAATAGGCAAAGGCCACGACGAAGCCCATGGCGTAGGCGAGCGACAGCACGCGGCCGGCGCGTGTCGCCGCGGTCCAGGCTTGTGTGAATGCGGCGGCGTCCGAAACCGGCGGCAGCGCCGACAGCGATATGACATGGACGATGCCGAGCGCGTGCAGGGCGCGCAGCCAATAGGTCAGGAGCAGGATCGACAGGTAGCCGGGGTGATCGAAATATTCCTGCGGCAGCGGCACGTTGAGCAGGAACGCGTTGTAGACGACCCAGAAATCCATGTCGGCGATGCGCCAATACGGATACCAGAAGCCGGCGACCAGAAACGACAGCAGCATGCCGGCGCAGATGAACAGCAATTCGCCGCGCCAGCTGAACGGCACCAGGCGCTGGAACGCGTGCGACGCGTCGGGGCTTTGCCAAGCCCGCCACGGCCGCCATGGTCCGGGCGTCGGTTCGGCAGAGTTCATGGTCGGCGCGGACTGGCAAATACCATAGAATAGTGGCTTATAAGCTCGCTCCCGGCGAGGCAACAGGGACAATCCGCTTGCGCGAGATCGTTCGCACCAACGACATCGTTCTGATCTCGGCCGTGGTGGCGCTGCTCGACGGCGCCGGTATCCGCCACATGGTGCTCGACCAGAACATGAGCGTGCTGGAAGGCTCGCTCGGCATGTTGCCGCGGCGCATCCTGGTCGCGGAGGGCTACGAGCGCAACGCGCGGCAGCTTCTGCAAGACGCCGGGCTCGGCAAGGAGCTGCGGCCGGATGACGACTGACGTCCTCGAGACCAGCGAAGACGCCGTGCTCGGCGGCCGCCTGCGGCTACGTCAGCCGCTCAAAGGCCATCGCATCGGCCATGACGCGATTTTGCTCGCGGCTGCGACCGGCGGCCATGCGGGCGAGCATGTGGCCGATCTCGGCGCCGGCGTCGGTGCCGCGGGACTGGCGCTGGCGGCGCGGATCGGAGGATTGCAAATTGCGCTCGTCGAGATCGACGTGGCGCTATGCGCGCTTGCCGCCGAGAACGCTCTCCTCAACGGACTGGACGATCGCGTCGAGGTCCACGCCGCCGATGTCGGGGATGTGCAATCGTTAGGCGCGGCTGGGATTAAGCCCGGCTCGTTCGACCGCGTGCTGATGAATCCGCCGTTCCACGACGCCACGCGACAGCATCTGTCGCCCGATCCGCGCCGGCGCCTCGCGCATGCGGCCCGGCCGGGCCTGCTCACGCGCTGGATCGCCAGCGCCACCTGGCTGCTCAAGCCGCACGGCGTGCTGACGATGATCTGGCGCGCCGACGGGCTTGCCGCCGTGCAGGGCGCGCTGGCTGACGGTTTTGGCTCGATCGCGGTTCTGCCAATTATGCCGCGGCCCGAGGCGCCTGCGATCCGCGTGCTGGTGCGCGCGGTTAAAGCGGTCGCCGGCGCGGCGGTGACCTATCCCGGCCTCGTCCTCAATGACGCACAGGGCAGGCCCTCGGCGGCAGCCGAAGCCGTACTGCGCGGCGGCGATGCGCTGGTGCTGGCGAAAAGCTGAAGCGGACCGAATTGCCTAAGATTTGCGCCATCCCGGCACGAATTCGCGCCATCGCCGCTTGAGGAACGGGCGCCGCAGACGGGCCACGCCATCCTCGGTGAGGTGGGCGAGCGCAAGAATAGTGCCGATCAGAAGGGCTAAAATCGCAAGCTTGGAGTCCATCGGTCCGCCTCTTTCAAGAACCGTCGCGCCCGGCCAACGGCCATTGCACTGCAAAATTCATTCCAGCATGAGATGTGGTTCTGTTTGAGGCATTACTGTGCCGGTTACGCAAAATATATTGCGCCGCACTAAATGTTGATCGGCGCGTTACCACGCGGCGCCGGCTTTGACTTGGGTTTCAATGATGCCTAACTCAAAGCCCATGCCCGCCGCGACCGGACCGATGCCCGACATCTTCAAGAGCACATTGGCGCTGCTGGGTCGGCTGGTGCCGGCGCGCTTCCGGCCCGGCATTCCCGTCGTGCCCGTCGTCCGGCTGACCGGCGTCATCGGCGTCAGCACGCCGCTGCGGCCCGGGCTGATGCTGGCTTCGGTCGCGCGTACGCTGGAGCGGGCGTTTTCATTCCCCAATGCGCGCGCGGTCGCGCTCATCGTTAATTCGCCCGGCGGCTCGCCGGCGCAGTCGCATGCGATCTTCGGCCGCATTCGCCAATTGGCGGAGGAGAAGAAGCTGCCCGTCATCGCCTTCGTCGAGGATGTCGGCGCGTCCGGCGGCTACATGCTGGCCTGCGCCGCCGACGAAATTATTTGCGACCCCTTTTCCATCGTCGGCTCGATCGGCGTGGTCGGCGGCTCGTTCGGGTTTCCCAAGCTGATGGAGAAACTCGGCGTCGAGCGCAGGCTCTATACGTCGGGCGACCGCAAGGCGATGCTCGATCCGTTCTTGCCGGAGAAGCCGGAGGACGTGAAGCGTATCAAATCGATCCAGAAGGACATCCACGAACACTTCATCGCGCTGGTCAAGGAACGACGCGGAACGAGGTTGAAAGGCGCCGAGAAGACGCTGTTCTCCGGCGAATTCTGGACTGCGCAGGATGCGATCGATTGCGGTCTTGCCGACCGCCTCGGCGATCTGCGCTCGACCTTGCGCCAACGCTACGGCGACAAAGTGCGCACGCCGCTGATTGCCGCCGAGCGCAGCATGTTCGGCCGTCTCATTCCCGGGTTCGGCTCGCTGGAAGCGCTCACGCGCCAGTCCGGCCTCGCCGACGACTTGATCTCGGCGCTGGAAGCCCGCGCGCTATGGGGCCGCTACGGGCTATAGCGCTACTGCACCGGCTTGTTGCCAAAGAGCTTCGCCACTTCAGCGACCTGCGCCTCCTGTTGCGCGATCGAGGCGGCGAATTCGGCGCCGGTGCCGAGGCTGACGGTCTGTCCGGTCGCGATCATTTTTTGCGCGATCAGAGGATCGGCGACGAAGGTGCGGACGTCGTCCGCGATCCGGGCGCGCACCTCGGCCGCCATTTCAGGCGATGCGAAAAAGCCTGCGAGGCCATCGAATTTGACCGACGGATAGCCTTCTTCGATCACGGTCGGCACGTCGGACAGCGCCGGCGCGCGCTCCTGATTGGTGACCGCCAGCATCTTGACCTTGCCGGCAAGCACCTGCGGCCGCACGATCGCATAAGCCGCCATGAAAACCTGGATGCGTCCCGCGGCGAGATCGTTCGCGGCGGCGACGGGATTCTTGTAGGGGACTTTCGCCATGCTCAACCCGACGCGGTGCAGAAATCCGGCGAATATAAAATCGGTAAATCCGGTGCCCGTCGCCCAGTTCAACTGGCCCGGCTTGGCGCGTGCCAGTGCCACGAGCTCTTTCAGCGAATTGACGTTCAACGCGGCAGGCACGTTGATCGTGACCACGGTGTTGGAAGTTCGGGCAACCGGCACCAGGTTCTTCGGATCGTAGGGCAGCTTGTCGTGAAAATAAGGATGAGCGGTGAACGAGGATACCGGCGCCAGCAGCAAGACGTGATCGTCGTGGGCGCCGAGGAAGGCGGTGATGGCGACCATGCCATCGCCGCCGGGGCGGTTTTCAACCAGCACCGGCTGGCCCCAGCGCGCAGACAGTTTCTCGGCGAAGAGCCGCGCAATGAGATCGACGCCGCTGCCCGCGCCCAGCGTCACGATGATGCGCACTGGCCGGGTCGGCCACGATTCCGCAGCGCTTGCGCTCCGCAGGACCGGCAATAGCAGCATCGCAGTGACAACCGCGGCCGAAAGCAATTTCACAGTCGTACGACCCAGCATTCTTCCCCTCCACCCGCCGAGTGGCCCGTTCGCGGCCATCCCGGTCCTTCCGTAAGATCTGCGCCAGCATAACTTATTCGTAATGCGGCGGAGGTCTCCCAGCCGCGAAATTGCCTTGTTCGCGGTCAACCTTTTTCGTTGTTGGACAGCTTTGCGGAGGTGCCGATGCCGCCGATTTTGCTCTCGCCGCTCGTGAAATGGTCGCTTGCCGCACTCGGCGGCGCGATGGTCGTCCATTGGGCGGTGAAGGAAGCGCGCCGGATCAACGCGGAGTTGGACCAAGCGAGACGGGTGAAGGCGCGTATTACGGATCAGGAAAACCGGCCGACCTTGCGCCGGGATCCGCGGACTGGCGAATATCGGCTGTAGTCTCGCGGCTTTGGACCGGAAAGCCGCTATTAGCGGTCTTCCGTGCGGTGATTGCCGCTGACCAGTGCGCCGAAGAACAGCACCGAAAGTCCTAAACCGATGAGCTGAACAGCCAGCATTGCCCCGTCCCCTGTGATCTTGCCGCTTCTATTTGTGGGTCGCAGGTCTACCGGCTGAGGTTCAAAGCCCCGTAAATCTCCCCCGCCTTGACCCCTTTTTGACCCGCCGATAGGGTCCCAATCGATTCCTGTCCTTAAAAATCAGTAATTTTCGATGGCCGAACCGCAACTTAACGGCAGTGACCGCTCGGCCCCGGACAACCTGGACCCGTCGCGTTCGTTCCAGGGGCTGATCCTGGCTCTGCAGCGCTATTGGGCCGATTGGGGCTGCGTCATTCTGCAGCCCTACGACATGGAGGTCGGCGCGGGGACCTTTCACCCGGCGACCACGCTGCGGGCGCTCGGGCCCAAGCCCTGGAACGCGGCTTACGTGCAGCCGTCGCGGCGGCCCAAGGACGGCCGCTATGGCGAGAACCCGAATCGGCTGCAGCACTATTACCAATTCCAGGTGATCCTGAAGCCGTCGCCGCCCGATATCCAGGACCTCTATCTGAATTCGCTCAAGGTCATCGGCATCGACCCAAAGATCCACGATATCCGTTTCGTCGAGGACGACTGGGAGAGCCCGACGCTCGGCGCCTGGGGGCTCGGCTGGGAATGCTGGTGCGACGGCATGGAGGTGTCGCAGTTCACTTACTTTCAGCAGGTCGCCGGTTTCGAGTGCAATCCGGTTGCCGGCGAACTCACCTACGGGCTCGAGCGGCTCGCCATGTACGTCCAGGGCGTCGACCGCGTCTTCGATCTCAACTTCAACGGCCGCAGCGACGCCAAGAAGGTGACCTACGGCGACGTGTTCCTGCAGGCCGAGCGGGAGTACTCGCGGCACAATTTCGAATTTGCTGACACCGCCATGCTGTTCGATCAGTTCAAGATGGCGGAGGCGGCCTGCAAGAAATACGTCGCCGATGGCTGGAACGCCGACCGCAAGCATCACGCGATGGCGCTGCCGGCCTACGACCAGTGCATCAAGGCGTCGCACGTGTTCAATCTGCTCGACGCGCGCGGCGTCATTTCCGTGACGGAACGGCAGAGTTACATTCTGCGCGTGCGCGAACTAGCCAAAGCCTGCGGCGAGGCCTGGCTCGCGACCGAAGGAGGCGGAGCGGGGTAGCTTATTCTTCGCCCTCCTCCTCCAGGGAGGGAGGCGTATGAACCGTTAGGCATTCAAACGCGACTAAACACCATGACGCTCTGGATCGTCTCCGCAGTCGCCGCCGTGGTCGTCTACGCGATCGTCGTCTTCAATCGCCTGGTGCGCACGCGCCAGATGGCGAATGAGGCGTGGAGCGGCATCGATGTGCAGCTCAAGCGCCGTTCGGAGCTCGTGCCCAATCTGGTCGAAACCGTCAAAGGCTATGCCGGGCACGAACGCGGCGTGCTCGACGAGGTGACACAGCGGCGCGGCGCTGCGCAGGCGGTGCCGAGCGGCGATGTCGCACAACGCGCGCAAGCCGAAGGCGCGCTGTCGGGCGCGCTCGGCCGGCTCATTGCGCTTTCGGAAAACTATCCCGACCTCAAGGCCAGCGCCAATTTCCTCGGGCTGCAACAGCAGCTCGCCGATCTCGAAAACGAGTTGCAGATGGCGCGCCGCTATTACAACGGCGCCGTGCGCAATCAGAACGTGCTCGTGCAGTCTTTTCCGAGCAATTTGATTGCTGGCGTGTTCGGATTTGCGCCACGCGAGTTCTTCGAATTGGCTGACGTCGGTGAGCGCAACGCGCCGCAAGTAAATCTGGCGCCGCGATGAACCGACTCTGGCGCGTCGCAATCTTACTTGCCGCGCTCCTCGGCGCTGGGCCGGCGATGGCCGCCGAGGTCATCCATTCCTTCGTCTCCGACGTGACGGTCGCCAAAGACGGAGAACTCGCCGTCACCGAGACGCTGCAGGTGCGCGCCGAAGGCCGCGACATGCGCCACGGCATCTATCGGGATTTTCCGCTCACGTTTAAGGATGCCGGCGGCAAGCTGCGCGAAGTCAGCTTCACCCTGGTCGGCGTGTCGCGCGATAGCGCGGCCGAGCCCTATCACACCGAGCGCACGCATGGCGTCATCCGCATCTATGCCGGCAGCAAGGACGTATTGATCCGGCCCGGCGAGCACACCTATGTGTTCCAGTATCGCACCGGGCGGCAAATCCGCTGGTTCGACGGCAAGCCGGAGCTCAATTGGAACGTCACCGGCAATTTCTGGCGCTTCCCGATCGAGTCCGCGTCGTATCGTCTGCAGCTGTTCGAGGGTGCCGCGCCTGTGCGCTGGACCGCCTTCACCGGCCGGCTCGGCGCGCGCGGCACCGATTGGCAAGGCAACGTCGGCCCGCTCGGAGGGCTCAGCGTGTCGAGCACGCGGCGGCTCGCCCCCGGCGAAGGCTTGACCGTGGTGGCGGAGCTTCCCGCGACCGCCGTCGATCCGCCAAACGCCAATACGCTGCTGTGGTACGAGATCTCCGACAACAGGCAATGGATCGTCGGCGGCATCGGCTTGCTTGTCCTTCTGATCTATTACGTCGTGGCCTGGAGCGCGGTCGGCCGTGATCCGAAGCGCGGCACGGTCGTCCCATTGTTTCACCCGCCGGAGGGCATTTCGCCGGCGCTCGCCAACTACATCCACAACTGGGGCCTGAGCCGTGAGAAATGGCGCGCCTTCACCGCGGCGGCGTTATCGCTCGCGGTCAAGGGACTCTTGCATCTCCAGCAAGCGGGCAAAACGCTGACCTTGAAATCGACCGGCAAGGACCCGCAAGGACGCGTGCCGCTGGCGGAGGAAGAGCGTGCCATCGTCAACAAGCTGACCGCGAAAGGCGGAACGATTGTCATCGACAGCGCCAATGCCGTTACGGTTGCGGATCTTGGCAAGAAGTTCACGACTGCGGTCGAAACGGGCAACCGCAACCGCTTCTTCCGCCGCCACCTCGGTTACGTGGTCGTCGGATTCCTCATGACCATCGCCGTCGTTGTCTGGGAGATCGCGTTCGGTGGACTTGAAGACCGGGATGTCGCGGTCTTCTTTGCGACCGGCTTCGTTGGCTTCTTCATCGGCATGTTTGTCATGCCAATCGTTCAGTCCATCCACAGCGGCGCCGCGCGGTTCAACGTCATAGTGTGGATCGCCTTCGTGCTGGTCTTCATCTCGGTCGTCGTCAATGGCATGCATCTCGCGCTCGATACCGTCGTGAGCCAGGGTTGGCCGGCGCTGCGCGCCTTCGTCGCCGACGATCCGTTCCCCTTCGTCCTGGTCGCGGCCTTCGCTGCGGTGAACGGGCTGTTCGTTTACCTGATGAAGGCGCCGACCGCGCTCGGCGGCCCGATCATGGATCAGCTCGACGGCTTCAGGCTCTACATGGAGACCGCCGAGAAGGACCGGCTGAACTATCAGGCGCCGGATTTCACCGCGGAACGCTTCGAGGCGCTGTTGCCCTATGCGGTCGCGCTCGACGTCGAGAAGCCCTGGGCCGACGCCTTCGGGGCCGCGCTGCGCCGCGCGCATCCTGACGATCCCGACCCGATGCGGCACTATCAGCCGGGCTGGAGCAGCGGCGGATGGTCGGGCGGCAATTTCGGAAGCGCGGTGGCTTCGACCGTCGGCGGCATGTCGGGCGCGCTGGCGAGCGCCGTGCCGGTCTCTTCCGGCTCCTCGGGCTTCGGCGGCGGTGGCGGCGGCTCAGGTGGCGGCGGGGGCGGCGGCGGCGGCTGGTAACGCTCGACAGGTGACAGGGAGCCTAAGTCCCTGCTAGGTGCGGGCGGTTCACTCGTCCCGCGAGCCCGCAATGCCCGACCTGCTGCTCGAATTCCTGTCTGAAGAAATCCCGGCGCGCATGCAGGCGCGCGCCGCCGATGACCTGAAAAAGATGGTCACCGACCGGCTGATCGCGGCCGGCTTGGTCTACGAGGGAGCCAAGGCCTTCGCCACGCCACGGCGCCTTGCGCTCTCCGTGCATGGGGTGCCGGTGCGCCAGCCCGACATCAAGGAAGAGAAGAAGGGCCCGCGCGTTGGCGCCCCGGACAATGCGATCGCCGGGTTTCTCAAGGCTGCCGGCCTGAAGTCGATCGCCGAGGCCAAGGTGCAGCCCGACAAGAAGGGCGATTTCTACGTCGCCACTATCGAGAAGGCCGGCAAGCCCGCGCTCGACGTACTAGCCGAGATGGTCCCCGAGGTCGTGCGCGCATTTCCCTGGCCGAAGTCGATGCGCTGGGGCTCGGGCCGGCTGAGCTGGGTACGACCGCTGCACTCCGTGCTTGCTACCTTCGGTCCTGAGACCGAAGAGCCGGACATTGTTCCGCTTGATATCGACGGCATCAAAGCGGGCGACCAGACGCGCGGCCACCGCTTCATGGCGCCCGCCGCTTTCAAGGTGCGCCGCTTCGACGATTACATGGCCAAACTCGAGGCCGCCAAGGTGGTGCTCGATCCGGCGCGCCGCGCCGAGATGATCCTCACCGACGCCAAAAATCTTGCCTTCGCGCAGGGGCTCGAACTGGTCGAGGATCAAGGCTTGGTCGCCGAGGTTGCCGGTCTGGTCGAATGGCCGGTGACGCTGATGGGGTCGTTCGACGCGGCGTTCCTTGCGATTCCCGAAGAGGTGATCCGCGCCACCATCCGCAACAACCAGAAATGCTTCGTGCTGCGCGACGCGCAGACAGCCAAGCTTACCAACAAGTTCATCCTGGTCGCCAATGAAGAAGCGTCCGACGGCGGCAAGGCGATCGTTGCCGGCAACGAGCGTGTGATCCGCGCGCGGCTGTCCGACGCCAAGTTCTTCTACGACACCGATTTGAAGACCAAGCTGGAAGACCGGCTGCCGAAATTCGAGCACATCGTCTTCCACGACAAGCTCGGCAGTCAGGCCGAGCGCATCGCGCGCGTCATCGCGCTGGCCGGCGACCTCGCGACTTTGGTCGGCGCCGACCGCGAGAAGGCCGAGCGCGCGGCGCAATTGTGCAAGGCCGACCTGCTTACCGACGTGGTCGGCGAATTCCCCGAGTTGCAAGGCCTGATGGGCCGCTACTACGCCGAGGCGGAGGGCGAGGACGAGGCGGTGGCGCATGCCATCGAGGATCATTACCGGCCGAAGGGGCCGGACGATCTCGTCCCGGCCGATGCGGTCGCTATCGCCGTCGCGCTCGCCGACAAGATCGACACTCTGGTCGGATTCTGGGAAATCAATGAAAAGCCGACCGGCAGTAAAGACCCATACGCGCTGCGGCGAGCGGCGCTCGGCATTATTCGCATCGTCATCGAAAACAAACTGCGGCTGTCGCTGCGGACGCTGTTATGGCGGCACTTCGGCGTGGTTCGCCGCGATGAGAACCTGGCCGAAGCCATCGCGCTGCTGCACCCGCTGCATGAGCAGATCCTCAATCTCAGCGAGGCCGATATTGAGCTGGCGATGAAGCTCGAGGTTCTGGTGTCGGAGAAGGCGAAGCAGCTCGCCGGCCCCGTGCTGCTGCAGGCTCACTCCTATCTCAGACAGACGCTCGACCTGCTCGCCTTCTTCGCCGACCGTCTCAAGGTGACGCTGCGCGAGGACGGTGCGCGCCACGATCTGGTCGACGCCGTGTTCTCGCTCGAAGGTCAGGACGATCTGCTGATGGTCGTGCGCCGCGTCGAAGCGCTCGGCAAATTCCTCGACAGCGACGACGGCAAGAATCTGCTCGCCGGCGTCAAGCGCGCCTCGAACATCCTGCGTATCGAGGAGAAGAAGGACGATTGCGAATATACCGGCACGCCGGCCGCGAAGTTGCTGAAGGAGTCGGAAGAAAAAGCGCTAGCCGAAGCGATCAGCGTCGCCCGGAAAGACGCAGGTGCCGCCATCGCCAAGGAGGATTTTGCCGCCGCCATGACCGCCATGGCGAAGCTGCGGCCCAAGGTCGACGCCTTTTTCGAAAAGGTCACCGTCAATGTCGACGACGAGGCGTTGCGCGAGAACCGCCTCAAGCTGCTCAACGAAATCCGCGAAGCCACCCGCGCGGTGGCGGATTTTTCCAAGATCGAGGGCTAGCGATCCGTCTTCCTGAGGTGCGAGCCGCAGCGCGGCGAGCCTCGAAGGATGACGGGCAGTGAATCGCAGGACGGATATATGTCGAGCGGGAACCCATCCCGGGCCGTCGCCGTTCTCCTTTGCATTTCCCAAGCAAAGGACCCCCCACCATGGTCATCGGTATTGCCCACCTGCAGCCTATTGTTGCGTTGATTGCCGGCATCCTCATCTTGATCGTGCCGCGCCTGTTGAATTTCATCGTCGCCATCTACCTGATTTTCATCGGCGTCATGGGGCTTGGACTTATCCGGTGAGCAAAAAGCCGGGCTTGCATCGCGCTCGCCGAGGGTGCTTTTAGGGGCCCAAGGCCCGCCCAAGAATTGTTTGACCATGGCTCGAAGAAAAATCTCGCGCGTCAGCGCCAAATCGAAAAAACAGGCAGTGAAAAAGGCTCGCAGGCCCAAAGCGGCGGCGCCCCCGGCGACCCGCAAATGGGTCTACGGCTTCGGCGACGGCCGCGCCGAAGGCAAAGCGGGCATGCGCAATCTGCTCGGCGGCAAGGGTGCGGGTCTTGCCGAAATGGCCAATCTTGGGCTGCCGGTGCCGCCCGGCTTCACCATTACCACCGACGTCTGCACGTATTACTACGCGCACGACAAGCAGTACCCGAAGGACCTGCGCGGCCAGGTCGAGAAGGCGCTGGCCCAGGTCGGACGCATCACCGGCAAGATTTTTGGGGATAAGAGCAACCCGCTTCTGGTCTCGGTGCGCTCCGGCGCCCGTGCCTCAATGCCGGGCATGATGGACACCGTGCTCAATCTTGGGCTCAACGACGAGACGGTCGAGGCGCTGGCGAGGAAATCAGGCGACCGCCGGTTCGCCTATGATAGCTACCGGCGCTTCATCACCATGTATTCCGACGTCGTGCTTGGTGTCGGCCATGAGCACTTCGAGGAACTGCTCGACCATCACAAGGAAAACCAGGGTTATTCGCTCGACACGGATCTCACCGCCGACGACTGGGCCGAGTTGGTCGAGCAATACAAAAAGCGCCTGAAGTCCGAGCGCGGCGAGCCGTTTCCGCAGGATCCGCATGAGCAGTTGTGGGGCGCGATCGGCGCGGTGTTCGGCTCGTGGATGAACCAGCGCGCCAATACCTATCGGCGCCTGCACAGTATTCCGGAAAGCTGGGGCACCGCGGTCAACGTGCAGGCCATGGTGTTCGGAAATATGGGCGACACCTCGGCCACGGGCGTTGCTTTTACCCGCAATCCCTCGACCGGCGAGAAGAAGCTCTACGGCGAATTCCTCATCAATGCGCAGGGCGAAGACGTCGTCGCCGGCATCCGCACGCCGCAGGAAATCAGCGAGGCTGCGCGCGTCGAAGCCGGCTCTGATAAGCCGTCGATGGAAGCGACGCTGCCCAAGGCCTATGGCGAACTCAAGCGTATCTACAACACGCTCGAGCGCCACTACCGTGACATGCAGGATCTCGAGTTCACGGTCGAGCAGGGCCGGCTGTGGATGTTGCAGACACGCTCCGGCAAGCGTACCGCCAAAGCGGCGCTGCGCATCGCTGTCGAATTGGCGAACGAAGGCCTGATTTCCAAGAACGAAGCCGTGCTGCGCGTCGATCCGCTGGCGCTCGACCAGCTGCTGCATCCCACCATCGATCCGCGCGCGCATCGCAAGGTCATCGCCACCGGCCTGCCGGCGTCTCCCGGCGCCGCCTCCGGCGAGATCGTGTTCTCGTCCGATGAAGCGGCGCAGTTGAAATCCGACGGCCGCAAAGTCGTTCTGGTGCGCGTCGAAACTTCGCCGGAAGACATTCACGGCATGCATGCCGCCGAAGGCATCCTG
>DASUGZ010000140.1:0-24279 GCA_036273755.1 Pseudolabrys sp.
TTTGACGCATTTTTCGATCGCCGCCGCATCCTTGGCAGCCTGCTTTTCTTGAGCCAAGGCTGGCGATGCCATGAGCATCGTCACGGTGATCACGGCCAGCCAGCGCATCACGGCGTGTCCCATTGCGGCGCGTGCGGCGGATTGACCACGCGCATATTCGCGGCATTGAGCTTTTTGAGCTCGGCCATCTCGGCATCTGACAGCACGAAGTCGAACACATCCATGTTCTCCTTCATATGCGCCGGATTGGCGGTACGGGGAATTGGCACGCAGCCGAGTTGGACCAGATAGCGCAGCGAAATTTGTGCGGCGGTCTTGCCGTGAGCCTTGGCAAGCTTCTCTAGAACTTCGGCGCCGGGCACCTTGCCGCGCGCGATCGGCACATAGGCGACCACGGCCATGCCGTGCTTCTTGCTCGCCGTCAGTACCTTGTCCTGGTTGATAAAGGGATGCACTTCGATCTGGTTGCAGACCAGCGGTTCAGTTGTCACCGCCCAAGCCTCGTCCAGCATTTTGGCGGTAAAATTGGCGACGCCGACATGTTTGGCGAAGCCGTCCTTCTTGGCTTTGCAAAGCGCGCCGATCGATGTCTTGAACGGGATGTCTTTGTTGTTCCAATGAATCAACAGCAGATCGACATAGGGCAATTGCAGATTGGCGAGGCTTTCGTCGAGCGACTGACGGAATTTGTCCGGCTCAAGATGCGTTTCGCGCACCTTGGTGCAGAGCAAGACATCCGCGCGCTTGACGCCGGACTGGCGCATCCCCTCGCCGACTTCCTTCTCGTTGCCGTAAAACCACGCGGTGTCGAGATGATTGTAACCCATCTGTAAGGCGGCCTTCACCGCCTGCACGCACACATCCCCCTTTAGGGTCATGGTGCCTAGTCCGATCTGCGGAATGCGGACGCCATGAGCTTCAACGACTTGCATCACAATCTCCTTGATGATCGCAGGAATAAAGGGGCGGGAGGCGCACAATGCCCCGCCGGTAAGGCGCTGCCAACCCGGTTGGCTCCCAGCAAGGTGGACACGACCGGAAGAGCCGCGGCGGCCAAGGAACCCGAATTATTTGCGTTGGGTCAATTCTCGACAATACTTGTGCGCTAAGGTTTTGCCTGCGGTTCTCACATTGGAATAATTCAAGAATACAAAAAGCCTCTTGCATCACTTGCGTTTAATGCTTTTGTGAGACCTCAATTGCACTGTGGTCTGCGACCAAAGGGCTAAGCACAGGATGCTGGGCGCTCTCATCATCGTGTTTCGCGAAGTCATCGAGGCCGGCTTGATCGTCGGTATCGTGATGGCGGCGACGCGCGGCGTCGACGGACGCGGCCGTTGGGTCGGTGCCGGCATCCTCGCCGGCATTGCCGGCGCAGCGCTGGTCGCCCTCTTCGCAGGAGCGATTTCGCAGGCGTTCGAAGGCGCCGGCCAGGAATTGTTCAATGCCACTGTGCTTGGCATCGCCGTGGTGATGCTGATGTGGCACAATGCCTGGATGGCGCGGCACGGCCGCGAGATCGCCGAGGAGATGCGCACCGTCGGCCACGCCGTGAGCGAAGGCGCCAAGCCGTTGACCGCGCTCGCCGTCGTCGTCGGGCTCGCGGTGCTGCGCGAGGGCTCGGAGGTCGTGCTATTCCTCTATGGGATTTTCGCCTCGGGCACCTCGGGCGCCGACCTGCTGGCCGGCGGATTGCTCGGAGTCGCCGCCGGCGCGGTGTTTACTGCCCTTACCTATTTCGGGCTCCTGGCGATCCCGAGCCGCCACATTTTCTCGGTGACGAGTTGGCTGATCGCCCTGCTCGCCGCCGGCATGGCGGCGCAAGCGGTGCAATTCCTCAACAATGCCGGCTTGATGATCGTACTCGAACGCACGGTCTGGGACACGTCGTGGCTGCTCTCCGACGGCAGCCTGTTCGGCAAGCTCATGCACACGCTGATCGGCTACACCGAACGGCCGACCGAATTGCAGTTGGTGACTTACATCGTTACGTTGTTCGCGATGTTTCTGCTGATGCGCATCGCGCGCCCGGCGCCGCGCCGGCGCGTCCCCGCGGCCGCAGAATAGACCCTCAGCGCCGTCGTCCTAGCGCCGCGAAAGCCGCGGCAGGCGCATTGTTGATCATCTTGAGCAGCGCCCGCGCCGGACCGCGCGGCGAGCGCTTGCCCTGCTCCCAATTGCGCACGGTCTCGATCGGCACCTCGATCTGTTCGGCGAATGCCGCCTGCGTCAGACCGAAACGCGCGCGCACCTGGCGCACGAACGTGGCCGGATTGCTGTGATCGAGCGTCTTCTCGCTGCCGTCGGGCATGATCTCGACGATCCGCCCGTCCGCCTTCAATCGCACCCGCATCATGGCCGTCCCCATCGGTGATGGCATCGGCCACCGCACTAGCTGATTCGCAGGGATCGGTGGTTAACGGCCGACTCGGGCAAAGAAACGATCGGCCAAAGGCCGCATAATCCAATGCCCTAGTCAGCCAATGACCTATCGCGTTTTTTCAAAAATCTCGCGACCGATGAGCATGCGGCGGATCTCGCTCGTCCCCGCCCCGATCTCGTAGAGTTTGGCGTCGCGCAGCAGCCGGCCGCAGGGAAAATCGTTGATATAACCGTTGCCGCCCAGGCACTGGATCGCCTCGAGCGCCATCCAGGTGGCGCGCTCTGCGGCGTACAAAATTGCCCCGGCGGCGTCCTCGCGGGTGGTACGGCCGTCGTCGCAGGCCTTTGCTACCGTGTAGACGTAAGACCTGGCCGCATTCATGGTCACGTACATGTCGGCGAGCTTGGCCTGCACCAGTTGGAAGCGGCCAATCGGCTGGCCAAACTGCTGACGCTCGTGCGTATACGGGATCACCACATCCATGCAGGCCTGCATGATGCCGAGCGGGCCGGCGGCCAATACCACCCGCTCGTAGTCGAGACCGGACATCAAAATGTTGACGCCATTGCCGATCGCACCGAGCACGTTTTCCTCGGGCACCTCGCAGTCAGTGAATACCAACTCGGACGTGTCCGAACCGCGCATGCCGAGTTTGTCCAGCTTCTGCGCGGGAGCAAAACCTTTGAAAGTCTTCTCGACGATGAAGGCGGAGATGCCACGCGCGCCGGCGGTGCGGTCGGTCTTGGCGTAGATGACCATCGTGTCGGCGACCGGACCGTTGGTGATCCACATTTTCGAGCCATTGAGGACGTAGCGGTCGCCTTTTTTGTCGGCGCGGGTGCGCATCGACACCACGTCGGAACCGGCGCCGGGCTCCGACATTGCCAGCGCACCGACGTGTTCGCCGGAAATCAGCTTGGGCAAGTATTTGCGCTTCTGCTCGGCCGTACCATTGCGGCGCAACTGATTGACGCAGAGATTGGAGTGCGCCCCATAGGACAGGCCGACCGCAGCGGAAGCCCGGGAAATCTCCTCCATCGCCACGCAATGCTCGAGATAGCCGAGGCCGGAACCGCCATATTCCTCCTCGACGGTGATGCCATGCAGCCCGAGGGCGCCCATCTCAGGCCACAGCTCGCGCGGAAACATATTGTCGCGGTCGATTGCCGCGGCGCGCGGCGCGATGCGGTCTTGCGCAAAATCGTGCACCGATTTGCGCAGCATCTCGACGTCGGAGCCGAGGCCGAAATCGAAGCCCGCCCAGGCATTGGGGATCATCGCCAAGTCTCCGGCAGAAGGCAGACGACTCTATAGCCTTGCCGTCACGCTGTCAGCGTCTCGGGCCGGGCGCTGCGGCTCGGTTTGGCCTGCGCCAGCAGGCGGTCAATCGCCTTGGCCGGCGCCGGGCGGGCGAATAGGAAGCCCTGCATCTCGTCGCAGCCCGCAAGCCGCAGCAACACGCGTTGCTGCTCGGTTTCCACGCCTTCGACCAGCACCGTGAGGCCAAGCGCGCGGCCGAGCGCCACGATCGCCTGGATGATCACGCCGCCGTTCGAGGAGGTGCCGAGCGCGGATACGAAGCCCTTGTCGATCTTGAGCTTGTCGAGCGGGAAACGTTGCAGATAAGTCAAGCTGGAATAGCCCGAGCCGAAATCGTCCAGCGCGATACGCACACCCAATTTGTGCAAATCGGCGATGCGCTTGAGCATTTCGTCGGGATTGTCGATCAGCACGCCTTCGGTGATCTCCAGCATCAGCCGCTGCGGTGGCAAGCCGCTTTCGGCAAGCGCCGATCTCACCAGTTCGACGACGCCGCGGTCGCGCACCTGAACGGGCGAAAGATTGACCGCGATATAGACGTCTGGCCAACGCTTGGCCTCAGCAAGCGCGCGGCGCAGCACGAAGGCGCCGAGGGCATCCATCAGGCCGACCTGCTCGGCCACCGGAATAAAGACGGCCGGGCCGATGACGCCGCGCGTCGCATGCGTCCAGCGCAACAACGCCTCGACACCAACGATCCGCGCGCCATCGGCCGATACGATCGGTTGATAGTGCACGTCAAGCTCGTTGGCGGCGACAGCGCGCGGCAATTCGCGTTGGATGAATTTTTGGTCCGTCGACGCGGTGTCGATCGCGCGTTCGAATTCGACCAGGGTGCCCGGACCTCTCTTGGCGGCCGCGCGCAGCGCAAGCCCGGCGCGGCGCGTAAGCTCACCTCGGGTTTCGGCGTGACGGGGCGCCTGGGCATATGCGCCATGGGCACCGATGCGCACCACGGCATCGATCCATTGCGGGCGGCTCACGGCCTCAAGGACGGCGCGGACGATTGCCCCGGCGCCGTTCTGGCTGCGCCCCGTGAAAATCGCGGCAAATTGATCGCCCCCGATCCGCCCGCACACCGCGTCGCGCGGCAGCGCTTCCTTGAGCCGCAGGGCTACCGCCTTGATCAATTCGTCGCCGCCGAGCACGCCGAGCTGGGCGTTGACGTCGGCCATGCCGTCGAGTTCGATCAACGCGAAAGTGGTCGCCTCGTCATCGGCACGCCCGACAAGCGCACGATCGAGCAATTCCAGCGTCTTGGCGTGGTTGGGCAGGCCAGTGAGTTTGTCTTCGTCGGCGGCGCGGCGTGCCTCCGCTTCGCTCGCCATGAGGTCCCGCCGCGCGCGACGGAGCTGGGCGAGTGAAACCACGGCGAAGGCAAAGAGCACGCCGGCCACGGCGACGATCAGCGGCAACAACTGCCGCATCGAATCCATCATCGGCTGCGTCTTGGCCCAAGTGAAGAAGCCGACGATGCGGCCTTGGGCGTCCATCACGGGCTGCATTTCGCGGTCGCCGGGCGCCGGCTCGCCTTCGAATTTGACGTCTTTCAAGCCGGCGCTTTGCTCGGCAATGCGCAGCAGGCGCGGATCGACCCGGCCAGCCTTGTCGACCGGCGTGCGAAACTCGCTGATGGCGTTGTTCAAGAAGACGCGCTGCGCGCTCCACAGCCGCTCATCGCTCTGCCGCGCTAGCCCGTAGCCGATGAAGCCGGCAAGCGCGGTGACGCCGGTTGCGAGGAGCGCGAGGACGACGATTGACTGCGTGGCCGACAGCGTCCGGTTGGCGCGCCCGTGCGGCCGGCCGCCGCCGTCCGCGTCTCGCACGGGGGCCCGCCATCTCCACGCCGTCAACGCGCGGCTGGCCTCGGGCGCGGCCGCCGGCGGACTAACCTCATCGTTCACAGGGATTCCCCGCGCTACGCTGCGCTAACCGGAGGGAGACGCTAAGATTTTAGCGTTAAGACGCGGTCAGCGAACTTGGTAAACGAAGGGTTACCGGACGGCGGCGCGCAATAATGGCGCGCTTGCCAGACCGACGGCTTGCGGTCAGTCGCACGCCATGACATTTCGAGCCATGACCCGCTTTGTCATCATGGTCTTAGCCGCGGCTTTGGTGCCGCTCGCCGCCGCGGCTGCGCCCTGCCCGGGCAATCCGGACGCGCTTGGCACTGCGCGCACGCTCGCGGTCGATGCCGGCAGCACACCGCGGGTCGGCCGCAAGCAATTCCCTGGCACCTTGCCGCTGCGGCCGAAAGAACTCGTGCTCACTTTCGACGACGGGCCCTGGCCGACCACGACACCGAAAATCCTGGCCGCGCTCAAGCACGAATGCGTCCTGGCGACGTTTTTCCTGCTCGGCCGCAACGTCGCGACGCATCCGGACATTGCGCGGCGCGAACTGGCCGAGGGGCACAGCCTCGGCCACCACAGCTATTCACATCCTTTGCTGAACCGCATGGCCCAGGCCAAGGCAGAAGCCGAGATCGATCGCGGCATCGCCGAAGACGAGTTCACCCTTCATGGCAAGCGGCGCAGCGACCCGACAACGCCGTTCTTTCGCTTTCCCGGCTTTGCGTCGACCCCTGCCTTGCTCGATCGCTTGCAGTCCCGCCACATCGTGGTATTCGGCGCCGATGTCTGGGCCAGCGACTGGGTGCCGATGACGCCGTCCCAGGAGCTTCAATTGATTCTCGGCCGAATCGACCGGCTCGGCAGCGGTATCGTGCTGTTACACGACACCAAGGCGCAAACCGCGGCGATGCTTCCCAGTTTTTTGCGCGAGCTTAAGCGGCGCGGCTATCGCATCGTCCATGTTGTAGCGGCAAACGCGCATTGAACCCGCGTTCTCCACCGGAAATCCATATCTGGGGGTTCATCGCGATATCTCGTCGGTTGCCTTAGTCGGTTAATGTGCCGTTAATGTTGCCATTCGTACTTTGCAAAAGTCCCGCGGTTTGGGGGTAAATTGGCGCGGGGGATTCACGGGGCTGGGGACGCAATGCGTTTGGTCGTGGGACTTTGTCTGTTGCTGACTGCCGGGGGCGGCCTGGCGCTGGCGGAGGAAGCCTGCCCGGGTCACCCCGACGCGCTCGGCACCTCGCGTGTGCTTACCATCAGCCCGAAAGACTTCGCGCGCATCGGCCTCATCCAGTACAAACAGACGCTGCCGCTCAATGACCATGAGGTCGTGCTGACCTTCGACGACGGGCCGATTCCGCCCTACTCCAATATCATCCTCGACGCGCTCGACGCGCAATGCGTCAAGGCGACCTATTTCATGGTCGGCGAAATGGCGCACGCTTATCCATCCATCGTCCGCCGCATCTACAATGCTGGCCACACCATCGGCACGCACACGCAGCACCATCCGTTCGCTATGCAGCGGCTATCGATGCAGCGGGTCGAACGCGAGGTCGACGACGGCATCGCATCGGTCGATGCCGCGCTCGGCGACCCGAAGGCATTGGCTCCGTTCTTCCGCATCCCCGGCTTGGGCCGGACCCCCGCCATCGACCACTTCCTTGAAAGCAAATCTCTGGTGACATGGAGCGCCGACGTCGACACCAATGACTGGTGGCGCGGCACCAGCCCGGCCCAGCTCATCAAACGCACCATGAAGCGCCTGAACGAGAAAGGCCGTGGCATCATTTTGATGCACGACATTCACCCCGCCACCGCCATGGCGCTGCCGACGCTGCTCAAAGACCTCAAGGAGCAAGGCTATCACGTGGTGCAGGTGGTGCCGGCCGGTGAGCGGCCGGCGTCGGTTCCCGAACTGATAGCGACAGACAAAGACAAAGGCACCTGGCCGCGCGTGCTGAAAGCGAGCGCCGACGCGGTGGTCAGCGGCGACCAGCCGGCGCTGCGCCGTCACCACACCAGGAAGGCGAACGCGGCGGCGTCCAGGCATCACCGGGCGATCGCGCATGCCGGCTCACGCAAGCGGGCTCAAGCCGAAGCGCCAAGCTGGCCGTCGAACGTTTTCTAACCGGAATTTTGCCGGATTTCCCGTCGACTAGCGCGTGATGCGCGCTGACGTCACCACCTTCTGGAAGAGCGCGGTCATCGCTTGTGAAATGCCATCGGTCGGACTGACTTCGAAATAGAAGCCCGGCGACGCGCAGCTTTCCATATTCTTGGCGATCTGACTGTTGATCGACGGCCCGTAAGGCCCTTTGTTGAACGGATCGATCCAGCTCATGTACCAGCCGTTGGTCGGCAGGGCCAAATACGTGGTGTAAAGCACGGCGATCTTGACGCCCCGCGCTTTCATCGCCGTGCACCAGGACACGTTGAGCGGCTGCTGGCAGCGTGTGTATTTCTGCCCGGTCTGCGGGTCCTGCCCAGGAGTCGTCGGCTGCGAGCAGACCGCGGTGTTGGCGTCGGCCACGCCGTCCGACACAAAAAACAGAATTTTTTGCGGCGATGACGGCGACGTGCCGTCGCCGGGCGCCGCGATGAGACTGTCGATCGCCGGCAGCACGCTGTCAAAATCGGTGTCGGTGTCGCTGGCGTAATTCTGATACGGCACCGTCATCAGGTCGATAGCGGCGGCCGCGGTCTTGGCGCTCGACAGGCTCGACGATAGCGAAAAAATCTTGGTGAGACCGGCGCTCGCGGCCGACGCGCCAAATGTATAAATCGCGGCGCGAAACTGATTGGGTACCGTCTGCGTCACGTTCGCGGTGTCCATCAACTGCTGGGTCGCGCTGCGCACCACGTCGATGCGCGTGGTCACGCCGAGCTTTTTCGCAAGGCCGTAATAGTCGTTCGGCGAAATATCCAATTCGTGGCAGGCGAAGGCGCACTGGTCGGGCGTGTTGGCGACCATGGTCGCGACGTCGGCCGGAGTCGCGCCGACGCCCATCGATGGGGTATTGTCGAGCAGCAGATAGAAATCGATATACGCAGGGATAGCGGAGGCCGCGGTCGACGATCCGGTAATCTTGATATTGGTAAGGCCAACGATGCCCATGAAGGCGGTCGGTACTTCCGCCGTATAGGTGACGACGGCGGTGCGGCCGCTGCTATTGTCCTTGACCTTGACTTTCACGGTGTCGAGGCTGCCGCGCTTGAGCGCGATGGCTTGCGCCTTGAAGAATTTGACCGCGTCTTTTTGCTCCTTCGAGGCGGAGATGGCCAAGGCGGATTGACCGACTGCCGACAGCGAGGTGGCATCGGCGATGCCGTCGAGCACCGCTTTGGTGCGGTTGGCAAAGCTGTAGTCGACGGCCGCGCCGACCGCCAGAATGACCGGAATTGCAATCAAGCCGAACATCAGCGCGACGTTGCCGCCGCTCTGACGCCCGAATGCAGCAAAAAGAGTTCGCAGTCGCCTGACCATCCCACATATCCCTGCCGGACAAATGTCGGCGGCATCATGGGATGAGATGTTTAAGCCCTTGTTAATCTACGACACCAGGCGGTGGAATGTTCAGGCGGCGGGCTTGCGCTTGAGCAGGAACGCCTGGAGCGCCTCCTGCACCACCTCGCCGCGCTGGTTGAGCACTTTGAGCTCGCGCTTCATGATGCCGCGCGCGGGGTTCGAGGTCTCGCGTTTTTCCAGCACTTTGATGACGGCGTGAATGGTGTCGCCCGGCTTGACCGGCTTGGTGAACTTGAGGCTGTCGAAGCCGAGAAAAGCGATCAGCGTGTCGTCGTAAAGGTGAAGCTGGAAAATGAGACCAGCGGCGATGGCGTAGACCAGCGGCCCGTGCACGATGCGGGTGCCGAACGGCGTCGTCTTGCAGTACTCCTCGTTGACGTGCAGCGGATTGTAGTCGCCGGAGAGCCCCGCATAGATCACCATGTCCGCTTCGGTGACGGTGCGCGCCGGGCTTTCAAACTCCGCGCCGATCTCCCAGTCTTCCCAGTACAGTCCTCGCATCGCGGCTTCCTTTTTCGGGTTCATTTCGCATTCGGGCGACCGACTGCGCCGCTCTTGCGCAAGACGGCGATCTCGTCGGCGGAAAGACGCAACAGATTCCGCAAGACGGCATCGGTGTGCTCGTCGAGCGTCGGCGCCGGCTTTGAAATTGTCTTGCCCATATTGGCCATCTTGATCGGATTGCCCGGCAACCGCACCTTGCCGACCTGCGGATGGTCGTACTCGACGATCATCTCGCGCTCGGTGACCGGAGGTTCGGCGAACGCCGCGTCGATATTGTTCACGGGGGCCGCCGGCACATCGGCCGCACGCAGCCGCGTCAACCAATCACCGGTCGCGCGCGTGCGGAAGATTTCCTCCAGACGCGGCACCACCACTTTGCGGTTCTTCACGCGCGTGGCGTTGTCGGTATAGAGCGGATCGTTGGCGAGCTCGGGGTGCTCAAGCACGGCGCAAAGCTTCTTCCAAAACCCTTCTTGCCGCGTCGCCACCACGATATAGCCGTCCGACGTCGCGAAAGCTTGCCACGGCACCGAATAGTCGTGCGCCGAACCGGGCGGCTGCGGCACCTCGCCATTCGACAGCCACATGGTGCCCATGTAGGTCAGAAGATGCAGCATGGTGTCGAACATCGAGATTTCGATGCGCCGGCCGTTGCCCGTTCGCTCGCGGTCGAACAGCGCGGCGAGGATACCCTTGCTCGAATAGATGCCGCCGCTGATGTCGGCGAGCGGCACGCCCACGCGCACCGGCGGCCGTCCCGGCTCGCCGGTGATCGCCATGTGGCCCGAGATCGCCTGGATATTGAGGTCGAGCGCCGGCAGGTCTTTGTATTCGCCTTCGCCGCCGAAGCCGGTGACCGAGCACTGGATGATTCGCGGGTTGATTTGGCTCAGCGTCGGATAGTCGATCTTGAGGCGCTCAAGCACGCCGGGGCGGAAATTGTCGAGCACCACGTCGGAGATTTTGACGAGGTCGTAGAAAAGCGCTCTGCCCTCGTCCGATTTGAGATTGATGACGACGCTCTGTTTGTTGCGGTTGAAAGTGAGAAACAGTCCGCTCAGGCCCTTGTACGGCGCGACCGACGGGATGCGGCCGAGATCGCCCTCCGGCGTCTCGATCTTGATCACCTCGGCGCCGAGATCGGACAGCACCTGGCAACCGTAGGTACCGGCGATGATCTGGCCGAGCTCCAGGATGCGGACACCTTCGAGCGGATACGACATTACAGTCCCAGGCCGCGGGCGATAATGTTGCGCTGAATCTCCGAGGTGCCGGCTCCGATGACGGCGAGCCGCGAATCGCGGAAGAAGCGCTGCATCGGATATTCCATGCAATAGCCGTAGCCGCCGAGAATCTGCAACCCGAGATCGGACACCGCCTTGTAAGTCTCGCCGGTGTAGAGCTTGAGCACCGCGGCGTCGCTTCGCGTCGCCTGCCCTTGCGACAGCAGCCAGGCGAAGCGGTAGACCAGGGTGCGCGAGACGTCGAGCATCACCTTCATGTCGGCGAGCTTGTGCGAGATCGCCTGAAACTGGCCGATCGGGCGGCCGAATTGCTTGCGATTCTTGGCGTAGTCGAGCGCATAGTCGAACGCCGCCGAAGTCGCACCCGTGCGCGCAGCGGAGAGACACAACCGCTCGTACCAGAGATAGGAGTCGACGGCCTCCCAGCCGCGGTCGACTGTGCCGAGCACGGCAGAAGCCGGCACTTTCACGCCGCTGTAGAACACTTGCGTGGTGCCGATGGCGCGTTGGCCGAGCGTAGCGATCTTACGCACCTCGATGCCGGACAGCTTGGTGTCGACCAGGAAATTGGTGATGCCCTGCTGCTTCTTTTCGCCGGACGACGTGCGCGTGATCAGCAGGCAATAGTCGCTGATGTCCATGCCGGAGGTGAACACCTTCTGCCCGTCGATGGCGAAGCCCTCGTTCGTGCGCGTGGCGCGCGTCGTGAGCGCCGCGGCATCGGAGCCGGACGCCGGCTCGGTCAGACCGAAACAGAATGACAATTCGCCGCGCACGACCTTGGGCAGCAGTTCACGCTTCTGCTCCGGCGTGCCATCGCGCAGCACCGCGTAACCGCCGTAAGTGAGGGTGCGGAACAGCCACATCGCCAGTTCTTCGAAATGGCGGCCGGTTTCTTCCAGCAGGATGGCGAGATCGATCGCCGAGCCGCCGCTGCCGCCGTACTCGGCGGGAATGGCGAGACCAAACCAGCCGTGCTTGGCGAGCGCTTGATAGGCTTCGCGCGGTGGCGTCGCTTCGTTGTCGCAGCGCTCGGCGTAGTCCGGCGGACAGACGTCGTCGAGCAATTCCTTGACGTGCGCGCGCAACGTTTCCTGGTCCGGGGTGAAGGAGAAATCCATAAATCACCGCGGCGCGTCGAGGCCGGCGAGCGCCAGCACGCGGCGGGCGCGCTGCGCCATGGCGTAGTCGACAAGCTTGCCGTCGACGGCGATGGCGGCAACGCCGGCCTTTTCAGCGGCCGCGAACTCAGTGGAGATTTTCTGATAGTAGGCGACCTCCGCTTCAGGTACGGCGTACGTCGCTTTCACCGGCGCGATCTGCTTGGGATGGATGACAGTGCGGCCGATATAGCCGAGCCGTGCCGACAGCCGAGAATCCGCGATCAATCCCGCCTCGTCATTGAGATCGGCGAACACGCCGTCGAGCGGAAACACATCGCCGCCGGCCGCACGCGTGTCGAGCAGCACCTTAGAGCGTGCGTATAAAAGTTCGGTGCCCTCAATCGACCAGGAGCAGCCGAGATCGCTCTGCAGGTCGCCGTCGCGCGCGCTGCCGAAGCAGGTCGCTGCGACGCGCGGCGAGGCCTTGATCAGGTTGAAACAATTGTAGACGCCGAGCGCGTTCTCGATCTGCAGAATAATTGCGACCGAGCCCGGTCTCATACAGCGCTGCGCCTCCTGGCGATCAAGCGCGGCGACGCATTGGCGCACGTCCTCGACCGTCTCCGCCTTGGACAGCAGCACCGCGTCGAGCCCGGGGCGTGTCACAGCGTCGAGATCATCCATCAGCAGGCCGGTTCCGGCCGCATTCACGCGCACATAAACGCCGGGATGCGACGGCGCCGCCGCGGCGGCGTCGATGGTCTTCGCGACCAACGCGCGCGCTTCGGCTTTCGACGCCAGCGGGACAGAATCTTCCAAGTCGAGAATGACGGCGTCGGCGCCGCTCTCCAGCGCCTTGCTCATCACCCGTTCCTTGGTGCCGGGGGCGAACAACGCAGTGCGCACGGGCTGCATAGTGACGTGTCTCCGCTGGGTGTATTCGGGTAGGGTCGGCGACTATAGACTAACTGGTTAGGCGAGAACCTGAAGGACGCCGGCGACGCGCCGATCCTTGGCAGCGCAGGCGAATCCTCGCGCCAAGGTGGTGCCACGGTAGGGGTACCCGCCCCCGTCATCCCTTTGCATCGGCGCGATTGTACGGTACCGCTTAGAATATCTGCAGCGGCACGTTCAGAATGCCGCCCGAGTGGGGAGTGCATGGCTGCCGACGTCATCCTCGAAACCGAGGATCTCACGAAAGATTTTTCCGGGTTCCTCGCGGTCAATGGCGTCAGCCTGCGCGTGGTGCGGCGCACCATTCACGCCCTCATCGGCCCCAACGGCGCCGGCAAGACCACCTGCTTCAACATGCTGACCAAGTTTCTGTCGCCGTCGCGCGGCCGTATCGTTTTCAACGGCAAGGACATCACCGCCCTGGCGCCGGCAGACGTCGCGCGGCTCGGCCTGGTGCGCTCGTTCCAGATTTCAGCTGTGTTCCCGCACATGACGGTGCTGGAGAACGTGCGCATCGCGCTCCAGCGCCTGCGCGGCACTTCTTTCGATTTCTGGCAATCGACGTCTGTGCTCGAGCAATACAATGAGCGGGCAATGGAACTGATCGCCGACGTCGGCCTCGCCGACTTCGCCGATTGGCTGGCGGTCGAACTGCCGTACGGGCGCAAGCGCGCGCTCGAAATCGCCACCACGCTGGCGCTCGATCCGGAAATGCTGCTGCTTGACGAGCCGACCGCTGGCATGGCCCATGAGGACATCGACCGGATCGCCCAACTCATCAGGCGCGTCGCCGCCGACCGCACCGTATTGATGGTCGAGCACAACCTGTCGGTCGTCGCAGACCTGTCCGACCACATCACGGTGCTGACGCGCGGCCGGGTGCTCGCCGAGGGCAACTACGCGACCGTATCGGACAATCCGGAGGTCCGCGAGGCCTACATGGGAGTGGGTCATGCTTGACGCGCGTACCCCCCTCCTCGTCATCAAGGACCTGCAAGCCTGGTACGGCGAGTCGCACATCCTGCATGGCGCGAGCTTCAACGTTCACGAAGGCGAAGTGGTCACCCTGCTCGGCCGCAACGGCGCCGGCAAAACCACGACGCTGAAATCGATCATGGGCATGGTCGGCCGGCGCGACGGCTCGGTGCGCTTCGAAGGCAATGAGTTGATCGGCCGCTCATCGGAACAGATCGCGCGCGCCGGCATCGCGCTCTGCCCGGAGGAACGCGGCATCTTCGCCAGCCTCAACGTCGAGGAAAACCTTATGCTGCCGCCGGTCATCAGGCCGGGCGGGCTAGCCGTCGAAGCGATCTTCGAGCTGTTTCCCAATTTGCACGAGCGGCTCGGCGCCAGCCAAGGCACCAAACTGTCCGGCGGCGAACAGCAGATGTTGGCGATTGGCCGCATCCTGCGCACCGGCGCGCGGCTTCTGTTGCTCGACGAGCCGACCGAGGGCCTCGCGCCCGTCATCATCCAGCAGATTGGCAAGACCATTCGCGCGCTGAAGGAACGGGGCTTCACCATCCTTCTGGTCGAGCAGAATTTCCGCTTTGCCGCGACGGTCGCCGACCGCTACTACGTCATGGAGAATGGTAGAATTATCGATCAGTTCGCTACCAACGAGCTCGACGCCAATGTCGAGAAACTGCACGACTACCTTGGTGTATAAACCTGAAGACTGAAAACAAGAGGAGGAACGTAAGATGAGAAAAACCCTAGGACTTGCGGCACTCGCCGCAGCTCTCGTCTGCGGTGGGGCCAACGCCCAGCAGATCAATGTGAAAATCGGCGTGCTCACCGATATGTCGAGCCTTTATGCCGACAACACCGGCATCGGCTCCGTAGTCGCCGCCCAGATGGCGGCCGACGAGTTCATGAAGAGCCATCCTAACTTCAAGGTAACGGTTGTCAGCGGCGACCATCAGAACAAGGCCGACGTTGGGGTGCAGATCGCCAATCAGTGGATCGACGTCGACCACGTCGACGTGATCGCGGACGTACCGAACTCCGGCGTTGCGCTCGCCATCACGCAAGTCGCGGCGCAGAAGAACAAAGTCTTTATGGCATCGGGTCCTGCATCGTCCGACCTCACGGGCCCGAAGTGCAACGGCAACATGGTGCACTGGACCTATGATACCTGGATGCTGGCGAACGGCACCGGCAAGGCGATCGTGAAGACCGGTGGCGACACATGGTTCTTCCTCACCTCGGACTACGCCTTCGGTCACGCGCTCGAGCGTGATACCGCCGCGGTGGTCAAGGCGAACGGTGGCAAGGTGCTCGGCGCCGTGCGTCATCCGATCAACACCAGCGACTTCTCGTCATTCCTGCTGCAGGCGCAGGCGTCCAAGGCCAAGATCATCGGCCTCGCCAACGCCGGCGGCGACACAATCAACGCAATCAAGCAGGGCGCCGAGTTCGGCATCGTCAAGGGCGGGCAGAAGTTCGCCGGCCTGCTGGTGTTCGCCAGCGACATCAACGCGCTGGGTCTCGATATCGCGCAAGGCCTGATCTTCACCGAAACGTTCTATTGGGACATGAACGACAAGACTCGTGACTGGACCAAGCGCTGGCATGCGATGCGCAAAGACGACAACAAAGTTCCAACCATGAACCAGGCTGGTGTCTATTCCGGCCTGCTGCACTATCTGAAGGCCGTTGCCGCAGTCGGCAGTGCCGCTGACGGCAAGGCGGTCGTGGCGCAGATGAAGAAGATGCCGGCGGAAGACGAAGCGTTCGGCAAGAGCACGGTCCGTCAGGACGGCCGCGTGCTGCACCCGGCCTATCTCTTCGAAGTGAAGAAGCCGTCGGAGTCGAAGTACAAGCACGACTTCTACCATCTGCGTGCGACCATCCCGGCGGAGGAAGCATTCCGTCCGCTCAAGGATGGCGGCTGCCCGATGGTGAGCGGCTGATCTGACACAAAGACAGGGGCGGGCGGAAAGGCCCGCCCCTTTTTCGTGGGGACATCTGCGTGTTCGAAATTTTCGGCATTCCGTCGACGGCACTGTTTGGCCAGCTCTTGATCGGGCTGATCAACGGCTCGTTTTACGCGCTGCTCAGTCTCGGCCTTGCCGTGATCTTCGGCATGCTCAACATCATCAACTTTACGCACGGCGCCCAGTTCATGCTGGGCGCGGTCGCGGCCTACATGCTGCTGAAATTCACCGGTATCGGTTACTGGTCGGCGTTGATTCTCGCACCAATCATCGTCGGCGCCATCGGAATCCTGATCGAGCGTTTCTTTCTGCAATGGATCTACAAGCTCGATCACCTTTACGGGTTGCTGCTGACATTTGGCCTCGCGCTGATCGTCGAGGGCGTCAGCCGCAATTATCTCGGCTCGGCCGGTCTGCCGTATACGTTGCCGGAATCGCTGCGTGGCGGGCAGAACCTCGGATTCATGTTCCTGCCGAACTACCGCGTCTGGGTCATCGTCGCCTCGCTGAGCGTCTGCCTTGGCACCTGGTTCCTGATCGAGCGTACGCGCATCGGCGCGTATCTGCGCGCCGCGACCGAAAACCCGACGCTGGTGCGCGCCTTCGGCATCAACGTGCCGCGCATGATCACGCTGACATACGGCTTCGGCGTCGCGCTCGCTGCATTCGCCGGCGTGATGGCTGCCCCGATCTACAACGTTTCGCCGAACATGGGCTCCGATCTGATCATCGTCGTATTCGCGGTGGTGGTCATCGGCGGCATGGGCTCAATTCTCGGCGCGGTGCTCTCCGGCTTCGGCCTCGGCATCATCGAAGGCCTGACCAAGGTGTTCTTCCCGGAAGCGTCCAACACGGTCGTTTTCGTCATCATGGCCATCGTGCTGCTGGTGCGGCCGGCGGGCCTATTTGGGCGGCGGGCATGACGGAACGCGTGGCCGACCCGATGACGCAGCAGCCTTCGCTCTGGAGGCAGCAGAGCGAGACCATTGGCTTCGTCGTCATGGTCGTGGCGCTGGTCGTTGCACCGTTCGTGACCTATCCGTTGTTCCTGATGCAGGCGATGTGCTTTGCGCTCTTTGCCTGTGCCTTCAACCTGCTCATCGGCTATGTCGGGCTGTTGTCATTCGGTCATGCGCTCTATTTCGGCTGGGCAAGTTATCTCGCCGCATATTCCGCCAAGGCCTGGGGCTTCACGCCCGAGTTTGCGATCCTCACCGGCACCGCGACCGCCGCCCTTTGCGGGTTTCTCGCCGGCGCGTTGGCGATCCGCCGCCAGGGCATCTACTTCGCGATGACCACGCTCGCATTTGCGCAGATGATGTATTTCGTCGCGCTGCGGATGAAGTTCACTGGCGGCGAAGACGGCATTCAGGCCGTTCCGCGCGGGTATCTGTTCGGCCTTATCGATCTGCGCAACGAGTCGGCGATGTATGTCGTCGTGCTCGTCATCTTCCTTGCCGGCTTCATGCTGATCCACCGCATTATCAATTCGCCGTTCGGCGAGGTGCTGAAAGCGATCCGCGAAAACGAAACGCGCGCGATTTCGCTCGGCTACAAGACCGACCGTTACAAGCTGCTTGCTTTCGTGCTCTCGGCGACGCTTGCCGGCGTCGCGGGCTCCACCAAGGCCATTCTGGTGCAGATCGCTTCGCTCACCGACGTGAATTGGCCGATGTCGGGCGAGGTCGTGTTGATGTCGCTCGTCGGCGGGCTGGGGACGATCTTTGGCCCGGTGGCCGGGTCCTTCGTGATCCTCACCCTGCAATACAAGCTCTCTTTCCTCGGCGAATGGCTGCTGGTCATCCAAGGCGTGATCTTCGTCGCCTGCGTGCTGCTCTTCCGCCGCGGCATCGTCGGCGAGATCGCCAACCGGCTGCGCATCCGCCTTTAGGCTTGCCGATTGCGGCGGCGATCCGCCCGACTTCGGGCCGGCGGCCTCTCGAAATCAAGCGGTCGATGATTGGTGCGGCCAAGAGGACTCGAACCTCCACGGGTTGCCCCGCTAGCACCTCAAGCTAGTGCGTCTACCAATTCCGCCATGGCCGCATGAGGAGGACGTAAAGCTTTGCAAAACCTCTAAGTCCCCGCGAAAGCGCGGTTGCTCTAACAAATAGGGTCTTAAGGGACAAGGGCCGCTTGGGGGCCGCTCAGCGCATAATGGGCGAGCGGGGCAGCAGTTCGCCAACCTCGACTGCGATGCGATTGCCGTTGACCACCACGGTGCCCTTGGCCACCGGAAGGTCGTTGGCGAGGATATTGACGGCGTCCTCCTCGCTGGAGTCCAATTCGATGATGGCGCCACGACCGAGCCGGAGCACCTGGTGAACCGGCATGATGGTGGTTCCGAGCACCACGGTAATATCGACGGAAACTTTATCGAGTGTAGCCACGGCAACAGCCCTATTGCGCCCGGCCTTATTTGCGGGCGACCATCAGGTCACCATGCTATGGTGAATGAAAGGTTAACGGTTCCAGTCGCGTGACACAAAGGGGGAAATAATGACGCTAAAATCTACCGTTTTGGGCCTTTGTTTTGGCCTGAGCGCCTTTGCGGCCGCCAGCAGTGCCTATGCCGGACCTGCAGTCAGCACCCGGTGGCGCGAGTCGGAAATGTCGCAGGACGAGTGCTTCCACTACGCCGAAATCGCCATCCAAGCGGCCGGTTTCAGCCGCATCGAGCGCACCGCGCAGTCGCGCTACGGAACCCGCGGCGACTATACGGCGGCGATCCGTTGCATCGTCGATCACAAGATCATCTTTTTCATCGTCGCCGGGCCTTCCCTGCAGCAGGCTCCGAAGTATCTGGACGATATCTACGATCACTTCTGAGGTGGCTTGAGTGGCGGCTGCATTTCGCGACGAAATCGAGGTTCTGCAGCCGCCGGCCGGGCCTGCACCGCTCGAATGGCGCGTAAGCGATTCGGCCGTGCCCTACGAACAGGCCGTCGTCATCATGCAGGCGCGCGCCGCCGCGATCGCCGTCGGTCGCGAGGCCGAGTTGGTCTGGCTCTTAGAACACCCTGCCCTTTACACCGCCGGCACCAGCGCAAGGCCCGAGCAGCTGATCGAGGCGCGCTTTCCGGTGTTTGAAAGCGGCCGCGGCGGCCAGATGACCTATCACGGACCGGGCCAACGCGTGGCCTATGTGATGCTCGATCTACGCCGGCGCGGACCCGACGTGCGCCGTTTCGTGGCCACGCTGGAAGAATGGATCATCCGGACGCTTGCGGCTTTCAACGTGCGCGGCGAGCGGCGCGAGGACCGCATCGGCGTCTGGGTGCGCCGGCCCGACAAGGGCAAAGGCTTCGAGGACAAGATTGCCGCCATCGGTATTCGCGTCTCCCATTGGGTGACGCTGCACGGCATCGCGTTGAACGTGACGCCCGACCTCTCGCATTTCTCCGGCATCGTGCCCTGCGGCGTGAGCGAACAGCGCTACGGCGTCACCAGCCTCGCCGACCTCGGGCACAAGGTCACGATGCCCGAGCTGGACACGGTGCTGCGGCGCGAATTCGAGAGATTGTTCGCGCCAACGCCGGCGGCTCAGGCCGCGACCGAGGGCGCCGGCGCGGCGAGTTGACGCGCGATATAGCGTTTCCCCTGCGTCAGACCGCCGTAGCCGTAGGCATCGTCGCGAACGTCGTGGACGTGCACGTAGCTCTCTTCGTGCAGCGGGCCCAGCAGGCGGCCGAAGGCCGCGTAGGTCTCGGCGATGAAGGCCGCCTTCTCGTCCTTGGTATTGGTGCCGTCGGTGATGTGAATGTCGAGCCAGAAGCTCGCCAGCCATTCCTCGGTCAGCGATTTGCCGCCGCAGAACCAGTCATCCGACGGCACGCGCGTGACGATCACGGCGGTGACCTTCGGGTCCTTGCCGAGGATTGTCGTCGACAGCCGGCTGACCTCGGCGGCGATAGCGGCCTTGTTGAGCACCTTTTGGTGTGGGGTTGAGACGGTGACGGTGATGAGCGGCATGGCAGGCCTCCTTTGCGATTGACGTCTGCAATTGGAGGCCACTATAGTCATTGCATAATGTAATGACTACTGATAGCAGTGATAACGATGCAAAATGCCTCATCCCTGGATGTCGACGCCGTGCGCGCCTTCGCGCTAGTGGCGGAACTGAAGAGCTTCACGCGCGCGGCGCAGGCGGTCGGCATGACGCAGTCGGCGGTCAGCCTGCAATTGAAGCGGCTGGAGGCCCGCCTCGACATGCGCCTGATCGAACGCACGCCGCGCTCGGTCGAATTGACCGCCGAAGGCGCGGCTTTCCTCGACCGCGCCAAGGAACTGCTTGCGGCGCATGATCGCGCGCTGAGCAGTACGGAAGCACCTGAACGGCGCCTGACGATCGGAATCAGCGATCACGCCGCGGGACCCGAGCTGCCGTCCGTGCTGGCGCGCATCGCCGCGGTCGACCCCGCGCTCAGTCTCGATGTCCGCATCGGCCTCTCCAGCGAGGTGATCGAGGCCTTCGAGCAAGGCAAAGTCGACGCCGCCATCGTACGCCGAGAACCGCACCGGCGCGGGGGCGAAGCTCTGCTCGAAGACGAGTTCTCGTGGTTCGCCTCGCCGGCATTCCAGGCCCGGCCCGGCGAAAAGCTGCGCCTCGCCATGCTGGCCGCGCCCTGCGGCGTGCGCGCGCTCGCCATCCGCGCGCTCGACAAGTCCAAGCTGCCTTGGGTCGAAACCTTCACCGGCGGCGGGGTCACCGCCATCACCGCGGCGGTACTCGCCGGCCTGGCCGTCGCACCGCTGGCGCGGCGCATCGCGCCTGCCGGCACCGTCGACGTCGGCGATGCCTTGTCATTGCCGATGCTTGGCCGGTCGACCATCGTGCTGCATTCGCGCGTCTCCGATGCGCGCGCCAACGCCGCATTGCGGGCGCTCGCCGCGACCTTCCGCGGTGTCGCGCGCAAGCCGAAATAACGCTCAAGACGTCGGCAGCATTGAGAACAGCTCGCCGCGCGCGCGCAGCCTGAAGTCCGCGTCGGTCGCCTCACGCTCGTTCAGCGCGTCGACAATGGCGCCGAGCGGACCGCGCCGGCAGGCTTCGATGGCGGCGGCGACCAGCGCGGCGTCGCCTTTGAACACTGCCTCGACTGAACCATCGCGCCGATTGCGCACCCAGCCTTCGAGGCCGCGCCGCAACGCCTCGCGCTCGACAAAGTCGCGGAAGCCGACACCCTGCACGCGGCCATGCACGATCACGTGGCGGCTGATGGTCATGCGAATTCCCCCGGCTTTCAGGCGCACGCCGAGCGCCGCACCAGCGTTCGAGCGGTCACATTAACCGAAAGCGGCGGGGTCGCCCTAATCTTTCATCTTCACCGCAGCAGCCAAACGATCAAGTTCGCGCTCGTAGTCGCTCGGCTCGGCGTCCTCCTCGTCCTCGTCATGGACAGGATGCTGCGGATTGCCGCCATCGACCGCCGGCGTGAAGCCGCCGCCCGCAGGCTTGCCACCGTCCCCGCCGGTCTGACGCGGCGGCATGGAGTCCGGCGTCGTTGCCGGCAGGTCCTCGCGGCGTAAGGCGGCCGGCGCAATATTAGTCTCGAGGTCGTCTTCGCCCGGCTGTCTTTTCGTCTTGGGGGCCATGAATCACCCTCCTGCAAAAAACCACAACGATTGGCAAAGTCGATCCGTTCCGTCAGGACCCGACGACGCTGCCGCCGTTCGGGTGTATGACCTGCCCGCTGATATAGGAGGCGTCCTCGCTGGCGAGGAAAACGTAGCAGGGAGCGACTTCGTTCGGCTGGCCCGGCCGCTGCATCGGCGCCGACGCGCCGTGCTGAGCCACTCGCTCGGGCTCGAACGACGCCGGGATGAGCGGCGTCCAGATCGGGCCCGGCGCCACCGCGTTGACGCGGATGCCGTCTTTCTCCAGCGCCTCCGAGAGCGACCGGGTGAACGTGACGATGGCGCCCTTGGTGGCCGAATAATCGAGCAGCGTCTTGTGGCCCTGATAGGCGGTGATCGACGTCGTATTGGTGATGGATGCCCCCTTCTTCATGTACCGCAGGGCGTGCTTCGTCATGAAAAAAAAGCTGAACACGTTGGTCCGGAAAGTACGCTCGATCTGCGCCGCGTCTATTTCGCGCATGTCGTCGGTTTCGTGCTGCTCGCCGGCATTGTTGACCAGAATATCGAGACGGCCGAATTGCTCGACGGTCGCCTCCACCGCTGCCTCGCAGTGGGCCTCATCGCCGACGTCACCCGGCAGCAGAAGCGCGTCGGTGCCCTCGCGTTTGACCAAATCGCGCGTTTCGTTCGCGTCCTTGTGCTCATCGAGGTAGGTGATCGCAATGCGCGCGCCCTCGCGCGCCATGGCGACGGCGACCGCGCGGCCGATGCCGCTGTCGCCGCCCGTGATCAGCGCGACCTTGCCCTTGAGCTTGCCGACGCCGGGATATTTCGGCGCGAAATCCGGGCGCGGATGCATCTCCCGCTCGATGCCGGGCTGCCGGTCCTGCTTCTGCGCAGGCATTGTGGGTGCGTCCATGGAACTTCTCCGACAAAATTGCTGTCGGGAAGCGAACGCCCGCGTATACAACCGGTTCCGAAGTCAGGCGAATTCCAGAATCACCGCGTCGACCGCGAGGCTGTCGCCCGGCTTGGCGTTGATCTTTTTGACCGTGCCGTCGATCTCGGCCCGCAGGACGTTCTCCATCTTCATCGCCTCGACCACCGCGACGGTTTCGCCAGCCTTGACCTCCTGGCCTTCCTTGACCGCGATCGACACCACCAGCCCCGGCATCGGGCACAAGATGTGTTTAAGACTGTCGGCGGCCTGCTTCAGCGGCATCAACCGCGCGTAAGCGGCCTCGCGCCCGGTGTAGACATAGGCTTTGGTCTCGACGCCGCGATAGCTCAGCGCAAAGCCGTTGGGAATATTCCGCACCTGCACCGAAACATGATGGCCATTGACGCTACCGGACCAGATCGGGTCGCCTGGATTCCACAGGAAGCCTAGTACGTAAGGCTGCCCTGGCTTGTCTTCGGCAAAAGCAACACGCACCTGATCGTCATCCTCCGCGCGCCAGACCTCGAGCGCAATTTCCTCCGCTCCCAGCCAAACCGCGCGCTGGCGCTCGCGCATCACCGCGCGGCCATTCATCTGACCTGAAATTCTCCGCTTGCGCTCACCCAAAGTCAGATCGATGGCCGCCGCCACCGCGGCGATGACTTTGGCGCCCTCGCCCTCCGGCGCGTGCGGGCGGAAGCCGTCGGGAAATTCCTCAGCAATGAAGCCGGTCGACAGCTTGGCGGCGCGCCAGCGCGGATGCGCCATCAACGCGGACAGGAACGGGATATTGTGGCGGATACCGTCGATGACGAAAGCGTCGAGCGCATCGGCCTGCGCGTCGATCGCCTGTTCGCGCTTTCCCGCATGCGTCACCAGCTTGGCGATCATCGGATCGTAGTAGATCGAGATTTCGCCGCCCTCGTAGACGCCGGTATCGTTGCGCACCGTGATGCCGCCGGCGCTCTTCTCCTCCGGTGGCCGATAGCGTGTGAGGCGGCCCGTGGACGGCAGGAAATTGCGGTAAGGATCCTCGGCATAGACTCTGGATTCCACAGCCCAGCCATTCAGCTTTACATCGCTCTGCTTGAGCGTGAGCTTTTCGCCTGCGGCGCTGCGGATCATCTGCTCGACCAGATCGATGCCGGTGACGAGTTCGGTCACCGGATGCTCGACCTGCAGCCGCGTGTTCATCTCGAGGAAATAGAAACTCTTGTCCTGCCCGGCGACGAATTCGACCGTACCTGCGGAGTCGTAGCCGACCGCCTTCGCCAGCGCGACCGCCTGCTCACCCATCTTCTTGCGCGTGCCTTCGTCGAGCAGTGGCGACGGTGCCTCTTCGATCACCTTCTGATTGCGACGCTGAATCGAGCATTCGCGCTCGCCGAGATAGATGATGTTGCCGTGCTTGTCGCCCAGGACCTGGATTTCGACGTGGCGCGGGTCGGTGATGAATTTCTCGATGAAGACGCGGTCGTCACCGAACGAGGACTTCGCCTCCGAGCGCGCCCTCGCAAAGCCCTCGGCAACCTCCGCCTTGGAATGGGCGATGCGCATGCCCTTGCCACCGCCGCCGGCCGACGCCTTGATCATCACCGGATAGCCGATGCCGTCGGCGATCTTCACCGCCTCTTTCTCATCGGCGATGACGCCGAGATGGCCGGGCACCGTCGACACCTTGGCGGCGGCCGCCGCCTTCTTCGACTCGATCTTATCGCCCATGGCGGCGATCGCCTTGGCGTTCGGCCCGATAAAAACCACGCCGGCTTTCTCCAGCGCTTTCGAGAACGCCTCGCGCTCGGACAGGAAGCCATAGCCGGGATGCACCGCTTCGGCGCCGCTCGTCTTGCAGGCGGCGACGATCTTGTCGATCAGGAGATAGCTCTTGGCCGCTTCCGGCGGCCCGATGCCAATGGCGGTATCC
>DASUGZ010000141.1:0-6354 GCA_036273755.1 Pseudolabrys sp.
TGGAACACGACCTTTTCACCGGCGACCCGCCGTCGCTGCCGTTCGAGATCAGGGCGCATGCACGCTACAATCCGGCGGCGTCCTCACGGCTCAACATCGTGCCGGGCCTGGTCGGAACCATCCTCACCATGACCATGCTGATCTTCACCGCGCTGTCGGTGACGCGCGAGATTGAGCGCGGCACGATGGAGAGCCTGCTGTCGATGCCGATCACGCCGGTCGAGATCATGCTCGGTAAGATCGTGCCCTATATCATTGTCGGCTTCGTGCAGGCGTCGCTGATTATCGGCATCGGCGTGCTGCTGTTCGGCGTGCCGGTGGTTGGCAATCTGGCGATGTTGGCGGTGCTCTCGACGCTGTTCATCGCCACCAATCTGTCGGTCGGCTACACCTTCTCTACGGTGGCGCAGAACCAACTGCAGGCGATGCAGATGTCGATGATGTTCTTTTTGCCGAACATCCTGCTTTCCGGCTTCATGTTTCCCTTCGCCGGCATGCCGGTCTGGGCGCAATATATCGGCGAAGCACTGCCGCTGACGCACTATTTGCGTATCGTGCGCGCGATCATGCTGAAGGGCTCCTCGATCGGCGATTTGCGCTACGACGCCGTTGCACTGTTCGTTTTGATGCTGATCGCGATGACCATCGCGGTTAGGCGTTTCCGGCGTACGCTCGATTAGCGTCGCGTCAAGAGGCCGAACCGCAGATACGGCCCGGTGCGCCGGTTGCTGTCATCGGTCCAGCCAGCCGCCGCCGACCATTCCCATGTGCCGGTTTTCAACGCCGTTAGATGGACGCCGAATCGGAACTGGCGATAGCCGTCACAGGCGAAGGCTTGCGCCTCGGGGCCGAGATAGAACCAGTCATTGAGCCGCCAACCATAGGCGATGCGCGCCGAGTAGTCGGCGGCAATTGTTGTCAGCGAGGCGTCGGTTGCGAGCATGGTGGAGGACGTCGGCTCGTACCAGACATCGACGGCGGTGCGCAGGCCGAGATGGGTCCCGCGCAGACGATTGTCGGGATCGTCGGGCCACGTCGCGCCATGCGTGACATCGAGGCCGGCAAAGATCTTGACCTCGAACAGATCTCCCTTGAACCGCCAGCCCGGTAGCGCTTGGGCTTCCTCTTCGGTGCCGATCACCCAGGTATTGTTGAGCGCACCCGAGATGTAGCGATAGCGTCCGCCCGAAATCATCGCCTTCAACGTGAAACCGTCGCGGTCTAGCCCATAGGGGGACCACAGCAGGCCGCTATGGCCGAATTGGCCGTCCCGCCAAACATCGGCGCCCGAAAACAATAGAAACCGCGCGTCGCCGTCGCCGGACCGGGCAGGTTCGGCCGACACGCCGACGCAACAAACAAGGGCAATCGCGGTGGCGATCGCCACCGCACGGACGCAACGTACGCTACCCATGAATGCCCCGAAATCGGGTTACGCGGTAGAGAAGCAATATAATCAAATACAACTAAAGCGGGTTTGCGGACTGTTGTCGAGTCTGCCGCTGCCGCAGGCCTCATCTGCGCTTTTGCCGGGTCCGCGCTCGGAGGCGTCCATAGGCGGCCATCGGCCGGTATGTTATCGATCAAACGAGTGGACGACAAAATCGGCCGAACATCGCGACAGAACAGGCGATATTCTCTTTCGAAAACCGAGATTCGAATGAGTCCGACCAGCCTTGACCCGCATGCTGACGCGGCGCGCCGCCGCTCCATCGCCTTTCTCAACTGGGCGCATGCGATCGACCATTTTGTATTGCTGATCTATCCGACCGTGGTGATCGGCCTCGAGGTCATTTACCGGCGCCCCTACAGCGAACTGATCGCGCTTTCGAGCACGGCCTTTGTCGCCTTTGGCGTCTTTTCGCTGCCGGCTGGCTGGCTCGCCGACCACTGGAGCCGGCGCAACATGATGGCGGCGTTCTACCTCGGCTGCGGTCTGTCGCTGGCGTTGACCGCCTTCGCGCCGAATTTGAGCATGCTCGCGGTCGGCATGTTTTTCCTCGGCGTGTTCGCCGCCATCTATCACCCCGTGGGCATGGCGATGCTGATAGAAGCCTCGGGCGCGCGCGGACGCACGCTCGCCTTCAACGGCGTCTGTGGCAATCTCGGCGTTTCGCTTGCCGCCGGCATCAGCGCGGCCTTGGCCACTTGGCTTGGCTGGCGCGCCGCGTTTCTGGCGCCCGCCGCGCTCTGCGTCGTCACCGGCTTCGTCTATCTGTGGCTCACTCCGGACGACCGCCATCACGCGAGTCTGCGTCAGTCCAAGCCCGCGGTGCCGCTGACGCCTAAATTGGCCGTTCTGCTGTTCGGCCTGTTCCTGGTGATCGCCATCAGCGCCGGTCTTGTTTTCAACGTGCTGACGATCGCGCTGCCGAAGATCGTCGATGAGGGCGTCTCCGCGTCGGTGCCGCTGGTGCTGATCGGCAGCATCGCCACCGCCGTTCTGGTGTGCGGCGCGCTGGCGCAGCTCACCGTCGGCCGCCTCGTCGAACGGGTGCCGCCGCATGTGATCTTTGCCGCAGTGACGGGGCTCGGCTTTGCCGGCAATCTATGGGCGACCTACGCGAGCGGATTGTCGTTGATGATCGCGCTCGCGATCGCCGTCGCGGCGATCTACGGGCAGGTCACGGTCAACGACATCATCCTCGCGCGCTACACGGCGGACGCCTGGCGCGGCCGCGTTTACGCCGTGCGCTATTTCACGCTGTTCATTAGCGCCGGTGCGGCGATCGCCTTGATCTCCCTGCTGCACAACAGCGGCGGCTTCGGCCTCGTGCTCGGCGTCAACTCGATCATCGCCCTGGTGATGTTTCTGGCGACGCTCGGCCTGGTGTCGCTGATCGTCAGCATTGAAGCGCGCAACGCCGCCGCGCAGCCCGCGGAATAGCTCTACTCCCGCTCCAATGTGAACGACTGACGGATCAGGGCGCGGTTCTCATACCAAAGCTCGAAGATCCACGTGCCCGGCACCAGCGCCCATTCCTGGCCCAGCATCCAGTAGAAAGTGGATTTCTCGCCGATTTGCCGCCGGTCCATGTAGTCGTCGACGAATTTGGTCTTGCCGGTTTGCGGGTTGTGCAGGCCCGGATCGGGATAACGCCACACGATGCGCACCGGAATGGACTTACCGCGCGGCGTGCCTTCGATCTTGAGATCGAGGCCAAAAGCATCGTTGAGCTTGACCCTGACCGTGCTGCCTTCGTGAATGAGCGTGGCGTCGGCTTCATAACGGTGGCCCGAGGAGATGTTGGGATCGTCGATCTCCTTGGTTTTTCCCACCTCGTAGGTCCCGGTATGCAAGACTTCGGCGCCGGTCACGCGGACTTGCGCCTGCGCCGACGACAGCGCGAACGCCACCATCAGTCCCGCCAACAAGAAACGCATTGTCGCCACTCCCCCTGTTGTTGCCCCGCGCAAGGTTAGCCGAACAGAAGCCGCCGACAAGGGGACAAGGCCGCCTAAAACAGCGGCGGAATGAGGTCTTCGACCTTGACGCGCATGCGCTTTTTGACGTTCGCCACAATGCGGCTGCGATGACACGCCTTCGGATCGCGGCAATAGCACAATAGCGCCACGCGTTTTTTCGATTTGATCAGCGTCAGCAATTCATCAAGTTCTTCGTGCGCGGCGCGGGATTTGATGTGCTTGTCATAGATACGCCAGAGTGTGGCGTAGTCGCCGGACTTCGCTGCCGCGCGGCCCTGCGCCGGCGTTCCCAGCTTTTGCAAATGGATGTAGGCGATGCCCTCTTCGTCGAGTGAAGCGGCAAGCTGGCGCTTGGAAAAGCCGGGCCGGCGCGAGGCGGCAACCGCGCGGGTGTCGACCAAAAGATCGATCTTGGCGCGCTTTAGTTCGCCCATGACCGCGGCGGGCTTGGCCTTTTCGTAGCCAATAGTGAAAAGCGGCGCGGCCTTTGTCGCGGATTTTGATTTTGTTTTGGGCATGATCACGCCTTCAATTTTTCAATCAGCGCCATGGCCGCGGCCGGCGCGCGCACTTTGCCCTCATGGATCACGTAAGCGAACACATCGCGCGGCGCGGCCTTGGGCTTATGCTTGCTATCGACGCGCGGCAGGTCTTTCGGTTGCTGGCCCTGTGCCCAGGTCTGCAAACGGGCGGCCCATTCGGCGATCTGTTTGGGCAGGTAGGCGGTCGGCACCGAATCTTTGCCGCGCTGCAGGCGGGCGTAAACAAAATCTCCGGCGATGTCAGCGATGTTGGGATAGACCGCGTGGTCGGTGTAAACCGGCGGCATGTTGAACTGGCGCAACAGCGCGATGAATTCTGGTGTCTTGAAGCTGTCGTGGCGCACTTCGATGACGTGACGAAGCCGATGGCCGTCGAATTTGTTCGGCAGCGCTTCAAGGAATTTGCCGAAATCGGCGGGGTCGAATTTCTTGTAAGGGCCGAACTGCCAGAGCAGGGGGCCAAGACGGGTGCCGAGTTCGGTGATGCCGGAGTCCAGAAACCGCTGAATCGAGTCGCCGGCTTCCGCCAGCACCCGGCGGTTGACGGCGAAGCGCGGACCTTTGAGCGCGAACACGAAGCCGTCCGGCGTTTCGCTCGCCCATTTACGGAAGGTCGCGGGCGTCTGCGAGCGGTAGAACGTGCCATTGACCTCGATCGAGGTCAGCCTTTCCGCGGCGTAGGCCAGTTCTTTGGCGTGCGGCAGGCCCTTCGGATAGAACACGCCGCGCCACGGCTCAAAAGTCCAGCCGCCGATGCCTAGGTAAATCCGGCTCTTTTTTGGATTCATGATGCTGTCACAATTGTCGGGTATGGAAAGTAGCAAGTGGCGATGGACGCGTGTGTTGTCCAGCGCCTGACGGCCACGGTGAGATCAAGGCGACGGCGGATGTAACCGCGCCTCTCATTTGTGGTCGTTTCCATTTGTAGCGCCACCCGAAAAGCGAAAAGGCCCGGGATTTTCCCGGGCCTTCGCATTTTTTGCGTTGAGCGCGTGGCTTAGAAATCCATCCCGCCCATGCCGCCGCCGCCCGGCATTGCCGGGGCGGCCGACTGCTTCTTCGGCACCTCGGCGACCATGGCCTCGGTGGTGATCAGGAGCCCGGCGACGGACGCCGCGTTCTGGATCGCCGCACGCACGACCTTGGTCGGGTCGATGATGCCCTTGGTCATGAGGTTGCCGTACTCGCCGGCCTGCGCATCGAAGCCGTACGAATACTGGTCCTTCTCCATGATCTTGCCGACGATGACGGAGCCATCGGCGCCGGCATTGGTCGCGATCTGGCGGGCCGGAGCCTGGATCGCCTTGCGGACGATCTCGATGCCGTGCTTCTGGTCGTCGTTGTCGGACTTGACGCGCTTGAGCGCCTCGACCGAACGCAGCAGCGCAACGCCGCCGCCCGGCAGGATGCCTTCCTCGACCGCGGCGCGGGTGGCGTGCATCGCGTCGTCGACGCGATCCTTGCGCTCCTTCACCTCGATCTCGGTGGCGCCGCCGACGCGGATCACCGCAACACCGCCCGCGAGCTTGGCGAGACGCTCCTGCAGCTTCTCCTTGTCGTAGTCCGAGGTGGTTTCCTCGATCTGCGCCTTGATCTGCGCCACGCGCGCCTCGATGTCGGCCTTCTTGCCGGCGCCGTTGACGATCGTGGTGTTCTCCTTGTCGATCATCACCTTCTTGGCGCGGCCAAGCATGGCGATGGTGACGTTCTCGAGCTTGATGCCGAGGTCTTCCGAGATCGCCTGGCCGCCGGTCAGGACGGCGATGTCCTGCAGCATGGCCTTGCGGCGATCGCCGAAGCCCGGCGCCTTGACCGCCGCGACCTTGAGGCCGCCGCGCAGCTTGTTGACGACGAGGGTGGCGAGCGCTTCGCCTTCCACGTCCTCGGCGATGATGAGCAGCGGCTTGCCGGTCTGCACCACGGATTCAAGCAGCGGCAGCAGCTCCTGGAGGCCCGACAGCTTCTTTTCGTAGATGAGGATGTAGGGGTCCTCCATCTCCGTGCGCATCTTGTCGGCGTTGGTGATGAAGTACGGCGAAATGTAGCCGCGGTCGAACTGCATGCCTTCGACGACGTCGAGCTCGGTCTCGAGGCTCTTGGCCTCTTCCACCGTGATCACGCCCTCGTTGCCGACCTTCTTCATCGCCTCGGCGAGATAGTCGCCGATTTCCTTGTCGCCGTTGGCCGAGATGGTGCCGACCTGGGCGATCTCCTCGTTCGAGGTGATCTTTTTGGAGTTCTTCTTGAGCTCCTCGACCACGGTCTCGACCGCGATGTCGATGCCGCGCTTGAGGTCCATCGGGTTCATGCCGGCGGCGACCGCCTTGGAGCCTTCCTTGACAATGGCGGCGGCAAGCACGGTTGCGGTGGTGGTGCCGTCGCCGGC
>DASUGZ010000142.1:0-19406 GCA_036273755.1 Pseudolabrys sp.
CATCGTCGATCCGACGCCGCAGACCGTGGACGCGCTGATGAAGCTCGACCTCGCCGCCGGCGTCGACGTCGAGATCAAGCTGTAAAGGCCGCACGAGGACGACCATGCGATCCGGAGTTGTTGCGCAGAAATTGGGGATGACGCGGCTGTTCACCGACGCGGGTGAACACGTGCCGGTCACGGTGCTGCGCCTGGCCGGTTGCCAGGTGGTCGCCCACCGCACCAAGGACAAGAACGGCTATGTCGCGCTGCAGCTCGGCTCGGGCGCGCGGCGCACCAACAACATGATCAAGGCCGACCGCGGCTATTTCGCCAAGGCCAAGGTCGAGCCCAAGCGCAAGCTCGCCGAATTCCGCGTCACCGAGGACGCGCTGATCCCGGTCGGCGCCGAGATCACCGCCGACCACTTCGTTGTCGGCCAGTTCGTCGACGTCTGCGGCACCTCGATCGGCAAGGGCTTTGCCGGCGGCATGAAGCGCTGGAATTTCGCCGGTCTTCGCGCTTCGCACGGCGTCTCGATCTCGCACCGCTCGATCGGCGGTACCGGCGGCCGTCAGGACCCCGGCAAGACGTTCAAGAACAAGAAAATGCCCGGCCATCTGGGCGTCGACCGCGTTACCACGCTCAATCTCAAGGTCGTGCAAACCGACGTCGAGCGCGGCCTCATCATGGTCGAGGGCGCGGTGCCAGGCTCCAAGAGCGGCTGGGTCACGGTGCGCGACGCGATCAAGAAGAAGCTGCCGAAAGAAGCGCCGAAGCCCGGCAAGTTCCGCGGCGGCGATGAGGCTGAAGCCAAATCCGACGTCAAGTCCGACGTGACGGCAGCCAAAGAAGAGGCAGCGCCCGATGCCGCGCAAGCAGCGGAAAAGGCTGCTACCGCCGCCGCGCAGGCTGCGCAAGCCGCCGATCAAGCCGCGAAAGCCGCGGACAAGGCAGCCAAGGCCGCGGATAAAGCTGCGGCCGCCGCCAAAAAGGAGGGCGCGTGATGGAGCTTAAAATCATCGCCCTCGATGGCAAGGAAATCGGCAAGGCTAACCTGCCGGATGCGATCTTCGGTCTCGAGCCGCGCAGCGACATTCTGCAGCGCTGCGTCAACTGGCAGCTCGCAAAGCGCCAGCGCGGCACCCACAAGTCCAAGGACCGCTCGGAAATCTGGCGCACCGGCAAGAAGATGTATGCGCAGAAGGGCACCGGCGGCGCCCGCCACGGCTCGGCGCGCGTGCCGCAGTTCCGCGGCGGCGGACGCGCCTTCGGTCCGTTGGTGCGCAGCCACGCGCATGATCTGCCGAAGAAGGTGCGCGCGCTTGCGCTCAAGCACGCACTGTCGTCCAAGGCCAAAGGCGGCGGCATCATCGTGCTCGACAAGGCGACGTTGAAGGATGCGAAGACCAAGGCGCTGGCCCAGCAGTTCGGCAAGCTCGGTCTCGAAAACGCGCTGATCATCGACGGCGCCGAGGTGGAGGCGAACTTCCGTTCCGCCGCGCGCAACATCCCGAACATCGACGTGCTGCCGGTGCAGGGTATCAACGTTTACGACATCATGCGGCGCAAGACCCTGGTGCTGACCAAGGCCGCGCTCGATGCGCTGGAGGCGCGCTTCAAATGAGCACCAGCGATCCCCGCCATTACGACGTCATCCTGTCGCCGGTGATCACCGAAAAGGCGACCATGGCGTCCGAACACAACAAGGTCGTGTTCAAGGTACGCCGCGACGCCACCAAGCCGCAGATCAAGGAAGCGGTGGAGAAGTTGTTCGACGTCAAGGTCAAGAGCGTCAACACGCTCACCCGCAAAGGCAAGAAGAAGGCGTTCAAGAACCGCATCGGCATCTTGTCCGACGTCAAGCGCGCGATGGTGACGCTGGAAGAGGGTCACCGCATCGACGTGACCACGGGATTGTAAGGGAAGCTCGCGATGGCGTTGAAAACATACAATCCGACCACGCCGAGCCAGCGTCAGCTGGTCATCGTCGATCGGTCGGGCCTGCACAAAGGCCCGCCGCTCAAGGCGTTGACCGAAGGGCAGAGTTCGACCGGCGGGCGCAACAATAACGGGCGCATCACCTCACGCTTCCGCGGCGGCGGCCACAAGCAGGCCTACCGCAAGATCGATTTCCGCCGCACCAAGATCGACGTGCCGGCGACGGTCGAGCGGATCGAATACGACCCGAACCGCACCGCCTTCATCGCGCTGATCAAATACCAGGACGGCGAGCAGGCCTATATCCTGGCGCCGCAACGCTTGGGTGTCGGCGACACCGTGATCTCGTCCGACAAGGCCGATATCAAGCCGGGCAATGCGCTGCCGCTCGGCATCATCCCGGTCGGCACCATCGTGCACAACATCGAGATCAAAATCGGCAAGGGCGGGCAGCTCGCGCGCTCGGCCGGGAGCTACGTGCAGATCGTCGGTCGGGATCAGGATTATGTTATCCTGCGTCTGAGCACGACCGAGCAGCGCCTGGTGCATGGCCGCTGCCTCGCGACCGTTGGCGCGGTGTCGAACCCCGACAACATGAACACGACCATCGGCAAGGCCGGCCGTCAGCGTTGGAAGGGCCGCATGCCGCACAACCGCGGCATCGTCATGAACCCGGTCGATCACCCGCACGGCGGCCGCACCAAGGGCGGCAAGCACTGGACCACGCCGTGGGGCGTGCCGACCAAGGGTTGGAAGACGCGCAAGAACAAGCGCACCACCAAATTCATCATCGCCAGCCGGCACGATCGCAAGAAGAAGCAGCAGTAGGACCAGGCATATGTCCCGTTCGCTATGGAAAGGCCCTTTCGTCGACGGCTATCTGCTGAAAAAAGCGGAAGCCGCGCGCGCGTCCGGCCGTCACGAGATGATCAAGATCTGGAGCCGGCGCTCGACCATTCTGCCGCAGTTCGTCGGCCTGAACTTCGGCGTCTACAACGGGCAAAAGCACATTCCGGTGATGGTCACCGAGGAAATGGTCGGTCACAAGTTCGGCGAGTTCGCACCGGGCCGCATGTTCTACGGCCATTCGTCCGACCGCAAAGCCAAGCGTACGGCCGCGGCACCGGCTGCGCCCGGCGCTGCTCCGGCGGCACCGGCTGCGACCCCGGCGGCGAGCTAAGGATTAGAGAGACAAGGTCATGGGCAAGAGTTCACGCGAGCGCAGCCTCCCGGATAACGAGGCCAAGGCGGTGGCCCGGATGATCCGGATCAGCCCGCAGAAGCTCAATCTTGTCGCGCAGATGATCCGCGGCAAAAAGGTCGCGAGCGCGCTCGCCGATCTTGAGTTTTCGCGCAAGCGCATCGCCAAGGATGTACGCAAGTGCCTGGAATCGGCGATCGCCAACGCCGAGAACAATCACGACCTCGACGTCGACGACCTGGTCGTCGCCGAGGCCCACGTCGGCAAGGCGCTGGTGATCAAGCGCTTCAATCCGCGCGGCCGCGGCCGCATGGGCCGTATTTTGAAACCGTTCTCCCACCTGACCATCGTCGTGCGTCAGGTCGAAGCCGCAGCGAAAGCCTAAAGGGGTATTCGATGGGTCAGAAAGTCAATCCGACCGGGCTTCGTCTCGGCATCAACCGGACCTGGGATTCGCGTTGGTACTCCGGCAAGACCGAGTATGGCACGCTGCTGCACGAGGACATCAAGATCCGCGACGAGCTCAACAAGCAGCTCAAGCAGGCGGCGGTATCGAAGATCATCATCGAGCGGCCGCACAAGAAGTGCCGCGTCACCATCCACTCGGCGCGTCCGGGCGTGGTCATCGGCAAAAAGGGCGCCGATATCGAGAAGCTGCGCAAGTCGGTGGCCAAGCTGACGCAGAGTGACGTGGTCATCAACATCGTGGAAATCCGCAAGCCCGAGCTCGATGCGCAACTGGTCGCCGAATCGATCGCCCAGCAGCTCGAGCGCCGCGTCGCGTTCCGCCGCGCCATGAAGCGCGCCGTGCAGTCGGCGATGCGGCTTGGTGCCGAGGGCATCCGCATCAACTGCTCCGGCCGCCTCGGCGGCGCCGAAATCGCGCGCATGGAGTGGTATCGCGAAGGCCGCGTGCCGCTGCATACGTTGCGCGCCGACGTCGACTATGGCGTCGCCACCGCTTTCACCACTTACGGCACCTGCGGCGTCAAGGTCTGGATCTTCAAGGGCGAGATCCTTGAGCACGACCCGATGGCGCAGGACAAGAAGCTCGCCGAGGGCGATCAGGGCCGTCCGCGCCGCGACGCCGCGTAAAGGAACAATCAGAGCCAGGTCATGCTGCAACCGATCCGCACCAAGTTCCGCAAGGCGTTCAAGGGCCGCATCCACGGCGTCGCTACCTCGGGCGCAACGCTCGCCTTCGGCCAATACGGCCTCAAGGCGCTCGAGCCGGAGCGCGTCACCGCGCGCCAGATCGAGGCCGCGCGCCGTGCGCTCACCCGCTTCATGAAGCGGTCGGGCCGGGTGTGGATTCGCGTCTTCCCGGACGTACCGGTGTCGAAGAAGCCGATCGAAATCCGCATGGGCAAAGGCAAGGGCACGCCTGAATTGTGGGTCACCCGCGTTAAGCCGGGCCGCATCCTATTCGAGGTCGACGGCATTCCGCTCGCGGTCGCCAAGGAAGCGCTGGCGCTCGCGGCCGCCAAGCTCCCGGTCAAGACCCGTTTCATCGAACGTATCGCCGAGTGAGACCATGAAAGCCGTAGACGTAAGAGCGATGACGCTCGACCAGATCGACGACGAAGTGCTCAAGCTCAAGAAGGAGCAGTTCAACCTGCGCTTTCAGCGCGCCACAGGGCAGCTCGAAAATACATCGCGCGTGCGCGTGATCCGCCGCGACGTGGCGCGGCTCAAGACCATTGCCGCGCAAAAGCGCGCCGGGGAGATGCCTGAGATTGCGCCGAAGCCGGTAACGGAAGCCAAACCAAAGGTTGCCAAGCCGAAGGCCGAGAAGCCGAAATCCGACAAGCCGAAATCCAAGAAGCCGCAGTCCGCGAAGAGCCGCAAGGCTGGCGCGAAGAAGACTGCCGCGAAGAAGTCGAAGTAAGGGGTTCGAGATGCCGAAACGTACGCTCCAGGGCGTCGTCGTCAGCGACAAGCAGGCCAAGACCGTGGTCGTGCGGGTCGACCGGCGTTTTTCCCACGCGACGATGAAGAAGGTCATTCGCCGCTCGAAGAAGTACCACGCGCACGACGAGAAGAACGAATTTTCAGTCGGCGACGTGGTGTGGATCGAGGAACGCCGGCCGCTTTCCAAGCTCAAGTGCTGGGAAGTGATCCGGGGCGAGAAGAAGCAGAAAGTTCAATAAGCGTGCAGAGCGCCAATAAAGTGAGAGCCGCATCATGATCCAGATGCAAACCAACCTCGACGTGGCGGACAATTCCGGCGCGCGCCGCGTCATGTGCATCAAGGTGCTGGGCGGCTCCAAGCGCAAATACGCCACCATCGGCGACGTCATCGTCGTCTCGGTGAAGGAGGCGATCCCGCGCGGCCGCGTCAAGAAGGGCGAGGTGATGAAGGCCGTGGTGGTGCGCATCGCCAAGGACATTAAGCGCGCCGACGGCTCGGTCATCCGCTTCGACCGCAACGCGGCGGTGCTGATCACCCCGCAGATGGAGCCGGTCGGCACCCGTATCTTTGGGCCGGTGCCGCGCGAATTGCGCGCCAAGAATCACATGAAGATCATCTCGCTCGCCCCGGAGGTGCTGTGATGGCCGCCAAGATCAAGAAGGGCGACAAGGTCATCGTGCTGACCGGCCGCGACAAGGGCCGCACCGGCGAGGTGCTGGCCGTGCACCCGGCCGATGACCGCGCGCTGGTGCGCGGCATCCACATGGTCAAGCGCCACCAGCGCCAGACCGCCCAGCAAGAGGGCGGCATCGTCTCCAAGGAAGGGACGATTCATCTGTCCAACCTGGCGCTCGCCGACCCCAAGGACGGCAAGCCGACCCGCGTCGGCTTCAAGTTTGTCGGCGAGGGCGCCGACCGCAAGAAGGTACGCATCGCCAAGCGTTCCGGAGTAGAGATCGATGGCTGACCCGCAAGAAAACACCGAGCCGAAAAAGGCGAAGCCGCCGCAGGGCGCGCCCAAGGCTGCCAAAGGCGATGCGCCCAAAGGCGACGCGCCAAAGGCGAAGAAGCCGCGCGAGCGCTCCGACTACGTGGCGCGGCTGAAGACGCAATTCGAGACCGTCATCCGCGGCGAGCTGAGCAAGCAGTTCGGCTACAAGAACCGCATGCAGGTGCCGGTGATTACCAAGGTGGTGCTCAACATGGGCATCGGCGAGGGCGTCGCCGACCGCAAGAAGGTCGACAATGCCTCGCAGGACCTCTCGCTGATCGCCGGGCAGAAGGCGGTCATCACCAAGTCGCGCAAGTCGATCGCGACCTACAAGCTGCGCGACGGCCAGGCCATCGGCTGCAAGGTGACGCTGCGCAAGGCGCGCATGTACGACTTCATCGACCGGCTGGTAAACATCGCGCTGCCGCGCATCCGCGACTTCCGCGGCCTCAACCCGAAAAGCTTCGACGGCCGCGGCAACTACAGCCTTGGCATCAAGGAACACATCGTGTTCCCCGAGATCGACTTCGACAAGGTCAGCGACTCGTGGGGCCTCGACATCACCGTTTGCACCAGCGCGCGCAACGACGACGAGGCCCGCGCGCTGCTGACCGCATTCAACTTCCCGTTCCGGCAGTGAGGAACGTTTCCTCAAACGCGGAAACAAGGAGCTAAAGGTATGGCCAAGAAGAGTATGGTCGAGAAGAACAACAGACGGCGCAAGATGGCGAAGAGTTACGCCAACCGCCGCAAGGCGCTCAAGGCGATCGCTCGCGACAAGAAGCTGCCGATGGAGGAGCGGTTCGCCGCAACCCTCAAGCTCGCCGAATTGCCGCGCAATTCCTCGGCGACGCGCATCCGCAATCGCTGCGAATTGTCGGGCCGTCCGCGCGCCTACTACCGCAAGCATAAACTCAGCCGCATCGCGCTGCGCGACCTCGGCTCCAAGGGGCTCATCCCGGGCCTCGTGAAGTCGAGTTGGTAAGGAGGTCGCGATGGCTGTGAACGATCCGATCGGCGACATGATTGCCCGCATCCGCAACGCGCAGATGCGCGCCAAGTCGAAGGTATCCATGCCGGGCTCCAAGCAGCGCGAGCGCGTCTGCGAGGTGCTCAAGACCGAGGGCTACATCCGCGGCTACGCCAGCGTGGCGCACGCCGACGGCCGCAGCGAGCTCGAGATCGAGCTCAAGTATTTCGACGGCGAGCCGGTGATCCGCGAGATCTCGCGCGTTTCCAAGCCGGGCCGGCGCGTCTACGCCTCGGTCAGGGCGCTGCCGCGCATCAACAACGGCCTCGGCATCTCTATCCTGTCGACGCCGAAGGGCGTCATGGCCGATCACGCCGCGCGCGACGCCAATGTCGGCGGCGAAATCATCTGCACGGTGTTCTGATGTCGCGCATCGGCAAAAAACCGGTTGCAGTCCCGTCCGGCGTTACCGCCAACGTGGAAGGCCAGACCGTCAAGATCAAAGGCCCGAAGGGCGCCATGCAGGTCGTGGTGCACGACGACGTCACGGTCAAGCTCGACAAGGGCGCGATCCAGCTCGATCCGCGCGTCGAGACCAAGCGCGCGCGCTCGCAGTGGGGCACCTCGCGCACGCTGGTGAACAATCTTATCGCGGGCGTCACCAAGGGCTTCGAGGAGAAGCTGGAGATCGTCGGCGTCGGTTTCCGCGCCGCGGTGCAGGGCAAGACGCTCAACCTGCAGCTTGGCTTCTCGCACGACGTCAACTTCGCCATCCCGCAGGGCATCGCCATCGCGACGCCGAAGCCGACCGAAATTACGATTACCGGCACCGACAAACAGCAGGTCGGCCAGGTCGCCGCCGAGATCCGTGGCTTCCGTCCGCCGGAGCCGTACAAGGGCAAGGGCGTGAAATACGCCGGTGAATACATCTTCCGCAAGGAAGGCAAGAAGAAGTAGAGGAACGCGCGATGTCGAGATTAAGCGATCGGACTGCGCGACGGACGGCAACCGTGCGCCGCAACGTCAAGCGCGCCGCCGGCACCGGCGGCCGCGCACGGCTCACCGTGTTCCGCTCGTCCAAGCACATCTACGCCCAGCTCATCGACGACAACAAAGGCGCGACGCTCGCCGCCGCGTCGTCGCTGGAAAAGACGCTACGCGAGAGCGCCAAGACCGGCGCTAACATCGCCGCGGCGAAATCGGTCGGCAAGCTCATCGCCGAGCGCGCCAAGGAAAAGGGCATCAAGGACGTCGTGTTCGACCGCGGCGGCTATCTCTATCACGGGCGCGTCAAGGCGCTGGCCGACGCCGCACGCGAAGGCGGCCTCAACTTCTAACGGATCAAACATCTATGGCACATGAACCCCGACGAGAGCCCCGGCGAGACCGCGAACGCGGTGGCCGCGAGGAGCGCGACAGCGAGTTCACCGACAAATTGGTGCACATCAATCGCGTCGCCAAGGTGGTGAAGGGCGGCCGCCGTTTCGCGTTCGCCGCGCTGGTGATCGTCGGCGACCAGAAGGGCCGCGCCGGCTACGGCCACGGCAAGGCGCGTGAGGTGCCCGAAGCGATCCGCAAGGCGACCGATGCCGCCAAGCGCGCGCTCACGCGCGTGCCGCTACGCGAAGGCCGTACGCTGCATCATGACGTGCTCGGCCGTCACGGCGCTGGCAAGGTATTTCTGCGCGCGGCGCCTCCGGGCACCGGCATCATCGCCGGCGGTCCGATGCGCGCCGTGTTCGAGACGCTCGGCATCCAGGACGTCGTGGCGAAATCGCTCGGCTCGTCGAATCCGTACAACGTGGTGCGCGCGACCTTCAACGCGCTCAAGCACCAGGATTCGCCGCGCTCGGTTGCCGCGCGGCGCAACCTCAAGGTCTCCACGCTGCAGTCGCGCCGCCGCGAAGGCGGCGAGGCGGAAGCGACGGCGGAATAGAGGGCAGGTCATGGCTTCGGCAAAGACGATCAAGATCGAGCAGGTTGCGAGCCCGCTGCGCCGCGACGGCCAGCAGCGCGCGACACTGATCGGACTCGGCCTCAACAAGATCGGCCGCGTCAAGGATCTGCCGGACACGCCGGCGACGCGCGGTATGATCCGCAAGGTGCACCACTTGGTGAAAGTGGTCGGCGAGGCGAAGTAAGAGGATTGCGACGATGAAACTCAACGAGATCGCCGACCGTCCGGGTGCGCGCAAGAACCGAATGCGTATCGGCCGTGGCATCGGCTCCGGCATGGGTAAGACCGGCGGCCGCGGCGGCAAGGGCCAGACTGCGCGCTCCGGCGTGCGCATCAAGGGCTTCGAAGGCGGCCAGATGCCGCTGCACCGGCGCTTGCCCAAGCGCGGCTTCCGCAACTCGCCTTTCGCGGTCAAGCTCAACGAAACCAATCTTGGCAAGGTGCAGGCGGCGATCGACGCCGGCCTGATCGATGCCGGTCAGCCGATCACGATCGACGCCATGGTCAAGGGTGGCCTGATGCGGCGCGCCAAAGGCGGCGTGAAGCTTTTGGGCGACGGCGAATTCAAGGCCAAGGCCGCGTTTGAGGTCTATCGTGCCTCGAAATCGGCCGTCGCGGCGGTCGAGAAGGCGGGCGGCAGCGTGAAAATCCTGGCGCCGGCCAAAGAGGTCGACGCCGAGCCGAGAGGCAAGAACAAGCGCGTGGCACTCGAGGCGGCCAAGGGCGGTGACAAGCCGAAGGGCAAACCCAAGGCGGAGCCCGCCGAAGGCGAGCAAAAGGCCGAATAGGCCAGCTACAAGAACGCGGCGTGATGCCTATCTAAGGCTGCGGTGACGTCGACTTGGGCGACGAGACTTGGGTGGGCGGCAGGAGCGAAGCGATGGTCTCTGCAGCGGAACAACTGGCAGCCAATCTCAATTTCGGCGCGCTCGCCAAGGCCGAAGAACTCAAGAAGCGCATCTGGTTCACTGTCGGCGCGCTGCTGGTCTATCGCCTCGGCACTTATATTCCGCTGCCCGGCATCGATCCCAACGCCTGGGAGCAAATCTTCAACACCCAGTCCGGCGGCATCCTGGGGATGTTCAACATGTTCTCCGGCGGCGGCATCCATCGGATGGCGATCTTCGCCTTGAACATCATGCCCTACATCTCGGCCTCGATCATCATTCAGCTGATGACGACGGTTTCGCCCACGCTCGAAGCGCTCAAGAAGGAAGGCGAGCAGGGCCGCAAGATCATGAATCAGTACACGCGGTACCTCACCGTGTTTCTGGCGGCGTTCCAGTCCTATGGCATCGGCATCGGGCTGCAGGGCACCGGCAGCGTGGTCAGCGAACCCGGAATGTTCTTTCTGATCTCCACCACGATCACGCTCACCGGCGGCACCATGTTCCTGATGTGGCTCGGCGAGCAGATCACCTCGCGCGGCATCGGCAACGGCATTTCGCTGATCATCCTGTCCGGGATCGTCGCGCAGCTGCCCTCGGCCGTCGCCGGCACGCTCGAATTGGGTCGGCAAGGCGCGTTGTCCACCGGATTGATCCTTGCCGTGATCGTCATGGCGGTGGCGGTCATCGCCTTCATCGTCTTCATGGAACGCGCGCAGCGCCGCCTGCTGATCCAGTATCCCAAGCGCCAAGTCGGCAACCGCATGTTCGAGGGCCAGTCCTCGCATCTGCCGCTCAAGCTCAATACTTCGGGCGTGATCCCGCCGATCTTTGCCTCGTCGCTGCTGTTGTTGCCGACCACGGTCGCCAACTTCAACGCCGGCTCCGGGCCCAGTTGGCTCACCACCGTGACGACGCTGCTCGGCCACGGCCGGCCACTGTTCCTGCTGCTCTATATCGCGCTGATCGTGTTTTTCGCCTTCTTCTATACGGCGATCGTGTTCAACCCGACCGAGACCGCGGACAATCTGAAGAAGCACGGCGGCTTTCTGCCAGGCATCCGGCCGGGCGAGCGCACGGCGGAATACATCGACTACGTGCTCTCGCGCATCACCGTTGTCGGTGCGCTCTACCTCGCCATCGTCTGCCTGATCCCGGAAATCCTGATCTCCTACGCGGCGGTGCCGTTCTATTTCGGCGGCACGTCGCTCTTGATCGTGGTCAGCGTCACCATGGACACCGTGGCGCAGATCCAGGGCTACCTGCTGGCGCATCAGTATGAAGGCCTGATCAAGCGTTCGAAATTGCGGGGGCGCAATCGATGAGACTGATCCTGCTCGGCCCGCCGGGGGCGGGGAAGGGCACGCAAGCGCAGCGACTGGTTCAGAAACACGGCATCGTCCAACTTTCCACCGGCGACATGTTGCGCGCCGCGGTCGCCGCCGGAACGCCGGTCGGCCAGCGCGCCAAGGCGATCATGGACCGCGGCGAACTCGTCCCCGACGAGGTGGTGGTGGCGATCATCGCCGACCGCATCGATCAGTCCGACTGCAAGCGGGGTTTCATTCTCGACGGCTTCCCGCGCACCGTGCCGCAGGCCGAGGCGCTCGACCGGCTGCTCGTCGAGCGCGGCCTCAAGCTCGACGGCGTGATCGAACTGAGGGTAGACGAAAGCGCGTTGCTCAAGCGCATCGAGACCCGGGTGGCCGAGATGGCTGCGCGCGGCGAGAGGCTGCGCGCCGACGACAATCCGGAGGTGCTCAAGGGCCGTCTCGCCGCCTACCGGGCTCAAACCGCCCCGCTGGCCGATTACTACGCGTCCAAGGGCATGCACCGCGGCGTGGACGGCATGATGCCGATCGATGCGGTTACCGCCGCGATCGGCCGCATTCTCAATGCGCGCGAGGTCAAGGCCGCCAAGCGGGCGAAAAAGCCGACCAAACGCGGGAAAAAGGCTGCCAAGGCCAAGCCAGGCAAGAAAAAGAAGGCCAAGAAGGCCAAGCCGGCCAAGGCCTCCGCGCGCCGCCGGTCCGGTACCCGGGGCCGGTCGTCGCGCCCCAGAAACAGGGCGGGACAGCGCAAAACGCGTGCGCGCCGAGGTTGACGAGAGGCCGATGAATCCCCTAATAAGCTGCACATTCAGGAGTTTGACGCGATGCCGGGCCCCACAAATCCGGGGACAGGTGTCGTGTTACGCTTTGCGCTATCCCTATGTGGGACCACAAGAATTCGGCGCATTGCGGGCGGCCGAACGATAACAGGAGAGACCTTCCGTGGCTCGTATCGCCGGCGTAAACCTGCCCACCAACAAGCGTGTCGTCATCGCGCTCCAATATATCCATGGCATCGGGGGCAAGATCGCCAAGGAAATCATGACCAAGGTTAACCTGCCGCCGGAGCGGCGGGTGTCGCAGCTGACCGACGCCGAGGTGCTGCAGATTCGCGAGATGATCGACCGCGACTACATGGTCGAGGGCGACCTGCGCCGCGAAGTGGCGATGAACATCAAGCGCCTGATGGATCTCGGCTGTTACCGGGGCCTGCGCCACCGCAAGGGCCTGCCGGTGCGCGGCCAGCGTACCCATACCAATGCGCGGACCCGCAAGGGCCCGGCCAAGACGATCGCCGGCAAGAAGAAGGCCGAAGGCAAGTAAGCGCCAAGTAACAGGGATTGCCCGCGCCTGAGGGCTGCGGGCCGCGAAAGGGACTAGAGAATGGGTAAGGAAGCCACCCGCGTCCGCCGGCGCGAACGCAAGAACATCGCGTCGGGCGTGGCGCACGTCGCCGCCTCGTTCAACAACACGATGATCACCATCACCGACGCGCAGGGCAACACCATCGCCTGGTCGTCGTCGGGCACGATGGGTTTCAAGGGTTCGCGCAAATCGACCCCTTATGCCGCTCAGGTCGCCGCCGAAGACGCCGCCAAGAAGGCGCAAGAGCACGGCATGCGCACCCTCGAAGTCGAGGTGTCCGGTCCGGGCTCGGGCCGCGAGTCGGCGTTGCGCGCGTTGCAGGCGCAGGGCTTCACCATCACTTCGATCCGCGACGTGACCACGATCCCGCATAACGGTTGCCGGCCGCGTAAACGGCGCCGCGTTTGATTTTCGTTTCTGGCGGGCGCCCCTCGCGTCCGCCGCCGCCGAGATTTCCCCACACGGCGGGTGGGATGCGCGGGGAAAGCCCCGTGCCGCTCAAAGGTGAATGACGTGATTCAAAAAAATTGGCAGGAATTGATCAGGCCGAACAAGCTGCAGGTGACCGCCGGCAGCGACGCCGCGCGTGTCGCCACCGTTGTCGCCGAACCGCTCGAGCGCGGCTTCGGCGTGACGCTGGGCAATGCGCTGCGCCGCATTCTGTTGTCGTCGCTGCAGGGCGCGGCGGTGCAGTCGGTGCACATCGACGGCGTGCTGCACGAATTCTCCTCGATCGCCGGCGTGCGCGAGGACGTCACCGACATCGTGCTCAACATCAAGGACATCGCCATCAAGATGCAGGGCGAGGGCCCCAAGCGCATGGTGGTGAAGAAACAGGGCCCCGGCACCGTGACCGCCGGCGAAATCCAGACCGTCGGCGACGTGGTGGTGCTCAACCCCGACCTCGTGCTGTGCACGCTGGACGAAGGCGCCGAGATCCGGATGGAATTCACGGTGAACACAGGCAAGGGCTACGTGCCGGCCGAGCGCAACCGTCCCGAGGACGCGCCGATCGGCCTGATCCCGGTCGACAGCCTGTATTCGCCGGTGCGCAAGGTCTCCTACAAGGTCGAGAACACCCGCGAGGGCCAGATCCTCGACTACGACAAGCTGACCATGACCATCGAGACCAACGGCGCGGTATCCCCTGAGGACTCGCTCGCCTACGCGGCGCGCATCCTGCAGGACCAGCTCAACGTGTTCGTGAATTTCGAGGAGCCGCGCAAGGAGCAGGCCGCCGAGAGCATTCCCGATCTCGCCTTCAACCCGGCCTTCCTCAAGAAGGTCGACGAGCTCGAGCTGTCGGTGCGCTCCGCCAACTGTCTCAAGAACGACAACATCGTCTATATCGGCGACCTGGTGCAGAAAACCGAAGCCGAGATGCTGCGCACACCGAACTTCGGTCGCAAGTCGCTCAACGAGATCAAGGAAGTGCTGGCGCAGATGGGCCTGCACCTCGGCATGGAAGTGCCGGGTTGGCCGCCGGAAAACATCGAAGAACTCGCCAAGCGCTTCGAGGATCACTACTGAGTTTGAAATACGGTCGTGGCCAGAATCTTCGGCCAAGACTTTCTGGGCGAACGCAGGAAGCCCACCTGAGCATAACGTCCGACGAGCCGTCGTGACTTGAGAATGAACAAAGGACTAGTTCGATGCGTCACGGAAAAGTTCACCGCAAGCTCGGCCGGCACTCGGCGCACCGCACCGCCATGTTCGCCAACATGGCAGCAAGCCTGATCAAGCACGAGCAGGTCGTCACCACGCTGCCGAAGGCCAAGGAATTGCGGCCGATCGTCGAGAAGCTGGTCACGCTCGGCAAGAAGGGCGGTCTCGCCGCGCGCCGTCAGGCGATCTCGGAACTGCGCGACGTCGCCATGGTCAAGAAATTGTTCGACGTCATCGGTCCGCGCTATAAGGACCGCAAGGGCGGATATACCCGCGTGCTCAAGGCCGGCTTCCGCTACGGCGACAACGCAGCCCAGGCCGTGATCGAATTCGTTGACCGCGACCTCGAGGCCAAGGGCAAGGATTCCGGGCCGGTGCAAGAGAAGAAGACCGAAGAGGCGACCGCGGCGGCCTGATCGCCGGTATTCTGATGGAACCCACAGGGCGGCCCCAACGGGCCGCCTTTTTTGTTCACGTCTCGCTCGCCGCCGGCAGCGGTGTGTGTATACTCTCGGACATAACAAATCGGGGGAACAGCATGCTCCGTCTCATTTCGGCGTTCGCTCTTGCTTTGGCCGCTTCGATCGGCGCCGCCCACGCGCAGTCCGACCTGGTCAAGCGCGGCGACTATCTGGTGAACGGCATTCTCACCTGCGGCAATTGCCATTCGCCAAAAGGTCCGCAGGGCGACATCCCCGGCAAGCTGTTTTCCGGCGGGCTGTCCTGGGATGAGCCGCCGTTCAAGGTCACGGCGCCGAACATCACGCAGGACAAGGACACCGGCATCGGCAAATGGAGCGACGCCGATCTCAAAAAGTTGCTGCGCACCGGAATTCAGCCGAACGGCGTGCACATCGCCATGATCATGCCGACCGGCTTCTATCACATCATGACCGAACGCGATCTCAATGCGGTCGTCGCGTATTTGCACACGATCAAGCCAATCAGCAACAAGGTCGCCGACCCGATCTATAAAATGCCGCAGGTCGAGCACGTGCTGCCCGGCGGCGAGAAGCCGTTCACCGAAGCTGACATGAAGGACAAGGTGAAGAAGGGCTTCTACCTCGCCACCATCGCGCATTGCATGGAATGCCATACGCCGATGGACAAGGGGCAACGGCTGTGGACCACGCGTCTGGGCGCCGGCGGGTTCGATTTCCCGGGGCCCTGGGGCGTCTCGACCTCGCGCAACATCACCTCGAGCAAGACCAAGGGCATCGGAGGGTGGACCGACGAGCAGATCAAGACCGCCATCACCAAGGGCATCAGCAAGGACGGCAGCCATCTCAAGCCGCCGATGGGCTTTCACTATTATTCCACGGTGACGCCCGACGATCTCGACGCCATCGTCGCCTATCTGCGAACGGTGCCCGCGAAGGAGTGATTTTTTCGCCCCTCTCCGCGTACGGGAGAGGGGCACACTGGCCTTCATTTAGCCCCCGCGGCAGCCTATATCTCGCGCAAATCACTCGTCATGCCCGGCCTTGTGCCGGGCATCCACGTCTTGTTCAAAAGGCGTGGATGGCCGGGGCAAGCCTGGCCATGACAAGATGAGGACCGGGAATCGCCATCATGCGCCTGAAACGCCCCCTGATTGCCGTTGTGCTCGCCGCCATTGCCTTGGCTGGCTTTGCCGCGCCTACGCCCGCCCAGGAGCGGCGGGTACCGACCGCAACGGAATTGCGCCTGTCATACGCGCCGGTGGTGCAGCGCGTCGCGCCGGCGGTGGTCAACGTCTATGCCGCCAAGGTGGTCGTGAACAGCAATCCGCTGTTCGACGACCCGATCTTCCGCCGCTTCTTCGGCGTGCCGGGCGGCGGCGGCGGACGGCAGGTGCAACGCTCGCTTGGCTCCGGCGTCATCGTCGATGCCAGCGGTCTCATCGTCACCAATGTCCACGTGATCGAAGGCGCCGACGAGGTCAAGGTCGCGCTCGCCGACAAGCGCGAGTTCGAAGCGCAGATCGTGCTCAAGGACAAACGCAGCGATCTCGCGGTGCTGCGCATCAAAGGCGCGCATGAGCGCTTCCCGGTGCTGGACTTCGCCAATTCCGACGCGCTCGAGGTGGGTGACGTCGTGCTCGCGATCGGCGACCCCTTTGGCGTGGGTCAAACCGTCACGCACGGCATCGTCTCGGCGCTGGCGCGCACCCAGGTCGGCATCACCGACTACCAGTTCTTCATCCAGACCGACGCCGCCATCAATCCCGGCAAGTCGGGCGGCGCGCTGGTCGATCTCACCGGTCGCCTTGTCGGCATCAACACCGCGATCTTCTCGCGCTCGGGAGGCTCGCAAGGCATCGGTTTTGCCATCCCCGCCAACATGGTGCGGGTGGTGGTCGCATCCGCCAAGGGCGGCAGCAACGCGGTGCAGCGGCCATGGCTCGGCGCCAAGCTGCAGCAGCTCACCGCCGACCTTGCCGACAGCCTGAAGCTCAAGCGTCCGGCGGGTGCGCTGATCGCGAACGTGACGGCGGACAGTCCGGCGGCGCAGGCCGGGCTCAAATCCGGCGACGTCATCGTCTCGGTTGACGGTCAGGCAGTCGACGATCCCAATGCCTTCGATTATCGCTTCGCCACCAAGCCGCTCGGCGGCACCGCGACGCTCGGCTTTCTGCGCGACGGCCGCGAGTTGAGCGCAAAAGTGGCGCTGCGCATCGCGCCCTCGACGCCGCGCGACGAGATCACCATCCGCACGCGCTCGCCGTTCTCCGGTGCCAAGGTCGCCAACCTGTCGCCGGCCCTCGGCGACGAGTTGCAATTGCAGAACGCCGACGAGGGCGTGGTCATCGTCGACGTCGACGATGGTTCCTACGCCAGCAATCTCGGTTTCCGCCGGGGCGACATCATCGTGTCGGTGAACGGCGAGCACATCGCCAAGACGCGCGACCTTGAGCGCGCCACCGGGCAGCCGAGCCGGTCCTGGCAGGTTGTTATCCGCCGCAACGGCCAGCAGATCTCAGCGGTCTTCAACGGATGACCCCGCGGGCCAAAGCCGCCGGACCGACGCTGTTCGCGGCTGTAGGCCTCGACAAGGACGCGCCGCGGCCGCTCGCCGACCGACTGCGGCCGCAAAAACTCGACGAGGTGGTGGGCCAGGACCATCTGCTTGGCCCGGACGGCGCGCTGACGCGCATGCTGGCGACCCGCTCGCTCGGCAGTCTTGTGTTCTGGGGCCCGCCGGGCACCGGCAAGACAACCGTCGCGCGGCTGCTGGCGCAGGAAACCGATCTGCATTTTGAGCAGATTTCGGCGATCTTCACGGGCGTCGCCGATCTGAAAAAAGTGTTCGAGGAAGCCCGCCGCCGCCGCGAACTGGGGCAGGGCACGCTGCTGTTCGTCGACGAGATCCACCGCTTCAACCGCGCGCAGCAGGACAGCTTTTTGCCGGTGATGGAGGACGGCACCATCATCTTGGTCGGCGCCACCACCGAGAACCCGTCATTCGAATTGAACGCGCCGCTGCTGTCGCGGGCGCGCGTACTGGTGTTCAAATCGCTCGATGCGCCGGCGATCGAGAAGCTGCTCGGCCGGGCCGAAGCAATCGAACAACGCAAACTTCCGCTCGACGCCGAGGCACGCGTGCAACTCACCGGCATGGCCGACGGCGATGGCCGTGCCGCGCTGACGCTCGCCGAGGAAGTCTGGCGCGCCGCCCGCAAGGACGAGACCTTCGGCGCCGCCAAGCTGCAGGAGATCGTGCAGCGCCGCGCGCCGCTCTACGATAAGGCGCAAGACGGCCACTATAATCTCATCTCCGCGCTGCACAAGTCGGTGCGAGGCTCCGATCCCGACGCCGCGCTCTATTATCTCTGCCGCATGCTCGATGCCGGCGAGCCGCCGCTCTATATCGCGCGCCGCGTTGTGCGGATGGCGGTGGAGGACATCGGGCTTGCCGATCCGCAGGCGCTGGTCATCGCCAACGCCGCCAAGGACGCCTACGATTTTCTGGGCTCCCCGGAGGGCGAACTGGCGATCGCCGAGGCCGTGATCTACATGGCCACCGCGCCGAAATCGAACGCATCTTACGCGGCTTTCGGCGCCGCCATGCGCGCCGCCAAGGAGGCTGGCTCGCTGCTGCCGCCCAAGCACATTCTCAATGCGCCGACCAACCTCATGAAAGAGGAAGGCTACGGTCGCGGCTACGCCTACGATCACGACGCGGAGGAGGCCTTCTCCGGCCAGAACTATTTCCCGGATCAATTGCCGCGCCAGCAGTTCTACAATCCGCCCGAGCGCGGCTTCGAACGCGAGGTGCGCAAACGGCTGGAGTATTGGGCCAAGTTGCGTAAGGAGCGGGGGGCCTCATGAGGCGCGGTAGGAACGGCCCGCGCCAGCCCGGCGGCGGGCGGCAGCAGGCCGGGCCGCGTGGCCGCGGTCAAGGTCGCGGCCTTGGCCGCGATCGCGACGAGCGCATCAAAGAGCGCGCCAAGGAGCGTTTCAATCCGCGTCAATCCGATTTGCGCGCAAAGCATTCGCCGAAGCGCAACGGAGGTACCTTTTCCGCGCGTCCGCCGAGTGATCGGCCCTCGCGGCTTGAGGTGACGCAACCGCCGGCGGTCGCGCCCAAGCCGGCGCATTTTTCGGCCGGCGTCCAAACCATCGCCGTCACGCCGGACGAAAACAACATGCGCGTCGACCGCTTCTTCGAGGCGCGGTTTCCCGGCCTTTCGTTCAGCCACATCCAGCGCATCATCCGCAAAGGCGAGGTGCGGGTAAACGGCAAACGCACCGAGCCGAAAGCGCGGCTCGAAGCCGGCCAATCCGTGCGTATCCCGCCGTTGCAGCTTGCGCCGCCGGCGCCGCGCGACGACGCGCCGCAGGCGCAGAAAGACCGCGCCTTCATCAAGTCGATCGCGCTCTACGAAGACGACGATGTGCTTGTGCTCAACAAGCCGGCGGGGCTTGCCGTGCAGGGCGGCTCTGGCACTACGCGCCACATCGACGGCATGCTCGGCGCGTTACGTGGCTCGCACCCGGACGCGCAGCGCCCGCGCCTGGTGCATCGCCTCGACAAAGACACCGCGGGCTGTCTGCTGGTGGCGAAGACGCGCTTTGCCGCGGCCGCGCTCGCCAAGACCTTTCGCACCCGCGCCGCGCGCAAGATCTATTGGGCGCTGGTCGTCGGGGTGCCGAAGCCGAAGCAGGGGCGCATCTCCACCTTCCTCGCCAAGCAGGAGGTCGAGGAGGATAGCTTCATGCGCATCG
>DASUGZ010000143.1:0-5100 GCA_036273755.1 Pseudolabrys sp.
TGCGGGCTCTTGTCGCCGATCAGGATCGAGCCCTCGGTCGGGGCTTCGAGGCCGATGGCGAGATCGAAGAAGGTCGACTTGCCGCAGCCGGTCTGGCCGACGATGGCGACGACCTCGCGCGGCGCAATCGTGAGATCGAGCCGGTCGATCGCCACCACCGCCTGACCCGACGTCGCCTGGCGGAACACCTTGCGCAGGCCGCGCACATCGATCGGCGGCGGGCCGCTCTTGGACATCGTCATACCCGCCACCGCAACAACCGCTTCTCGACGCGGGCGACGACCGCTTCGAGCAGGAACAGCAGCACGACCAGCACCAGCGTCCAGGCGAACACGTCGGATACCGAGAACAATTCCTGCGCCACCGACAGCTGGTGGCCGATGCCGGTCACCGCGCCGACCAGTTCGGCGATGGTGACGACGCGGATCGCCAGGCTGATATTCACCTTCCAGCTGGTGAAGATAGTCGGCACGATCGCCGGCAGCATCAGCTTGACGAAATTCTGCGCCATGGTCGGCCGGAATGACTGCATCATGGTCCGCAGTTCGCGCGGCACCGAGCGCATGGCATCGAGCGTATCGACCAGGAACACCGGGCCGCACACGACCACCAGCACGAAAGCGATGCGGAATTCGACGCCGGGAAACCACAACACCGCGAACAGGATCCACGACACCACCGGCACCGCCATCAGGATGCGGACCATCGGGTGCAGGTAATTGTCGAGCGCATCGGAGCGGTACATCGCCATCGCCAGCGCAATGCCGAGCACGAAGGAGGCGATCAGCGCGGCGATCACCCGCGCCAGCGTGACGACGACGTCGATCGGCGTGATGTCGGCAAGGCTTTTCGCAATCTTGACGAAGCTCGGAATGGCGAAAGGCGGAATCCCGAGAAAAGGCGCGAGATGCGACAGCGTTTCCCAGCAGACGGCGAACACCAGCAGGGAGACGAGAGTCTGCCGCGGAAAACTCAAGACCGGGACAGACTCGCGGTGCTCCATGCTCATGGCAAGCGCGCCGGAGCGCTTACGGCTTATAGAAGATATTGTCGTCCGGCATCTTCGGATAGAAGCCGGCCTTCACCGCGCGTTCGATCATGTCGGTGATCGACTTCTTCACCACCGGATCCCAGGCCGGCTTGATGATCATCTGCAGCCGCTTGCTGTCGACGGCGGCAGTCAGGATTCCCGGAGGCAGCTTCAGCGTTTCGTTGGCGATCTTGTCGCCGGCCGCCGTTTCCTTCTGCATGATCTCGGCGACGTCCTTGAGCGCCGCGATCAGCATCTGCGGCGCCTTGGGATTCTTGGCGATGGCGTCGGCCCGCATGGCGGTGACGATTTCCCAGCCGTCGCCGCCGGTGATGTCCTTCCAGCCCTGCGCGCCGTTGAAGATGACGTGCCAGTCCGGGTGCGCCTTGCTGCTGATGCTGGCGAGCGGCTCGATCACCAGGGCGGCGTCGACGCGGCCGGCCTCGAGCTGGGCGCGGGCGACGGCGAAGTTGGCGTTGACCACGGTGATGTCTTTGCCGAGGTCGAGACCCTTGGCGCTGGCGTAGATTTTGGTCACCTGGAATTGCGAGCCACCCATGTCTGCGGCGAGTTGCTTGCCCTTGAGATCGGCGAGCGACTTGATGGCGGGGTCCTTGGCGAAGATCACCAAATCGGCGAGCGTGAAGCCGGTGGCGATGATGCGCACCGGCACGCCTTCCTGATAGAGCTTCTGCAAAATGGTCGGCCCGCCGATCACGACGTCGGTCTCGCCGGTGGCGAAGCCGGCGTAGAATGCCGAGATCGAGGGATAGGCGTGGGCGTCGAGTTCGAAGCCGTGCTTGGCGTCGATGCCGCGCGCCTTCATGATGTTCCAGACCAGGGGATTGAACACCGGCAGCGTTAGGCTGGAGACCTTGATCACCGGCTTCTGCTGCGCCTGCGCCGTGGACAGCGCGGAAACGGCGAAGGCAAGGCACACCGCAAGCGCGGCGATGCCGCGTCGTGACATTGTGGACATGACAACTCCCCCTGGTGGATTTTCCGGTTGCGGTCTTGGGCCGCCGCAATTGGTTGGGCCTCAAACTGGCTGGCAAAGACTTTACTCCGCTTTCGTTGCCGTGCAACTAATTGCCGGTTCTGCTCGGGGAGCGCGATGCCGCACATCACCGCACGCGACGGCACACGGTTGTTTTACGAAGAGGCGGGCCACGGCTCGCCCGTCGTCTTCGTGCACGAATATGCCGGCGACTGGCGCACCTGGGAGCCGCAGATGCGGCATTTTTCGCGCGCGCATCGCTGCGTGACCTACAGCCAGCGCGGCTATCCGCCGTCCGATGTTCCGGACGATCCGGCCAAATACAGCCAGAACCATTTCCGCGACGACGTCATTGCGGTGATGGACGCGCTCAAGATCGACAAAGCGCACGTCGTTGGCCACTCGATGGGCGCTTTGACCGCGCTGCACGTCGGCATCCGTTACCCCGAACGTTGCCTCTCGGTGACCGCAGCGGGCTGCGGTTACGGCTCGAGCGCCGATCCGGCCAAGGTCGAGGAGGCGAGGGCGGCTTCGCGCGAGATCGGCAACATGTTTGCGGCCGAAGGCATCGCCGCCACGGCGGCGCGCTATGCCGACGGGCCGACGCGGCAGGCGCACAAAAACAAGGACCCGCGCGGCTATGCCGAATTCAGCAGGATGCTCGGCGAGCATTCGGCCACCGGTCATGCGCTCACCATGCTGCATCTGCAGGCCAAGCGGCCGTCGCTGTGGGAGATGGAGGCGGACCTGAAAAAGTTCACGCCGCCGCTGCTGGTGCTGGTGGGCGACGAGGACGAGTGGTGCGTCGACGCCAGCATCCATTTGAAGCGCACGGTGCCGACCGCGGGGCTTTGCGTCATTCCGCGCTCCGGCCACACCATCACCAGCGAAGAGCCGGCCAAGTTCAACGCCGCGGTGGCCGAGTTGGTCGCCGCGGCCGAAGCCGGCCGCTGGCTGGCGCACAAACCAAAATAGACCATCGGAGGAACCATGGAGCTCAAGCTCAAAGGCAAGACCGCGCTGGTGACCGGCGGGTCGGAAGGAATCGGCAAGGGCATCGCGCTCGCGCTCGCCAAGGAAGGCGTCGACGTCGCGATCTGCGCGCGGCGCAAAGAGCCCCTCGAAGCTGCGGCAGCCGAAATCGCCAAGGCGACCGAGCGCAAGATCATCGCTATTCCCGCCGACCTGCGTCAGGACAAGGACGCCAGAAACTTCGTCGAGCAGGGCGCCAAGGCGGTCGGCCGCGTCGACATCATGGTCAACAATGCCGGCTCCGCCGCCGGCGGGGTCATCGAGCATTTGACCGAGGACGACTGGGACAAGGGCCTGCAGCTTAAATTCATGGGTTACGTTCGCTGCCTGCGCTACGTGCTGCCGCTGATGGTCAAGCAAGGCGGCGGCCGTGTTATCAATCTGATCGGCAATGACGGCGTGAAGCCGTCCTATTGGGAAATCTGCCCGGGCGCCGCCAACGCCGCGGGGCAGAACCTGACGCTGTCGCTCGCCGGACAATACGGCAAGGACGGCATCAGCTTCGTTGCGGTCAATCCGGGACCGGTGCGTACCGAGCGCTGGGCGGGTCTGGTCGACGCCATGGCGCGCGACATGAAAATCCCGCGCGAGGAGGCCGACAAGCTCGCGCCGGCCTCGATCCCCATGGGGCGTATCGCCGAAGTCGAGGAGGTCGCCAATCTGGTCGTCATGCTGGCCTCGCCGTTGATGAGCATGGTCAACGGCACCATGATCGAGATCGACGGCGGCCAAGATAAACCATTGATGGATAGGTTCCGCGACAAGCCGAGAGGCTAGGCCGCTCGTGCGAGCCGCGACTAGTCCGCGAGCGCAACAATCGTCGCCACGATTGTGTTGTTCGTTGCATGCGCCAGAATTGGCAAAACGAGCGAGCCGCTCCGCCAACGCAGCCAGCCCATGATCAGTCCTGAAATGGCAATGCTGGCCATGCCGAACCAGTCGTATTGAATGTGTATGAGGCCAAACAAGATTGCGGTGAGCACAATCGTAGCGGACGGGCCCAGTCGCGTTTGCGACCAGCCGCGATAAAGAAAGCCTCGAAAGACCATTTCTTCGGCAATGGGCGCGAACAAAATGATATTCAACCAAAGGAGCGGCAGCAGCCCTTCTGCAAGAGCCTTGTCAAAATAAAGATAAGCCATCGGATCTGGAGGCGTCGGATCCAGCAGACCGACAATGTTATCGATGAGTAGAAACGCGACGCCCGCCGCGACGGCAAGAAACATTTGCTGTCGGGTCGGGGCAATGAGCGCAAAGTAGTCTCTGACCGACCAGCCTGCATGCCGCACAATTTCGATCAGTACGATGACGACGATGATGTAAGTGCAGGGTATCAGGTCTTGCTCGACCTTCGTATCGCTCGGCAATGATCCGAAGATGAACTCGTAGGAGCCGAGCAAAATGAAAACGAACAGCAAAGCAGCAGCTAAAGCTGCGCCCAGCCAACAGATTGTCAGCCAGAATCCAATAGGACGCGGCCCACTCGCGCCCGGTATCATCGGTGGACGCGCATTGACGCCGCTTTGGTCGAATGTCGTCATCGGCCGCTACGCACTTTACGAACTGTGCGATTCAACCATAAGGTGTATTCGGTTGTCGAGTATTTTTGCGGTCGTTGTGCCATTTGTTGCCGGCGTGTGCCTCCGCATGGCTGCGGCGCATTCCTGCCGGACCGTCGTCGTTGACAAGCTCGCCGCGGCGGCAGGACACTTCGCGCACATCCAATTGGGAGTTCACCCATGCACACGCGCTTGCTCGTCGTGTCTCTCGCACTCGCCGCGACGCTCGCCACGCCGGCACTGGCGCAAGAGACCATCAAGGTCGGCGAACTCAACAGCTACAAATCGCAGCCCGCCTTCCTCGACCCTTACAAGAAGGGCATCGAGATGGCGGTCGAGGAGATCAACGCCAAAGGCGGCGTGCTCGGCAAGAAGCTCGAGGTGATTTCGCGCGACGACGGCGCCAATCCGGGCGAGGCGGTGCGCGTCGCGGAAGAGCTGGTGACGCGCGAAGGCGTGTCGGTGCTCGCCGGCACCTTCCT
>DASUGZ010000144.1:0-5496 GCA_036273755.1 Pseudolabrys sp.
CTTTGATCTTGCCGGCGACTTTCTTCATTGCCTTGGTCTGCGCGGCGCTGCCCACGCGTGACACGGAAAGGCCGACGTTCACCGCCGGTCGGATGCCCTGGTAGAAGAGATCTGTCTCCAGGAAGATCTGTCCATCGGTGATGGAAATGACGTTGGTCGGGATATAGGCCGACACGTCGTTGGCCTGCGTTTCGATCACCGGCAGCGCGGTGAGCGAGCCGGCCTTGTTGTCGTCGTTGAGCTTGGCGGCGCGCTCGAGCAGGCGCGAATGCAGATAAAACACGTCGCCCGGATAGGCTTCGCGGCCCGGCGGACGGCGCAGCAGCAGCGACATCTGGCGGTAGGCGACGGCCTGTTTCGACAGATCGTCGTAGATAATGACCGCGTGCATGCCGTTGTCGCGGAAATATTCGCCCATCGTGCAGCCGGAAAACGGCGCCAGGTATTGCATCGGCGCCGGATCGGACGCGGTGGCAGCGACGACGATCGAATAGTCGAGCGCGCCCTGTTCCTCCAGCACCTTGACGAATTGGGCGACGGTCGAGCGCTTCTGCCCGATCGCGACATAGACGCAATAAAGCTTAATCTTCTCGTCGGGCTGGGCGTTGAGCGGCTTCTGATTGAGAATGGTGTCGAGCGCGATTGCGGTCTTGCCGGTCTGGCGGTCGCCGATGATCAATTCGCGCTGGCCGCGGCCGATCGGGATCAGCGAGTCGATCGCTTTGAGCCCGGTCGCCATCGGCTCGTGCACGGATTTGCGCGGAATGATGCCCGGCGCCTTGACGTCGACACGCTTGCGCTCACCCTTGATCGGACCCTTGTTGTCGATCGGATTGCCGAGCGCATCGACGACGCGGCCGAGCAGGCCCTTGCCGACCGGCACGTCGACGATCGCGCCGGTGCGCTTCACGGTCTGGCCTTCCTTGATTTGCCGGTCGTCGCCGAAGATCACGACGCCGACGTTGTCGTTTTCGAGGTTGAGCGCCATGCCGCGCACGCCGTTCTCGAATTCGACCATTTCGCCGGCCTGCACGTTGTCGAGGCCATAGGCGCGGGCGATGCCGTCGCCGACGGACAGCACCTGGCCGACTTCGGAGACTTCGGCTTCCTGGCCGAAATTCTCGATCTGCTCTTTAAGGATGGCGGAAATTTCTGCGGCGCGGATATCCATCAGCGGGCCTCTTTCATTGCGATCTTGATCGCATTCAATTTGGTGCGGAGCGAACTGTCGATCATGCGGCTGCCGACCTTCACGACCAGGCCGCCAATGATGGCGGGCTCGATCTTGACGTCGAAGTCGATGTCCTTGCCGCCGGTCACCGATTTGAGCGCGCCCTTGAGCGCGTTGAGATTCTTGTCGCTGAGCGGCTCGGCGACGGTGACTTGCGCCGTCACCTCGCCTTTATGCTGGGCCGCCAGCGTGCGGTAGGCGCGGATCATGTCGCGCACGGCGAACAGCCGGCGATTGGTGGTGACGACGCGTAGGAAATTGGCGGCGAGCCCTTCGATGCCGGCCTTGTCGAGGATCGCGGTCAGGGCGCTCAACTGCTCGTCGGCGCCGAACACCGGGCTGCGCACCAGACGGGTAAGGTCGGCACTGCCGACGATCAGGGCGTCGAAGCGATCAAGGTCGGCCTTGACGGCATCGGTCACCTTGTTATCGAGCGCCAACTCGAACAGGGCATTCGCGTACCGCCCGGCCATGCCGGAAATGATCGGATCTGTGCCAGCCACCTGACGCTCGTTTTCGTTCACTATTCACAGGCCGGACGCCGTCGCAGAGGGGCGGCGCAAACGTTTGGAATCCAAGAGGGAATTCCGATTTATGAGGACGTCGCGGAAGCCCGCGGAAACCCCCATAAAATCGAGGGGCTAGCTAACACAGGGTCGATGGCGGTGCAACATGGCGCGCCGCATTGGCGCAATTTCCGCGCCTTCGCGGCGCGCGGGAACCGGCATTTTTGCATCCAAGGGATGCCTCGCCATGCGCGTGTGCTGGCTATAGCTTGCGCGGCGATTTCCTTGCCCCGGAGCCCGCGGTCAATGTCGCAAACCAATGCCCCACGCGACGGCGCGACCACCGCAAAACTCTTGGTCGTTTTGCTGGCTTTCGCGTGGGGCCTCAACTGGATCGCCGCAGCCTGGGCGCTTACCGCGGTGTCGCCTTGGAGCCTGCGCTTTGCCGGCGCCGGTATTGGCGCGGCCGTACTCTTCGCCACTGCGCTGCTCACCGGCCACGACCTGCGCGTGCCACGCGGCGAAATGAAGCACGTCATGATTGCGGGCTTCTTCAACGTCGCGGCGTTTCAGATCCTGTCCGGCTTTGCACAGCTCAGCGGCGCAACCAGTCGCGCCATCATCATCACCTATTCGATGCCGATCTGGACGACCATGCTGAGCGCCGTCGTGCTCGGCGAAAAGCTTACCCGCATCCGTGTCACTGCCTTCTGTTTGTGCGTGGCGGGTCTTTCGGTGCTGCTCTGGCCGCTGGTCGTGAACGGATTCCCACCGTTCGTCTTCTACTCGCTCGGCTGCGCGCTGAGCTGGTGCATAGCCACCGTCTACATCAAATGGGCCGAGGTGAAGATCGAGCCGCTTGCCAATGCGGCGTGGCAACTTTTATTCGGATTCCTGTTTGTCGCCGCCGGTACCTTCGTTTTCGAAGGCCCGCCGCAGCTATGGCCGCTCGACGGCCAGACCGCGCTGGCAATTCTCTGGGTCGGATTGATCGGCGTCGGTCTCGCGCATTTTCTCTGGTGGTCGATCGTCGGGCGGCTGCCGACCATCACCGCTTCGCTCGGCTCATTGCTGGTGCCGGTGATCGGCGTCACCGCATCTACCATCCTGCTGCACGAAATCCCGACCATTCCCGACATTATCGGCTTTGTGTTGATCTTCGCCGCCGCCGCATGCGTGCTGCTGCAGCCGAACGTCAAGCATACCGAAATGCCGGAGTAAGTTTTCAGAAGAAGCTCTGCGGATCGACGTCGACCTCGAGCCGCACGTTACCGCGCGGCTTGGGCGCATCGGCAAGCCACTGCCGCAGATAGGCGGAGAGATCGAAAGTGCGCGGCGCCTTCACCAGGAGGCGGAAACGATGCCGCCCCCGCACCACCGCGATCGGTGCCTCGGCTGGTCCGAGAATCCGCACCTGGTCGCTGATCGGCGACGTGGACACCAGCGTGCGCGCATAGGCTTCGGCGCCATGCCGGTCGTTCGCTGTCACGACCAGGCCGGCGAGCCTCCCGAACGGCGGATAGCCGGTCTTCTCGCGCAACGCGATCTCGCTCGAATAGAACGCCTCGCGGTCGCCTAGGATCAAAGCCTTCATCACCGGGTGCTCGGGCTGATGCGTCTGCAAGAAGCCGACGCCACGGCCTTCTTCGCGGCCGGCGCGGCCAACCACTTGGTGCAGAAGTTGGAACGTGCGCTCGGCGGCGCGCGGATCGCCATTTCCAAGGCCGAGATCGGCATCGACGATGCCGACCAGGTTGAGCTTAGGGAAATGATGCCCCTTGGCGACGAGCTGGGTGCCGATGACGACGTCGAAACGGCCCTCGGCGACGTCGTCGAGTTCCTGGCGCAGGCGTTCCATCGATTCCACCAGATCGCTCGACAGCACCAAGATACGCGCGCCGGGAAACAGTTCGGCCGCCTCCTGCTCCAGCCGCTCGACGCCGGGGCCGATGGGCGCGAAGCTTTCGGTGGCATGACATTGCGGGCATTCCGCCGGCGGCGGCATGGCGAAGCCGCAGTGGTGGCACACCAGCCGCCGCTTGAAGCGGTGATCGACCAGCCAGGCGTCGCAATTCGGGCATTGCAGGCGGAAGCCGCAGGCGCGGCATAGCGTGAGCGGCGCAAAGCCACGGCGGTTGAGGAACAATAGCGCCTGTTCTTTGCTCTCGAGGGCGTTCTTGACCGCCTCGGCCAGCCGCGGCGCGATGAAGCGGTTGCGCGGCGGACCCTCGCGGCGCATGTCGATCGCTTCGATCGACGGCAGATGCGCGCCGCCGAAACGCTCAGGCAGATGGATACGCTTATAGCGACCGCGGCGCGCATTGACTTCCGATTCGACCGAGGGCGTCGCCGAGGCGAGCACCACCGGAATCTTGGCCACATTGCCGCGCACCACCGCCATGTCGCGGGCGTGGTAATGCGCGCCGTCCTCCTGCTTGTAGGCTGGGTCGTGCTCCTCGTCGACGACGATCAGCCCGAGATCGGCATAGGGCAGAAACAGCGCCGAGCGCGCGCCGACCACGACCGATACTTCGTTATCGGCGACCGCGGCCCAGGTGCGTGCGCGTAGCCGCGGCGATACCTGCGAGTGCCATTCCGCCGGCCGCGTGCCGAAGCGCGCAGTGAAGCGGTCGAGTGACTGCGCGGTGAGCGCAATTTCCGGCATCAGGATCAGGGTCTGCCGTTTCTTGCGGATATTTTCCGCCACCGCTTCGAAATAGACTTCGGTTTTGCCGGAGCCGGTGACACCGTCGAGCAGCGTCACGGTGTAGCCGCCGTGATCGACGACAGTGCGCAGCGCATCGGCCGCGGCGAGCTGCCCAAGCGAGAATTCGGGCTTGCGGTAATCGGGATCCGGCTGCCGCGTGACCGGTTCCGGCGGCAGCACCACGGTTTCCAGCGTGCCCTCGTCGATCAGCCCGTCGACCACGCCGGCGGAAACGCCCGCTTCGCGCGCGGCATCGCCTTTGCCGCGCATCATACCGTCGGCAAATACGGAGAGTACGCGCGCGCGCGCCGGCGTCATGCGGGCCGGCTGCGGCCCGGCCAGCCGCACGCCGACGCGCTCACGCGCGGGTCCCAGATGCTCGCCCATGCGCAGCGTCATGCGCAGCACCATGCCGCGCGGTGCCAGTGTGTAGTCAGCAACCCAGTCGACGAACTTGCGCAGTTCCGACTTAAGCGGCGGCACGTCGAGCTTGTCGGCGACGTCTTTGAGGCGGTTGTGCAGACGCGGATTGGGCACCGGGTTCTCGGCCCAAACCACGCCCATGGTCTCGCCGCGCGCGCCGAGCGGCACGCTGACGAGGTCGCCGGGCGCAAGGTCGAGCCCGGCCGGCACCCGGTAGGAGTAGGTCTGATCCAGCGCCACCGGCACCAGAATATCGATCACGCGGGTGCTCATAGCGGTTGATCTAGGCCGATTCCGCGCGCTTAAGGAAGGGTGAAGAAAAACGGCCTACGCTTCCATCATGCGTTCGCAAACGATATTGGCGCCCGACGTCGCCGCCGAAATCGGCCGCTGGCTTGAGTTTCTCGGTGCCGAAAAGCGCATGTCGCCGAAAACGCTCGAAGCCTATGAGCGCGACGCCCGCCAGTTTCTTGTTTTTCTCGGCCATCACCTCAGTGGCGCGCCCTCGCTCAAGCAGGTGGCCAAGCTGACGCCGTCGGATGTGCGCGCCTTCATGGCGGCGCGGCGCGGCAAAGGCCTCTCCAGCCGCTCGCTGATGCGGGTTTTGGCAGGCGCGCGTTCCTTCGCGC
>DASUGZ010000145.1:0-33068 GCA_036273755.1 Pseudolabrys sp.
GCCTCCTATGCCCTGCTGTCGGCGGTCGGCCGGCTGTCGCCGCAGGTGCTGGGCTTACGGGTTCCTGCCTACGACGCCACCGTCCACTACCAGCAGGTGCGCGACAGCTGGGCAGGCGTGCGAACCCCAGACGGGCGCTGAGCGCCGCTAAACCGGCCGCTGTGTCCACAGGTCATTGCGATTGGCCGTATTTCGGCCTGCCACACCTCGATGCCGCTGGCGTATAAAAGAGACTCAGGCGACGATTCGCTTCGGCCTGCCGTCGTTCCGGCGTATCGGCGGGCAAAGCGCGACAGCGGCGGTCGGGAATGCAGCAATGACGCAAACGGCTAAGGTCCAAGAGCCCTCGATGGAGGAAATCCTGGCCTCGATCCGTCGCATTATTGCCGACGACGACGCCAGTAAAGCCACAGCGCAAGCGCCGCCGGCGGCTGCGGCCGCCCAGCCGGCACCGTTGCCGCCGGCGCCGCCACCGGAACCCGCCGCCAACAGCCAAGACGACATCGATGCCATGCTGGCCAAGATCGAGGTCCGAAAGCCCGAGCCGCCAGCCTCCGATGTGTTCGATCTGACCGAAGCGATGACCGCGGCGCCGCAGCCTGAATCAAAAGCGGCGGCGACCTTCCGCACCATCGACGCCTCGTCGGACGTGGTGTTCACCGAGCGTCCGCTGGAGCCGCCGCCGGAGCCGGCCATGCGCAGGGTCGAAGAGCGGCGGCCACCGTCGCCTGCGCCCGAAATCGACCGTCCGCTGATTTCGTCGGTAACCGTTGCCGCGGTCGACAGTGCATTCAATACGCTGGCGCACACCGTGATCGGGCAGAACGCGCGCACACTTGAGGATCTGGTGAAGGAGATGCTGCGACCGCTGCTCAAGTCATGGCTCGACGACAATCTGCCCGGCGTGGTCGATCGCATCGTGCGGGCTGAGATCGAGCGCGTCTCGCGCGGCCGCTAGCCGCTCGCGCCGGCGCGGCGCTTGAGCAGGCGCGCGAACACAAGCCCCAACGACAGCAGCACGACCGCCGCGCCAAGGAACAGCGGCACCGCGGTGAAGCGGTCGAACACCACGCCGCCCAAAGCGATGGTCGCGGTCTGCCCGAGATAAAGCGAAGCGGAGAACACCGAGACCGCGGTGCCGCGCGCTTCCGGCGACATCTGGGTGGCGTTGGTCTGCAGCGTGTTGTGCAACATGTAGAAGCCGAGCCCGACCGCGACGATGGCGATGGGCGCGGTCCAATAATGCGGCTCGAGGGCGAGCGCGACAAAGGCGATCGCCAAAACCGCTCCGCCGCCGGCCGCAAGCCCGCTTTGGCCGAACCTGTCGAACAGCGCGCGCACGCTCAGACTGTACGCCAGGCCGCCGATGGCGAAGGCGCCGACGAACAGGCCGACCAGCGTGAAGCTGAGGCCGAAGCGCAAATGCAGATCGGCGCCGACATAGGCGAAGGCGCCGAACATGGCGCCGAACTCGAAGAAGGCAATGACAATGACGGTCAGCGCCCAAGGCGAGCGCAGCACGACCTTGTAGTCGGCGATGAAGCCGCGGCCCGGCTGCGCCGTCGGGTGGCTCGCGTGCGTGATCGGATTGCGCATCAACTCGTAGAACAGGCCGAGGGTCGCGGCGGCGAGCAGCGCGGCAAGGATGAAAAAGACGTTGCGCCAACCGAACGCATCGCCGAGTACGCCGCCGGCGGCCTGGCCGAACAATTGCCCGAGGATCTGTCCGGACAGAAAACGGCCGAGCACCTCCTGGCGGCGCGCGTAGGGGATGATGTCGCCGATGAAGGCGAAGGCGAGCGGAATGATCCAGCCGGTGGCAAGGCCGCTGCCGAGCCGTGCCGCGACCAAAAGCGGCAGCGACGGCGCGAGCCCGCACAGCGCCACCATGATCGTGGCGACCGCGGCGGCGAGCGTGACGCAGAGGTATTTGCCGAAGCGGTCGCCGATCGGGCCCATCACCAATTGCACCGAGCCATGCGCCAAGAGATAGACTGTGACGACGATCGAGGTCGCGCCGACGCTGACATTGAGGTCGGCGGCGATCTGCGGCAAAAGCGAATCGGTCGAGCGCACCATGGCCTGGGCGGCGAAGGCGGCGATGGCGAGTAGCGCAATCGCCCTTGTGGCGCTGCCGCGCGTTTCGGCTTGGGGGTCCGGCAAAGTTGACACTCGGTGCGTGGCGGGCTTTCTAACCCGCCTTGGTGAACAAGCAAGATCGCAATGATCGATAAGACCTATCAGCCTTCGGAGGTCGAGGGCCGCATTTACGATACCTGGGAGAAGGCGGGCGCCTTCAAGGCCGGCCGGCCCGAACGGGCGGGCGCGCCCGCATACTCTATCGTCATTCCGCCGCCCAACGTCACCGGCTCATTGCATATGGGCCATGCGCTCAACAACACGCTGCAGGACATTCTCTGCCGCTTCGAGCGCATGCGCGGCAAGGACGTGCTGTGGCAGCCGGGCACCGATCATGCCGGCATCGCCACGCAGATGGTGGTCGAGCGGCAGATGATGGAGCGGCAGGAGCCGTCGCGCCGCGACATCGGCCGCGAGAAATTCCTCGAGAAGGTGTGGGCGTGGAAGGCGGAGAGCGGCGGCACCATCGTCAATCAGCTCAAGCGGCTCGGCGCGTCGTGCGACTGGTCGCGCGAGCGCTTCACCATGGACGAGGGACTGTCCAAGGCCGTTCTTAAAGTTTTTGTGGAGCTTTATCGGAGCGGCCTAATCTATAAGGATAAAAGGCTGGTCAACTGGGACCCCAAGCTGCTGACCGCCATCTCCGACCTGGAAGTGGTGCAGGTCGAGACCAAGGGCAACCTCTGGCACCTGCGCTATCCGATCGAGGGCAAGACGTTCAATCCCGAAGACAAGTCGACCTATATCGTGGTCGCCACCACGCGCCCCGAGACGATGCTGGGCGACACCGCGGTGGCGGTAAATCCAAAAGATGAGCGCTACAAAGAGTTCGTCGACGCGTTCAACGCTGGCAAACCAAAGAAGGTGATCCTGCCTTTGGTTGGTCGGCCCATCCCAATTATCGCCGACGAATACTCCGATCCGGAGAAGGGCTCAGGCGCGGTGAAGATCACGCCGGCGCACGACTTCAACGATTTCGAGGTCGGCAAGCGACACGAGCTAGCGCAAGTCAATGTGCTGACGATGGAAGCGAAGATTACGTTCGCGGATGAGGCATTCGCGGCGCAGACCAGCGCAGATTTTGCCGAGACGAAAAAACTTGAAGGCAAGTCGCGCGAAGAAGTGCGCAAAGTCATCGTCGTACGTCTGGAAGAAAAAGGCTTGGTCGAGAAAATCGAGCCGCACACCAATGCGGTGCCTCACGGCGACCGCTCAAATGTGGTGATCGAGCCGTTCCTGACGGACCAGTGGTACGTCAACGCAAAAGAGTTGGCCAAGTCGGCAATCGCCGCGGTGCGTCAGGGCAAGACCAAGTTCACCCCGGTGAATTGGGAAAACACCTATTTCAACTGGATGGAAAATATCCAGCCCTGGTGCATCTCGCGTCAGCTCTGGTGGGGCCATCAGATTCCGGCTTGGTATGGGCCGGACGGCAAGCATTTTGTGGCGCTGACCGAAGCCGAAGCGCAGGCCGAGGCCGACAAGCACTACGGCAAGAAAACGCAGCTCAAGCGCGACGAAGACGTGCTCGACACCTGGTTCTCCTCGGCGCTGTGGCCGTTCTCGACGCTCGGCTGGCCGGACGACACGAAAGAGCTCAAACGCTTCTATCCAACCTCGGCTCTGGTCACCGGCTTCGACATCATCTTCTTCTGGGTCGCGCGCATGATGATGATGGGCCTGCACTTCATGAAAGAAGCGCCGTTCGCGGACGTCTACATCCACCGCCTGGTGCGCGACGCCTCGGGCGCCAAGATGTCGAAGTCGAAGGGCAACGTGGTCGATCCGCTCGGCGTCATCGACGAGTTCGGCGCCGACGCGCTACGCTTTACCCTGGCGCGCAATGTCGCGCCCGGCCACGACATCCGGCTCGGGCCGCAGGACGTCGAGAACAACCGCAACTTCGCGACCAAGCTGTGGAACGCGGCGCGTTTCGTCGAATTCAACGGCGCCAAGCGCGTCGAAGGCTTCGATCCGAAATCCGCCAAGGAAACGCTCAATCGCTGGATCGCGCACGAAACCGCCAAGGCCGCGGCCGAGATCGGCGCGGCCATCGCCGAGTACCGGTTCAGCGATGCCGCCGGCGCGGCCTATCGCTTCGTCTGGAACGTCTATTGCGACTGGTATGTGGAGTTGTCGAAGCCGCTGTTGACCGGTCCGGATGGTGCAGCGAAAGACGAAACGCGCGCCATGGCCGCGTGGGCGCTCGACGAGATCCTCAAGCTGCTGCATCCGTTCATGCCGTTCATCACCGAAGAGCTTTGGGCGGTGACGGCGGAGCAGGGGCCCAAGCGCTCCGGTCTGCTCGCGCTCAGCAACTGGCCCAGGCTCGAAGGCCTCGCCGACGACAAAGCCGAGGCAGAGATTGGTTGGGTGATCGATCTGATCACCGCCGTCCGCGCGATCCGCGCCGAAATGAGTATCAATACCAACATCCCGCTGGTGCTGGCCGGCGCTTCGGCGGAAACGGGCGCGCGCGCGGAACGTTGGTCGGAATTCATCAAGCGCCTCGCGCGCGTCTCGGAGATTTCATCTGCAGCTAGCGCTCCGGCGGGCTCCGTTCAACTCGTCGTGCGCGGCGAGGTGGCCGCGCTGCCGCTCAAGGGCGTCATCGATCTTGCGGCGGAGCGCGCGCGCCTTGCCAAGGAAATGCAGAAGGCCGACGCCGACGTCGCCCGTTCGGACGCCAAGCTCAACAACCCGAAATTCATGGAGCGCGCGGCCGAAGAGGTGGTCGAGGAGGAGAAGGAAAAGCGCGGGGAGGCGGTCGCGCGCAAGGCGAAGATTGCCGAGGCGCTGGAGCGGCTCAAGAACGCATCGTGACCTTGACAGTGGCGGTCACTGGCGCAGTATTCGCGTAGAATTGTCAGGGGGGTTTTGTTATGCGGGGCGTCATCTCCGGCATCGTGCCGGACGGAACCTACGGGCAGATCACGGCCGAAGACGGCCAGCGCTTCAGCTACTGGACGACCGAGGTTCGCAACGGCCCCGTGAAGGTCGGGCAAACCGTCGAATTCCAGATGTGGGAAGGCCAGCCCGTCGATATTTTCGGCGTCAACAATATGCCCCCGCCCAGTGCTGCACCGCCGCAACGCGCGGGCATGCCGCAACAGCGAAATTTCGCGCCGGCGGGCTATGCGCCAGGTCCGGGCGCGGGCGGGGCGGCGGCCTATGCGACCATCGCCGGCGCCGGCGCCATTCCGACCGGCAGCGGCTATTGGATCCAGCTGTTCACCTCACCGTCGGGGCGCATCTCGCGCAAACAGTTTTGGCTGCACGGTTTCCTGCCGATCCTGATCGCCAACATCGTGCTGGCCTGGATTCCGATCGTCGGGCAGTTGATTTCGCTGGCGCTGCTGTGGGGCAGTATCTGCATCGGCTTCAAGCGCTTCCACGACCTCGGCTACCCCGGCTGGTGGAGTCTCGTCTATCTGATCCCGATGCTGGCCGGCGGCATCCTCGTCGGGCTGAGCTTCTATATGTACAATTTCGCGGGTCTGTTCTGGCTGCTGGCGGAAATCCTGTTCGGCATCGCTCTCTTGACCGGCCTCGCGCAACTGATCTTCGTCTATATCCGCGTCGGCCAAGAGGGACCGAACCAGTACGGGCCGGATCCGTTGGCAATCTAGATCTTCGTCGTCACGGCCGAGCCAAGGCCCGCAATCGCGGGGACGTCGCTGCATGAGCGATCCCAACAATCGTCCGGGCGGGCCGAATTTGGTGCTCACCGCCAAGAGCGCCGACAAGGTGCAGTTCTTCGATGCGGCGACGCTCGCCAAGATCGGCGAGATCGACATGCCGGGCTCGACGCATGAATTGATCCGTTCGCTCGGCGGCAAGACACTCTACGGCTCGATCTATGGCGGCGGCATTTTCGGCAAGAACAAAGACCCCGACCGCCGCATCGCGGTGATCGATCTCGAGGCGAAGACGCTTTCGCGCACCATCGACGTCGGCGAAAATATCGCACCGCATTCGGTGATGATGGATTCTGAGGGCACGCTGTGGTCGAGCGCCGAGCTCGGCAATGCGGTGCTGGCGATCGACCCGGCAACCGGCGCGGTCGAGCGCATTGCGCTCGGCGGCTCGCCGCACTGGATCGCGATCAGTCACGCCACGGGCAAGCTGTTCGCCTCGTTCAAGACCAAAGAGGCGGTGGCGGTGGTCGACATCGCCCAGCGCCGCATGACCGGCACCATCGCAATCCCGCATGGCGCCGAGGGCATCGCGGTGTCACCGGATGGTGCGACGCTGTTCGTTTGCGCGCACCGCAAGGGCGTCGTGCACGTGTTCGACACGCGCAGGCAGGCGCTGCATCGCACGCTCGCCATCGACGGCGCGCCGGGCGAGGCCAACCAACTGCGCCGCGTGCGAGTGTCGCCCGATGGGCGGCACGTCTGTGCCTCGTCGCATGTCGACAATTACGCGGCGATCTACGACGCCTTCACCTTCGATCAGATCAACGGGTTTCCGACGCCGAAGGCGCCGATGGGCTTCGGCTTTGCCGCCGACGGACAACACGCGTTTTTGTGCTGCCACGATGCTGCGGTCACGTTGGAATTCGAATTGTCGCGCGGCCGCGTCACACGGCAATTCGACACGGCGGCGGGTTGCGAGTTCATCCTTTCATACTAAATGCAATAGCGTGAAAATCTTTCTGGCAGGAGCAGGGGGGGCGATCGGGCGGCGGCTTGTGCCGCTGTTGCGCGCGGCCGGTCATGACGTCGTCGGCACCACGCGCTCCGCCGACAAGGCGGCCGCGGTTGCCAGACTTGGCGCAACGCCGGTTGTGGTCGACGTGTTCGATGCAGCGGCGCTAACGCGCATCGTGCAGGCCGCAGCGCCGCAGGTCGTCATCCATCAACTCACCGATCTGCCGTATGCGCCTGACACGCCCGGCTACCAAGAGGGGCTCGAACGCAACGCGCGTCTGCGCATCGAGGGAACACCCAATCTGATCGCCGCGGCCAAGAAGGCCGGCGTGCGCCGTTTGATCGCGCAGAGCATCGCCATCGTCTATGCGCCGGGCGAGGGCGCGCGGGTCGAAACCGATCCGCTCGATCTGACCGCGGCCGGCATGCGCCAGCGAACGGTGGCCGGCGTAGTGGCGCTGGAAGACGCGACCTTGCAAATGCCGGAGGGCATCGTGCTGCGCTACGGCCTGCTGTACGGGCCCGGCACATGGTTTGAGCATGAGAAGCGCGGCAAACCCGGTCTGCATGTCGATGCCGCGGCCCAGGCCGCGCTGCTCGCCGTCGGCAAAGGCGCGCCGGGCATCTACAACGTCGCCGAGGACGACGGCGCGGTGTCGAGCGAGAAGGCCAAGCGCGAGTTCGGGTTCGACCCGGCCTTTCGCATCACGCCTTGAACGGCTTGCTCAAAAACCGCGAGCCCTTGAGCCCGAACCGCCACGGGTGATCGACCGCCTTCGTAATGCCGATGCGCGGGCCGATGGCGATGTCGGGCGCTTCCGCCCGCCCGCGCAATTCGAATGGGGGCCGATCGAGCGCAAGTCCGTTGTGGCGGTGGGTGACGCCGAGCGCCTCGCACAATTTTCCCGGTCCCGAGCAGAGCGCCCGGACATCGGGCAGGCCGCGTCTTCGCCGCATTGCAGCAATTCCGGCGAGCGGCTCCAGCGCCCGGATCAGCACCGCGCTCGCCGAGCCGGCCTCCTCGCAGACGAAATTCAGGCACCAATGGATGCCGTAGGAGCGATACACATAGGCGTAGCCCGGCGGGCCAAACATGACTGCGTTGCGTTCGGTTTGCCCATTGAACGAATGGGCCGCCGGGTCAGTGTGGTGATAGGCCTCGACCTCGACGATCCGTCCGCCGACCCCATTTGCCAGCAAAGTAGCCCCAATCAGCTCGGGCGCGACCTCCAGCACCGGCCGGTCGAAGAAGCTTCGGCGCAGCTTGGGAGGCAGGGCCATAGGGTGGGCAGGGCTGTGGCTGGACTGCAACACGTTTAGAACATTTAAGCTTTACGGGCACATCATCGCCGCCGCGCCGCGATTTGGCCATACCCTTCCATGATCGAGATGGCGCCGGGACGAACGGCCAAACCGTTGTCAGGCTTTGAGGAAATGCAGGCCGGGGGGCCCGCGTAAAAATGCCGGATCGGTCCGGCGGCAAAAAGAGTTGGGGTTGGGGGCACGGCAAAGTCATGGACGCGAAAGTCGACAAAAAGACCGACCTGAAATCGAGGCTGCCGAGCCGGCACGCCACGGAAGGTCCGGATCGCGCCCCGCACCGCGCCTTCTATTACGCGATGGGGCTGTCGGCCGAGCAGATCCATGCGCCCTTCGTCGGCGTCGCCACCTGCTGGAACGAGGCCGCGCCCTGCAATATCGCGCTGATGCGCCAGGCCCAGGCCGTGAAGCTCGGCGTTGCCGCGTGCGGGGCCACGCCGCGCGAATTCTGCACCATCACCGTCACCGACGGTATCGCCATGGGCCATGCCGGCATGAAGGCTTCGCTGCCGTCGCGCGAGGTCATCGCGGACTCAGTCGAACTCACCATGCGCGGCCACGCCTACGACGCGCTGATCGGTGTTGCGGGATGCGACAAGTCGCAGCCCGGCATGATGATGGCGATGTGCCGGCTCAACGTGCCGGCGATCTACATCTATGGCGGCTCGATCCTGCCGGGAAAATTCAAAGGCAAGGACGTCACCATCCAAGACGTCTATGAAGCGGTCGGCAAGCACTCGGTCGGCGAAATGTCGGACGAGGATTTGCTGACCCTGGAAGAAAACGCCTGTCCGTCGGCCGGCGCCTGCGGCGCGCAGTTCACCGCCAACACCATGGCGACGGTCTCCGAGGCGATCGGCCTGGCGCTGCCGTATTCGGCTGGCGCGCCGGCGCCATACGAAATCCGCGACAAGCTTTGCATGCTGGCCGGCGAGATGATCATGGACCTGATCGTCAAAAACATCCGCCCGCGCGACATCGTGACCCGCAAGGCACTAGAGAATGCCGCTGCCGTCGTCGCCGCGACCGGCGGTTCGACCAATGCGGCGCTGCATCTCCCGGCGATCGCGCATGAATGCGGTATCGAGTTCACGCTGTTCGATGTCACTGAAATCTTCAAAAAGACACCCTATATCGCCGATTTGAAACCGGGCGGCCGTTATGTCGCCAAGGATATGTTCGAAGCTGGCGGCGTGCCGAATTTGATGAAGACGATGCTCGATCACGGTTATCTGCACGGCGACTGCATCACGGTGACTGGCCGCACCATCGCCGAAAATCTCAAAAGCGTGAAATGGAACCCGGACCAGGATGTGATCCGTCCGGCCAACAAGCCGCTGCTCGCGACCGGCGGCGTGGTGGGCCTCAAAGGCAACCTCGCTCCCGAAGGCGCCATCGTCAAAATCGCCGGCATGACCAACCTGAAGTTCACCGGCCCGGCGCGTTGCTTCGACGGCGAGGAAGCATGCTTCGATGCGGTGAAGAACAAGAAGTATAAGGAAGGCGACGTGCTGGTGATCCGCTACGAGGGCCCCAAAGGCGGTCCCGGCATGCGGGAAATGCTCTCGACCACCGCTGCGCTCTACGGCCAAGGCATGGGCGCCAAAGTCGCACTCATCACCGACGGCCGGTTTTCCGGCGCCACCCGCGGCTTCTGCGTCGGCCATGTCGGGCCGGAGGCGGCGATCGGCGGGCCGATCGGTTTGCTGCGCGACGGCGACATCATCGAACTCGATGCCGACAAGGGCACCATCAACGTCAAGCTTTCGAACGACGAGTTGGCCAAGCGCAAGGCGCAGTGGAAGCCGCGCGAGAACGACTACGGCTCCGGCTATTTGTGGAAATACACCCAGCAGGTCGGCCCCGCCGTCAACGGCGCGGTCACCCATCCGGGCGGGGCGGGCGAGAAGCAGTGTTATGCGGATAGCTGAATATCTCTTGCGCGTGGCGGTCATTGGCGCCGGCTTGATGGCGGCGCCGGCGATGGCGTTCGACGGCACCAAGTCGACCGATGCGCTGGCTGCGGCGCCGCCGGTGACGGCGATGGAAGCGTTCCGCTCCGGCGCCCATTGGCTCAAGACCGGCGAAAAGGCGAAAGCGCTCCATTCGCTCGAATACGCCGCCGAAAAGGGGCATCCGCTGGCGCAATGGAAGCTCGCGCGCATGTATGCCGAAGGCGACGGCGTGGTGCAGGACGACCTCAAGGCCTTCGAATATTTCCGCGGCATCGCCGACAACCACGCCGACGATAACCCGGACACCCCGCAGGCGCGCTTTGTCGCCAATGCCTTCGTCGCGCTCGGCCATTATTATCTCGAGGGCATACCGAAGACGGCGATCAAGCGCGATCCCGATCGCGCGCGCGAAATGTTCAACTACGCGGCGTCGTACTTCCGCGATCCGGAGGCGCAATATTACCTGGCGCGGCTCTATCTCGACGGCGTCGGCGCGCCGCACGATCCGCGCACGGCCGCGCGCTGGTTCGGTCTGTCGGCGCAGAAGGGGCAGTGCCAGTCGCAGGCGATGCTCGGCGCCATGCTGTTTGCCGGCGATCACGTGCCCCGGCAGGCGGCGCGCGGCCTGATGTGGCTGACGCTTGCCAAGGACAACGCCAAAGACGGTACCGCCGCCGACCAGGAATGGATCAACCGGCTCTACGACAGCGCCTTCCGGCAGGCGACCGAGGACGAGCGCGCGCTGGCACTGGTCTATCTCAAGCGCTGGCTGGAGACGCGGCGCGACTAGCGGCTCAAACCGGATGGCTGGCGAGATGCGCGAGCAGGAGTTTCGTGACTCGCTCACCAGCCTGATCGACGGCAAAATGCCCGACCCCGGGCAGCGCCTCGAAGCGATAGGGACCTGACACGAAGTCGCGCGTGCCTTCGGCCGCAATGCGCCCGACCGTGTCGTCGGCATCACCCCAAATGTAGAGGACCGGGACGGTGACGGTGCCGAGCGGCGCACGGATCGCGCCGCGCGAGCGATACCACGTGAGCGCGGCCTCCATCGCCGGTGCGTTGCCGAGCACCGAGAGGTAGTCTCCGGCTGCGGCTGCCGATACACCGCTTTTTGCCCAACGCTCGCGCAGCCAGCGCGCATCGTCCGCGAGCACTTTTGACGCAGCATCGGGTTCGAGAAACGCCTTGTGGTGCCGCGAACGCTGCGCCTGCTCGCCGTCCGGCATGAATAGCGCACGGTTGAACGCGTTGGGATGCGGGCGCGACACCACGGTCAGTGAAGCGACGCGGTCGGCGTGGCGGTCGGCAATCCCCCAAGCGATGCCCGCGCCCCAGTCATGGCCGACCAGATGGAATCGGCCGCTGCCATGCCCGCAGGTTGCGGCGATGGCGAGCGCGTCGGCGACGAGTTTGTCGAAGTGATAGTTTGCCAGTTCGCTAGTGGGCGGCCGTGCGCCGGCGGAATAGCCGCGTTGGCTCGGCGCCACCGCCCGATAACCAGCCGCCGCCAGCGCGGGCAGTTGCGCGCGCCACATGTCGAACGACTCGGCAAAGCCGTGCAGCAATAGCACCAGCGGCGCGTCGGCCGGGCCATCGGCGAGCACGTCGAAGACCAAACCCGGTTCGGTCTCGATCGTGTGCGGCCCGGTCATCGGGCTTCGATGTCGAGATCGATGTAAACCGGGACATGGTCGGACGGCTTGTCCCACCCGCGCACATGGCGGTCGACCCCGGCGTCGATCAGCCGGTCGGCCGCCTGCGGCGACAGCATCAGGTGGTCGATGCGGATACCGTCGTCCTTCTGGTAAGCGCCGGCCTGGTAGTCCCAGAAGGTGTAGAGCCCGCCGTCGCCGCTGACAGCGCGGACGGCGTCGGTGAGGCCGAGGTTCGTAAGCGCGCGGAATCTGTCGCGGGTCGGCGGCAGGAAGAGCGCATCGTTGACCCAGACCTCAGGTCTCTTGGCGTCGAGCGGCGTCGGGATGACGTTATAATCGCCGGCAAGAACCATCGGTTCTTCGAGCTTCAGTCGTTCATCTGAAAAACGAATAAGACGATCCATCCAATTGAGTTTATATGAATATTTCTCGGGGCCGCCGTTGCCGTTGGGAAGGTAGAGGCTGACCACGCGCAGCGCGCCGGACTTGGTCGACACCAGCGCTTCGAGGAAGCGGGCCTGCACATCGGCCTCGTCGCCGATCAGTCCGGGCGCCACCTCGTCGAACGGCAGCTTGGACAGCAGAGCGACACCGTTAAAAGTCTTCTGGCCATGCACGGCTACGTTGTAGCCGAGGCTCTCGAACGCCTCGCGCGGGAAAGCCTCGTCGACGCACTTGATTTCCTGCAGACAGACGATGTCGGGCGCGCTTTCCTTCAGCCACGCCAGCGCGTTATCGAGGCGCTGGCGGATCGAATTGACGTTCCAGGTGGCGATTCTCATGACGTTAATGTCCAAATGGTAAGAATAAAGCCCGTCCCGGTGTGTTTTTAACTGAGAAGCCGCAGGGATATGCACCGAGATGCGTTTGTATGCTAGGTAGCCGCTAACGCGGTTCCACCGGTACAAAAGGCACGATTCCGCGGAATTAGGGAGCGCCTGGACAAGGGATCGACACGGTCCAGGCCGGTCGAATTTGCAGATGACGAAGCGAAAGTGGCTATTTGGGGTGGCGGCGCTCGCCCTGATTGGCATTGTCTTGCTTGTCCGTGGATTCTGGACCAGCGATGGCGTGGCGGCGCGCTCGCAAGCCGGCGCGCGCGTGGTGCCGGTCGAGGTCGGCAAGGCCGAGCGCAAGAAAGTACCGGTACGGGTCGAAGCGCTGGGCAACGTCACGCCGATCGCCAGCGTCGCCCTCAAGGCGCGGGTCGATACCACGATCACCGCCGTGCATTTCCGTGACGGCGCCGAGGTGAAGAAGGGTGACCTTCTGTTCACGCTGGACGGCCGCGCCATCGAGGCACAGATCGCGCAGACCGAAGGCGCCATCGCCCGCGACAGGGCGCAACTTGCCGGTGCCGAGCGTGACGTTGCTCGCTACACCGACTTGGTCGCCAAGGGCGCGACGCCGGTGGTCAATCTCGACAACGCCAAGACCCAGGCCGACGTCTATCGCGCGGCAATCAAGGCCGACACCGGCCTGTTGGAAAACCTCAAAGTCCAGCTCAACTATTGCACCGTCACTGCGCCGATCGACGGCCGTATCAGTGCGGCCTTGGTCAAAGTCGGCAATTTCGTCCGGCAGGCCGATACGGCGCCGATGGCGACCATCAACCAGATGGCTCCGGTCTATGTCAGTTTCACGGTGCCGCAGAAGGTCCTGCCCGAGATCCGCCATGCGCTGGCCGCGGAAACCGCCACCATCGATGCGGTCATTCCCGGCGAGCAGAAGCGCGCCAGCGGTCAGGTCACCATGATCGAGAATACCATCGATCCGGCGACCGGCATGGCGATCATCCGCGCCACCATGCCCAACAAGGACGAAGCGCTCTGGCCGGGCACGCTGGTGACGGCTGAAATGACTTTGCGGGAAGAAGACGCGGTGGTTGTGCCGACCGCCGCGGTTCAGGTGAGCCAAACCGGCAGTTTTGTATTCGTGATCAAGGACGGCGTTGCCAAGGTGCAGAACGTCAAGGTCGAGCGCGCCGTCGACAATCTGACGGTCATCGGGTCGGGCCTGACGGGCGACGAAACCGTGGTCACCGACGGCCAGTTGCTGCTGTCGAATGGCACGCGCGTTACCGTGCGTACCGCCAAGGCTGCCGGTAGCTGATCCATGAACATTTCCGAAACCTGCATTCGCCGCCCGGTGTTGACCACGCTGATGACGGCGTCGCTGATTGTATTCGGCGCCTTCTCCTACCGGCTGCTGCCGGTCGCGGCGCTGCCGGCGGTGGATTTTCCGACCATCCAGATCACGGCGCTGTTGCCGGGCGCGAGCCCCGAGACGATGGCGTCGTCGGTCGCTTCGCCGATCGAGCGTCAGCTCTCCACGATTGCCGGCATCTCGACGATGAATTCGTCGTCGGCGCTTGGGCAAACGCAGATCACCATCCAATTCGACCTTGGCCGCAACATCGACGGCGCGGCACTCGACGTGCAGACCGCGCTGGCCACCGCAGCGCGCCGGCTGCCGGTCGAGATGACCACGCCGCCGTATTTCCGCAAGGTCAATCCGGGCGACTTTCCGGTGCTCTATTTGAGCTTGCGTTCCGACACCATCCCGCTGTCGACGGTGGACGACTATGCCGAGACGCTGCTGGCGCCGCAGATATCGCAGATGCCGGGCATCGCGCAGGTGCTGGTTTACGGCGCGCAAAAATTTGCCGTGCGCGTGCAGGTCAATCCGGTTGAGGCGGCGGCGCGCAATATAGCCCTTTCCGACGTCGGCGCCGTGGTCGCCAAGGCTAATTCCAGTACACCGGTCGGCACGCTGACAGGCAAGGATCGCAACGTGACCTTGCTCGCCACCGGCGCGATCGAGCATGCGGCGGACTACCGTGACGTCGTCGTCGCCTACCGTAACGGCGCGCCGGTCAAGCTCAATCAGATCGCGCGCGTGATCGATAGCGTCGAAAACGACCAGGTCGCGACCTGGTTCAATGACGCGCGCGCCATCGTGCTGGCGATCCAGCGCCAGCCCGACGCCAATACCGTCGACGTCGTGGACCGGGTGCGCGCCGCGCTGCCGGCGATGCGCGCCCAGGTGCCGCCATCGGTGCAGATGCAGCCGCTGTTCGATCGCTCGACCTCGATCCGCAACGCGGTCACCGACGTGCAGGAAACGCTGATGATCGCGATTTCACTGGTGATCATGGTGATCTTCCTGTTCCTGCGCAAAGTGTCGGCCACGATCATTCCGGCGCTGGCGGTGCCGGTTTCGCTGATCGGCACCTGCGCGGCGATGTATGCCTTTGGCTTCTCGATCAACAACATGACGCTGCTGGCGCTGACACTATCGGTGGGTTTCGTGGTCGACGACGCCATCGTGATGCTTGAAAACATCGTGCGCCACATCGAAGGCGGCATGCGCCCATTCGAGGCGGCCTTGAAGGGTTCGCGCGAAATCGGATTTACGATCGTATCGATCACCTTTTCGCTGATCGCCGTGTTCATCCCGGTGCTGCTGATGGGCGGCATGGTCGGCCGCGTGTTCCGCGAGTTCGCGGTGTCGATTGCGGTCGCGATCATCGTGTCCGGCTTCGTTTCGCTGACGCTCACGCCGATGTTGTGCGCGCGCGTGCTCAAGAGCCATCACCCCGGCGAAGACGAGAAGCAGAACTTTGTACTGCGCGCGTTCGAGAGCCTGTTTGAGAAGATGCTCAACGGCTACCAGTGGACGCTCGACAAGGTGCTTCGCTTCAAATCGATTATGTTGATGGTCACGCTGGCCACCATTGTTGGCACGGTCGGACTTTATATCGTCGTGCCGAAGGGGTTTTTCCCGATCGAGGACACCGGCTACGTGCTCGGTATCACCGAGGGCAACACCGATATCGGATTCGACGCGATGAGCGAGCGCCAGCGCAAGGTCGCCGACATCATTCGCGCGGATTCGGCGGTGGACTACGTCAACTCTACCGTCGGCGCCGGCGGCCCCAATTCGCTGCCGAATAGCGGGCGCATGTTGGTCGCGCTGAAGCCCGAGAGTGAACGTGACAAGCTTAGTGTCGTGCTGGCCCGGCTGAGAGACGAGGCGAATGTCGTCACCGGCATCGAAATCTTTTTCCAGCCGATCCAGAACATCAACCTGGGCGGCAAGCTGACCAAGAGCGCCTATCAATACACGCTGCAATCCAACGATACCGCCACGCTCTATCGCGTGGCGCCGGAACTGCGCGATCGCATCGCCAAAATTCCGGGGCTGAGCGATGTCACGACCGATCTCTACATTAAGAATCCGCAAATCCGGATCGACGTCGACCGCGAAAAGTCGGCGGTCTACGGCGTCAGTGTCGATCAGGTTCGTCAGGAACTGTACAACGCCTTCGGCACGCGCCAGGTCGCGACAATTTATACGCCGGCGAACGATTACGAAGTCATTCTGGAGACTTTGCCGGAATACCGCAGCGAGCCGAGTGACCTTCGTCGCATCTATCTCAAGACCACAAACGGCACCACGGTTCCGCTTTCAGCGGTGACGCGTTTCGTGCCGTCGGTCGGCCCACTGCAAGTCAACCATCAGGGCCAGCAGCCGGCGGTGACCATCTCGTTCAACCTCAAGCCTAATTTTTCGCTCGGTCAGGCGGTCGACGCCATCCAGAAGCTGGAACGCGAGGAGCGATTGCCCGCGACTATCTCGACGGGCTTCAAGGGCACCGCGCAGGTGTTCCAGGATTCATTGCGCGGGCAGGGCATCCTGATTCTGGCGGCGATCTTCGCGGCCTATGTGGTGCTGGGCATTTTGTACGAGAGCTTTATCCATCCGATCACCATCATCTCCGGCCTGCCGTCGGCCGGTATCGGCGCGATCCTGACGCTAATGTTGTTCAGGATGGACCTGTCGGTGATCGCCATGATCGGCATCGTGATGCTCGTCGGCATCGTGAAGAAAAACGCCATCATGATGATCGACTTCGCCATCGAGCGGAGACGCGTCGGCTTGTCGGCCGAGGCCGCGATCCGCGAGGCCGCGCTGCTGCGCTTCCGGCCGATCATGATGACGACTTTCGCCGCCATCTTCGGCTCGTTGCCGATCGCCTTCGGCACCGGCTCGGGCGCCGAGTTGCGCCAGCCGCTCGGCGTCGCGGTGGTCGGCGGCCTCTGCCTGTCGCAGCTGCTCACCCTCTACATCACGCCGGTGATCTATCTCTACCTTGATCGCTTCGATCGTATGATCAAGCGCCGGCTCGAACCGCAACTCGAGGAAGTGCCGGAAGCGCCGCCGGCGGTCGCCGCGGAGTAACCTTCCGCCTCATCCTGAGGAGCATCGCGAAGCGATGCGTCTCGAAGGATGGGCGGCCTCGGTGGTTCGAGACGCGCTGCTTCGCAGCGCTCCTCACCATGAGGCCGGTATAGATCTGGAATGTTTTGACTTACAGCGCGAAGCTGGTGCCGCAGCCGCAGGAGGCCGTGGCCTTCGGATTGTTGACCTTGAACGAGGCGCCGATCAGGTCCTCGACGAAGTCGATCTCGGAGCCCGCCATATATTGCTGCGACACCGGATCGATCAGCACGGTGGCGCCGTCGCGGGCGATGACGAGGTCGTCGTCGGCGCGCGCGGTTTCGACGCCGAATTTGTACTGGAAGCCGGAGCAGCCGCCGCCCTCGACCGAGACGCGCAGCATGGCGCCTTGCGGCTCGCCCTTGAGGATCTCGCCGATCCGGCGCGCCGCGCGCTCGCTGACTGTGACGTTTTCGCTCATCGAAGCGCTATCCTATTGGCATATCCGCTGCCGAATAGTTAAGTGCGCCCCAACGCAAGGTCAATGAGCCAATGGCGATCGATACGGGGCGTGCGCGGGCGGTTTTTGCCGCCAATCCGGCCGCAAGCCGGGGCCGGCGCTGGCCGGAGCCGGCGAGCGCCACGCGCAACGACTTCCGCCGCGACTGCGACCGCATCATCCATTCGACCGCATTCCGCCGGCTGGCGCACAAGACGCAGGTCTTCGTCTACCACGAGGGCGATCATTACCGCACGCGGCTGACCCATACGTTGGAAGTGGCGCAGATCGCCCGTTCGCTGGCGCGTGCACTCGGCTGCGACGAGGACCTTGCTGAGGCGCTGGCGCTGGCGCACGATCTCGGCCACCCGCCGTTCGGCCATGCCGGCGAGCGGGCACTCGATGCCGCCGTTGGCCGCTTCGGCGGCTTCGATCACAACGCGCAAGCGCTGCGCATCGTCACCGAGTTGGAGCGCCGTTATGCAGCCTTCGACGGCCTCAATCTGACCTGGGAGACGCTGGAGGGCCTGGTCAAGCACAACGGCCCGCTCACCGATCGCGACGGCCGCGCCACCGGGCGCTACGCCGAACACGGTGTGCCGGCGCCGGTCCTGGCCTATTCGAAGATCCAGGACCTCGAATTATGGTCGCAGCCGAGCGTGGAGGCGCAGATTGCGGCGCTGTCGGACGACATCGCCTACGGCGCCCACGACATCGACGACGGCCTGCGCGCCGAATTGTTCGGCCTCGATGAGATCGCAGCGGTCGGAATCGTCGGCGACATTCTGCGTGAGATCGACAAACAGCATCCCGGCCTCGAGCCCGCGCGGCGCGGGCACGAGACGGTGCGCCGGTTGATCACGCGCATGATCGAGGACGTTATTGCCGAGACCGAATGGCGCATGGAGGAGCACAAGCCGACGCCCGGCGAGATCCGCAAGGCTAAGGGGCCGCTGGTCGAATTCTCGGCGGCGATGAAGAAGGCCGACGCCGACATCAAGGGATTCCTGTACCCGCGGATGTATCGCCATGACCGCGTCATGCGGGTGATGCACGAAGCGGAAAGCGTCGTGGACGACCTGTTCGCGCACTATGTGGCGACGCCGGCCGACCTGCCGGCGGAATGGTCGGAAGGCTTCGGCATTGCCGGCGAGAGCACACGCACGCGCCGCATTGCCGATTACATCGCCGGCATGACCGACCGCTATGCGCTCGTCGAGCACGCCAAATATTTCAAAGCGACGCCGGAATTGCGCTGATGGACGCCGAACGCGAGGTCGATCTCCTGGTCGCCGGCGCCGGCCCAGCCGGCATGGCGGCGGCGCTGGTCGCATCGCTTGAGGGTCTCGACGTCTTGCTCTGCGAAAAATCGGATCAGGTCGGCGGCACGGGCGCGACCTCCGCCGGCACGCTCTGGATTCCCGGCAACAGTCAGAGCCGCGCTGCCGGCTTTGACGACACGCCGGAACGGGCCGACGCTTACCTCAGTGCGCTGGTGGGCGAGGGAACGCGGCGCGAACTACGCAACGCGTTTTTGCAAACCGGCCCTGCGGCGATCGACTACTACTGCGCGCGCACCGACGTACAGTTTCTGCCCTGCGGCAGGCATCCCGATTACCGCAGCAACCTGCCCGGCGCGGCGGTCGAGGGGCGGGCCATCATTCCGGTGCCGTTCGATGGTCGGCTTTTGGGCGGTGACTTTCGCCGCGTGCGCCCGCCGATCCCGGAATTCATGCTGCTCGGCGGCATGATGATCGGCAAGGCCGATATCGCGCCGCTGGTCGGGCGCTATCGTTCGCTCGCTAACTTCGTGCACAGCGCGAAACTGATCGGCCGCTATCTGCTCGACCGTCTGCGCTACCCGCGCGGGACACGGCTGATGATGGGCAATGCGCTCGTCGCTCGCTTGTTTTACAGCCTGCGGCGGCGTGGCGTGCCGATTTTGTTCGAGACGGAGATTGTCGATCTCATCGGCAGCCGCGATGGCGTCACCGGCGCGCGGCTGCGTGTCGATGGCCGCGAGGTGATCGTGCGCGCGCGCAAAGGCGTCGTCTTGGCCACCGGCGGCTTCGCACACAACAAGCGCTTTCGCGACATGCTTATGGCACAGCCGGTGGCCGCGCACTCGATGAGCTTTGCCGGCAACAGCGGCGACGGTGTCACCCTCGGCGAACGCATCGGCGCCGCGTTGACGCCGCCTGGCCGCGACAGCGGCCTGTGGACGCCGGCCTCGCTCACACCACGTGGCGACGGCAGCAAGGGTCTTTATCCGCACATTATTCTCGATCGCGCCAAGCCTGGTCTGATCGCGGTGAATGCGGCGGGGCGGCGCTTCGTCAACGAGGCGTGCTCATACCACGATTTTGTGTTGGCGATGTACGACAGCCCCGAGCCGGCAATCCCGGCGTGGCTCATCTGCGACGCCGCTTTCATTCGCCGCTACGGCCTCGGCATCGTGCCGCCCGGCCATCGCGATCCCGGAAAGTTCGAAGGCAACGGCTATCTTTCGCGTGCCGCTTCGCTCCCCGGCCTCGCGGCAAAGATCGGCGTCGACGGAGCGCAACTCGAGAAAACCGTCGCGCGCCACAATACGTTCGCCGAAACCGGCGTCGATACCGACCTCGGCAAAGGCGAGACGGAACTCAACCGCTTCAACGGCGATGCGTCGCACCGGCCGAACCCGTGCATCGGCCCGATCGAGAAGCCGCCGTTCTACGCGCTCGCCGTCTGGCCGGCCGATATCGCGGTAAGCGCTGGTCTCGAAACCGACGCCGATGCGCGCGTGCTCCGGGGCGACGGCCAGCCCATTCCCGGCCTCTATGCCTGCGGCAACGACATGGCCTCGGTGATGGCGGGCAGCTATCCCGGGCCGGGAACGACGCTCGGACCGGCGCTGGTTTTCGCTTATCGGGCGGCAATGGCGGCGGCGCACGGCGCGCACCGACGCGGGTGATGGAAGACGTCGAGCACGCCGAATATTTCGAGACGACGCCTGAGCTAAGGTAGAGGCGCGGTGCCGTCGAGCAGATAAACCAGGCCAAGCTTCGCAATATGGAACTGGGCGCGGGCATCGACCATGCCGGTGGTGAAGCCGGTGACATCGACGGAGATGCCATGCACCGGCGCGGCGACGGCGTATTGATAGTCGAAGCGCGCCAGCCAGTGATCGTTGATCGCGGTCTCCACGCCGCCGCCGAAGCCGATGGCGTTGACGCGCTGGCTTGGGACCGTGACAAGGTCGCTGATAATCGACGTGGTGCGAATGCCGGTGGTGATCCAGCCGACGCTGCCATAGACGAGGGTCGCCGGCGTCAGCAGATAGCCGCCGCGGCCGCGCACCGCCGCGGTCCAGTCGACGGCGAAGTCCGCCGTGGAAATGCCCGGCGCCACTTCGCCCTCGACACCGACGACCCAGCGCGGGGCCACGCGCCAGTCGTAACCGATGAGCGCCGTCGGCAGCACGCCGGGAATGCCGATGCCGTCGATGGAATTGGGCGAAGTGCCGGTGAACTCGATCTTGGCATTGGCGACGCCGGCACCGAGTGCGGCACCCACATAGACGCCGTTCCACGATGGCCGCGCCGTCGCTGCCTGCCCAGGCGACGGCGTGCCGGGCGCGAAGTTGTAGATCAGGGCGAGCCGGCCGACGCCGATCGACGGCCTGACGTCGACACCCGAGCCGAATCCGGCGAGGAGGACCGAACTGTTGAACGTACCCCCGTTATAAAATGTGTGCAGATATTCGAGCCGTGCCATCCAGCCGGGCGCAAGCATCGTTTCGACGCCGGCGCCGACTTGCGGACCGTTGAGCCATAGCGTGTCGGAGTCGGTGCCAAAACCGGTCACGCTCGCGGTGAACTCAAATTGAGACCAGGACCAGCCGGCGGTGCCGTAGAACAGCGTCTCCGGCGCCAGCAGATAGCCGAAGCGGGCGCGCACCGAATAAGCCTGCTTCTGCGACGTCTTGAAATCGTAGTTGTTGCCGGGATTGTCTTGCACCTCGTCGGTATGCGCGATGGTGGACCAGTTTGCGTCCGCCTCGATGCCGACGAGCGTGCGCGGCATGACCATATAATTGTAGCCGCCAAGGATGCCGCCGATGAAACCGCGCCCGCCGATGAAATCGGTATCAAGCGGGCTGCCGAACGCCGACGTGCTGGCCTTGGCGCTGCCAAGCCCGTAACCGACGTCGGCGCCGACATAAAATCCCTGCCAGGTGAAGGCGGGCGGGGCCGGCGACGCCGCTAGGCTCGGCTGCAGCGAAAGCGCCAGCAACAGCGAGCCGCCAAACGCGGCTGTTGCGATCGAACGCATCGGTTGGTCCCCAAGCCCAACGAAACAGGCCGAAATGCGGCCGCCGGTAACTGCCAAATTATCGGGCGGCAGCGCCGGCGACAAGCGACATTACGGGTTCCCGCCGCGTCGCGGAACGATTGCCGATTATGGCGCGTTCGATTTCCCGAGGGCGATCCGATGCGATCGATCACCGATGTGGAGGAGAATGACATGACCAAACTTACCGCGGTCTTGCTCGGCGGCGCGGCCGCCATGCTGACGTTCAATCCCGCGCAAGCCGTGCCGGCGGCCCGCGTCACGCAGCCAACCGCGCAGTCTTATGCCGATCTGTTGCAACCGGTGCCGAACGCCGTTGCCGCGTTGCAGGCGGATGAAGCCGCTCGCGTGCAACAGCCTGCGCGGTTCGAACTCGCCCGCTTCCATCACCACCACCATCACGGCTTTTATGGTGGCGGGCCGCGTTTCGGGTTCGGTTTCTATGGCGGGCCTTACTATGGTGGTCCGTACTATGACTACGGCTATGAAGGGCCGCCGGTTGTGTACGGCGCGCCGGCTCCCGCCGGCGGCGGTGATGTCGCGTACTGCGCGCAGCGCTATCATTCTTACGATCCGCAAAGCGGCACCTATCTCGGCTTCGACGGACGCCGCCACCCGTGCCCGTGAGCTAGTGCGCAACTGATGCAATCGCCCCGCCCGGACGCGGCTTGCGCGCCAGGCGGGGCGGCTCCTATGCTGCCGCCATCATGGCGCGATTGGCCGGCAAAGTGGCGTTCATCACGGGCGGGGGCGCCGGCATCGGTCGCGCCACCGCCGAACGTTTTGCCGCAGAGGGCGCCAAGGTCGTCATTGCCGAGATCGATCAGGCGTCCGGCGCGGCGGCCGCGCAGTCAGTTCGCGCGCGCGTCGGCAACACTGGCGGCGATGCGCATTTCATTCGATGCGACGTCTCCGACCGCGCCAACGTCGAGGCGGCTTTCGCCGAGACGATCCGCCGCTTCGGCAAACTCGATATCCTGCACAACAATGCCGGCGGCGCGACGCCGGCCGACGGCCCGGTCACCGAGGCGCCGGAAGAAGAGTTCTGGCGCGCCATCAAGCTCGATCTGTTCGGCACCTTCCTGTGCTCGAAACTCGGCATTCCGTATCTGATCAAAGCGGGCGGCGGCTCGATCATCAACATGTCGTCGATCGTCGCTCTTAAGGCTCTGCCAGGCCGCGACTGCTACACCGCCGCCAAAGGCGCGATCGCGGCGTTGACACGCTCGATGGCGGTCGAATATGCCGCGCACAAGATCCGGGTGAATGCCATCGCACCCGGCGTCGTGCTGTCGGAGCGCGTTACGAAGCTGATGGAAGGCTCCAAGGATATTTCCAAGCTCGCGGCCAGCAATTTGCTCGGTCTCGGCCTGCCGGGCCACATCGCCGACATGGCGCTTTATCTGGCGTCGGATGAATCCGCTATTACCACCGGCCAGGTCATTTCCGTCGACAGCGGCGCGACGGTAGTCTAGCGCCGCGTTCCGCAATGAGTTTTTGACTCCCCTCCGGAATTCCATTACCCGCACGGCCACAATGCCCGCCAACGCGCCCCAGCACCTTTTCGCCGCGATGCTCGCCCGCGTGCGCGCGGCGACGGCGCCGCTGGTCGGGGCGAACGCCGATCTTTCCCGCATCGTGGTCGAACCGCCGCGCGACCCGACGCACGGCGACATGGCGACCAACGCCGCCATGGTGCTCGCCAAGGACGCTGGAAAAAATCCGCGCGAACTGGCAGAGAAAATCGCGGAGGGCCTGCGCGCCGACGATCTGGTCACCAAGGCCGATGTCGCCGGGCCGGGCTTCATCAATCTCACTCTCAAATCGCAAGTCTGGGGCGAGGAGCTGCGCGCGGTGTTGGCTGCGGGCAAGGAATACGGCCGCAGCGACATCGGCAAAGGCGAGAAGGTCAACGTCGAATATGTGTCGGCCAATCCGACCGGGCCGATGCATGTCGGCCACGGCCGCGGCGCGGTGTTCGGCGACGCGCTTGCCAATCTGCTCGCCTTTACCGGCTTCGATGTAACGCGCGAATATTACATCAACGATGCCGGCGCGCAGGTCGACGTGCTGGCGCGTTCGGCGTTCTTGCGTTACCGCGAGGCGCTCGGCGAAGACATCGGCGCGGTCCCGGAAGGGCTTTATCCCGGCGATTATCTCAAGCCGGTGGGGGGAGCGCTCGCTGCCGAGCATGGCGCGAAGCTTACCACGATGAAGGAAGCCGATTGGCTGCCTGTCGTGCGCGCCAAAGCGATCACCATGATGATGGACTTGATCCGCGACGATCTCGGCGCGCTCAATGTTCGCCAGGACGTGTTCTTTTCCGAACGCTCGCTGATCGAAGGCGGCAAGGACGAGGTCACCGCCGCCATCGCAGCGCTGCGCAAGAATGGCGAGGTCTACGAAGGCCGCTTGCCGCCGCCAAAGGGCGGCAATGTCGAAGACTGGGAAGACCGCGAGCAGACTTTGTTCAAGTCGACCGCCTTCGGCGATGACGTCGACCGGCCGCTGAAGAAATCGGACGGCAGCTATACGTATTTCGCCTCCGACATCGCCTATCACAAATCAAAATCTGATCGCGGCTTCCGCAAGATGATCGACGTCTGGGGCGCCGATCATGGCGGCTACATCAAGCGCATGCAGGCTGCGGTCAAAGCTGTCAGCGGCGGCAAAGCCGAACTCGACGTGAAACTGGTGCAACTTGTGCGTCTCTTGCGCGCCGGCGAGCCGGTGAAAATGTCGAAACGCTCGGGCGACTTTGTCACGCTGCGCGAAGTGGTCGACGAAGTCGGCAAAGATGCCGTGCGCTTCGACATGCTTTACCGCAAGAACGACGCCGTGCTCGATTTCGACCTCGCCAAGGTCATCGAGGCGACCCGCGAGAATCCGGTCTTCTACGTGCAATATGGCCACGCCCGCGGGCAATCGGTGTTCCGCAATGCGCTTGGCGAGGTGCCGGAACTGCCCCAATCCGCGGATGCGCGCGTGCAATGGCTCAAGGGCGCGGCGCTCGACCGGCTGACGGATTCCGGGGAACTTTCGATCCTCAAGCGCCTCGCACTTTATCCGCGCCTCGTCGAAGCCGCGGCGCAGGCCCATGAGCCGCACCGGGTTGCATTTTATCTCTATGAATTAGCGAGTGAATTTCACGCGCAATGGACGCGCGGGAAGGACTTGCCTCATTTACGCTTCATTATGCAGAATGATCCAGAAATCACCGCGGCGCGGCTTGCTCTGGTGCAAGGCATCGTAACCGTGCTCGCATCGGGTTTGGCGCTGCTTGGGGTCGAAGCGCCCGAGGAAATGCGATAGATTGGCGACCGGGCGAGGCGCATGCCGTCCGGCGGATCGAGCCAGCGGACGAGGGGACAATCGGGGACCGAATGGCAGACGACCAAATTCAGCGAACCTATCGGCCTTCGGCTGCGCCCGCGCGCGGCACCGCTGGCGTATCCGCGACTGGCTCAGATCCGCTCGCCGAACTTGCCCGCCTGATCGGACAGACTGATCCGTTTGCCGAATTCGGCCGCGAGAACGCGCGGCGTCCGGCGCCGGCATCGGCCGCGCCGCCGCCGCCGAGTTTCGGGTCCTCCGATTATTTCGACGCACCGTCGGCGCCGCAGCTGCGTCCCGCGCCATTGCAGCCGCCGCCGGCTTACGCGCCACCGCCGAGCGCGGCACGCCAAGCGAACACCATTGCCCCCGGCGCCTTTCCGCCGCCCGGCGGGCCTCCCGGTTTCGGAACGGACGCCTACCATCTGGGGCAAGCCGAGCACGCGCCCGACGATGCGGGGTACTATGAAGAACCGCCGCAGCCGAAACGTCGCATCGGCGTCATCGCGGTCGCCGCGGTGTTGGCTCTGGCGGTGCTCGGAACGGCCGGCGCCTTCGGCTATCGCGCGGTGTTCGGCGGTTCGCGGTCGGCTGTGCCGCCGCCGGTCATCAAAGCCGATACCGCGCCCATCAAAGTCGTGCCGGCGGGCGCGAGCAAAACGCCCAGCAAGTTGATAACCGATCGTATCGGCGACCAAGCCGAGGGCGAGAAGTTGGTATCGCGCGAGGAGAAACCCGTCGAGGTGAGGACGGCCGACATCAAGACCAATCCGGCATTGGCGCCGCCGCCCGGCACTGCCGTCTTGTCCACCGAGCCGAAGAAAGTCCATACCATCGTCATCCATCCGGATCAGATGGGCAACGGCCAACAGGCGCCGGTTGCCGCCGCTCCGCCGCCGGCACCCGCCAGGACGGCGCCGCCGCCGGCCGCCGCTGCCGCGCCGCCACCACGGGCCGTCGAGGCGCGGACCGCCGCACCGGCACAAGGGGCGGCTCCGGCTCGCGGCAATGCACCGCTTTCGCTGAACCCGGACGCGCCGGCCACACGGGCGACCCGCACGGCGGCGGTTGCTCCCGCTGCGCCTGCTCCGGCGCCCGCGCCGCCAGCGGCCCACGCCGCCGGCGGTTATGCCGTGCAGGTTTCGTCCCAGCGCAGCGAAGCGGATGCGCAGGCGGCGTTCCGCGGCTTGCAAGCCAAATATCCGAACATCCTGGGCAACCGGCAGCCCCTCATCCACAAGGTCGAGCTCGGCGCCAAGGGCACCTACTACCGGGCCATGGTCGGCCCCTTCGCCAATGCCAACGAGGCGACCGAATTGTGCAACGGCCTCAAAGCGGCCGGCGGTTCCTGCCTTATCCAGCGAAATTAGCGCGCGCTTGCTTGCAGTTACGGTGAGTGCGGGCTAATCCCCGCCGATCATGGCGCGGGCTTTCATCGCCGGTTTGAGCGGTCGCACGATCACCGCCAGTGAGCGTGCGTTTTTGCGCGAGGCTCAGCCATGGGGTTTGATCATCTTTAAGAGGAACGTGAAGACGCCTATACAAGTTATTGAGTTAGCTAATTCATTCAGAGATATTGTTGGCTGGCATGCGCCGATTTTGGTCGATCAGGAGGGTGGGCGAGTCCAGCGCTTGGGACCGCCGCATTGGGCGGCCTATCCAGCCGGCGCGGTGTATGGCGCACTTTACGACCGCGATCCGACCGGTGCTTTGGCGACGTGCCGCTTGGCCGGGCGCTTAATCGGCAACGATCTCAATGTCCTCGGCCTGGATATTGACTGTCTTCCCGTCGCGGACATCCTCGCGCCCGGTGCCGACCCGGTCATCGGTGACCGTGCCTACGGTTCCACGCCCAACAAAGTCGCCGCCATTGCCGGCGCCATCGCTGATGGGTTGCTCGCCGGCGGCGTGCTGCCGGTGGTCAAACATCTGCCCGGCCACGGACGGGCCACCGCCGACAGCCACCTCAAGCTGCCGGTGGTCGATACCGACCGCGCCACCCTGGAAGCGACCGATTTTGCCGCTTTCCGGCCGCTCGCCGGCCTGCCGCTCGGCATGACCGCACATGTTGTGTTTTCCGCCATCGACCCCGATGCGCCAGCCACCACTTCGGTCACAATGGTGCGCGAAGTGATTCGCGGGTTTATTGGCTTTCGAGGGCTGCTGATGAGCGACGACGTCTCGATGAAGGCGCTGTCGGGCACGATCGCGGAGCGCAGCCGTGCCGCATTTGCCGCCGGCTGCGACGTCGTGCTCCACTGCAATGGCGACCTGGCCGAGATGACCCAGGTCGCGGCCGAGGCGCCGCCGCTCGCAGGCGAGGCGGAGCAACGGGCCGAGGCCGCGCTGGCGCAACGCCGGGCGCCGGAGGAATTCGACGTCGATGCCGCGCGCGCGATGTTCATGCAGATGGTGGCGGGCGAGCAGTCATCGGGGCAACGGAAGACCGGATCATGACGCCTGACGATTTCGACACCACGCTGGAAGCCGACCGCGGCACCACCGAGCCGGCGATGATCGTCGATGTGGAGGGTTTCGAAGGCCCGCTCGATCTCCTGCTTGCTCTGGCGCGCACGCAGAAAGTCGATCTCGCAAAAATCTCGATCCTGGCGCTCGCCGATCAGTATCTCAATTTCATCGAGGCGGCGCGCCAATTGCGCCTCGAACTCGCCGCCGATTATCTGGTTATGGCGGCCTGGCTCGCCTACCTCAAATCGCGCCTGCTGTTGCCGGAATCTGCGCCCGGCGAGGGGCCGACCGCGGAGGAAATGGCGCTCGCCTTGGCGCATCGCCTGCGCCGGCTCGAGGCGTTCCGCGACGTGGCGACGCGGCTCATGGGGCGCCCGCAACTCAATCGCGACGTGTTCGCGCGCGGCGCGCCGGAGCCGATCGAAGAGGTCAAGCAATCGGAATGGACGGCGACGCTGTACGATCTGCTCAGCGCTTACGCGACGCAACGGGCAAAGAGCGCGCTGTCGCGCGTGCGTTTCAAGAAGCGCACGGTGTGGTCGCTCGCCGAAGCGCGCGCCGCGCTCGAGCGGCTCATTGGCACGTCGAGCGACTGGTCGCGGATCGACGCGTTCCTGATTTCCTACGTGGTCGAGCCGGCGCTGGCGGCGACCGTGATGGCGTCCTCATTCGCATCCGCGCTCGAGCTGGTGCGCGAAGGGGTCGCCGAGATTCACCAGAAAGAGTCGTTCGCACCGATCTACATGCGTAAGCGGGTCGGCATGAGTGGAAGTGCTTTGGCCTATGACGCGCAAGAAAACACATAAGGAAACGGACGCGATGCCGAGTGCCGCTAAGAAGCTCGTGATTGTGCAAAACAACGACGCGGCGGCGGAACGGCCGGCGGCGCAGGCAGCGCGGCCGGAAGAACTGCGGCTGCTGGAAGCCCTGCTGTTCGCCGCCGGGGCGCCGATCGACGAGGCGACCCTGGCGCGCCGGCTGCCCAACGAGGTCAACGTGAAAGACGTGTTGGCCGCGCTCAAGGCGGAATACGCAACGCGCGGCGTCAATCTGGTGAAGGTCGGCAAGAAGTGGATGTTCCGCACCGCCGACGATCTGTCTTGGCTCTTGACCAAGGAGACGGTGGAAACGCGCAAGCTGTCGCGCGCCGCGATCGAGACGCTCGCCATCATCGCCTACCATCAGCCCGTTACGCGCGCCGAGATCGAGGAAATCCGCGGCGTGGTGGCGGCCGCCGGCACCCTCGAGGTCCTGCTGCGTACCGGCTGGATCCGCCCGCGCGGGCGGCGCAAGGCGCCTGGCCGCCCGATCACTTACGGCACGACCGAACAGTTCCTGACCCATTTCGGGCTGGAGGAGGTGGGCGATCTGCCCGGCCTCGAAGAGCTCAAAGGCGCCGGTCTGCTGGAAGGCAATCTGCCGACGGGCTTCGCTGTGCCGATACCGTCCGATGACGGCGCGCTGCGCGAGGACGAGGACCCGCTCGAACCGGGCGATCTCGACCTGGGGTTGGTGCCGCCGACGCGCGAAACCTGAGGTCGCCTTGGCGACCGGGTGTGGAAAGGCGCGGTGTATCGCCTTTCGCGCGTTCTGATATGCTATCGATGGATCGTTGTTGGGGCTTCTCAGGGGGCATACCGATGCGTCGTTTGTGCATTGCATGCATTGCGGCTGTTTTGACGATTGGTCTTGTCCACGCCGCCTTGGCGGCGGACATGCCGACCAAAGCCCCGGTTGCCAAGACCGGTGCACCCTACAATTGGGGCGGCTTCTATGTCGGCGCGCATGCCGGCTATCTGTGGAGCAGCACGCAAGTCACGGATACCGGTGTCGTGGTCGAGTCGAACGCCCGCACCAACGGGTTCGTCGGTGGTGCGTTGGCCGGCTACAATTACCAAATGGGCGAAATCGTCCTTGGCCTCGAAGGCGACTTCGGCTGGTCGAACGCGCACGGAACCGGTTTCGCCGTGGTCTTTGCTCCAAATCAATACGACCTTGATTGGACCGGCCATCTCCGTGGACGGCTCGGTTATGCGCCTGGCCAGGGACCGTGGCTGTTCTATGTTGCCGGCGGCCTTGCGGTGACACGCTTCGTCTTCACCGATGGTGAAACCGGGGAAAGAACATCATCGATTTATACCGGCGGATCGATCGGCGGCGGCATCGAATACGGCTTCACCAGTATGATCATCGGCCGCGCAGAGTTTCTCTATGACATCTACAGCGGGAACGGGGCTGTCCTGCACGACTATTCGGCCATGCTGCAGAACGCGAGCACGGCGCGCGGCGCCATCGTTTTCAAGTTTTAGAATTGAGACGGCCGGCGCGTCTCAGGATGCGCCGGTTAACCTTGGCCGCGACAAGCAAGAGATCGGGGCCTGCGGCGTAAGCCGCTGGGAACCCACCGGAATATCGCCGCCGCCGGCGCATTGCGGCCACATTACAACGGCCGTAAGTCCTTGTTTTTGCCCTCTGCGGAGCCTAGTTTGAGATCAAATCACAGGCGGGACACGGACGACGTCACGAAAGTCTTCGCCGCGGAGGGTTAAATGGGTTCCTTAAGTATCTGGCACTGGATGATCGTCATCGTCGTGGTGATGCTTCTGTTCGGCGGCCGCGGCAAACTGTCCAACCTGATGGGCGACTTCGCCCAGGGCATCAAGGCGTTCAAGAAGGGCATGTCGGAGGACGACACCGCGCAGGCCAAGACCGAGCCGGCCAAGAGCATCGAAGCGTCGAGCGCGACGGCCAAGACCGATGCCGAGCGCCGCGCCGAGGGCGCGCACTCGTAAAACGACACTTAGCAGCGGCGGCGAAGTGACGCGCGGGCGGCCGTTGCTTTTTGATTGCGCATGATCTTGTCCGAAACCGGTGCCCACGTTTCGGGATCATGCGCTGGGAGTTGATCTTTCCATGTTCGGTCTCAACTGGGGCGAGGTCCTGGTCATCGGCATCGTCGCGCTGATCGCGATCGGGCCGAAGGAATTGCCGACCGTCCTGCGCACGCTCGGCCAGTGGATGGGCAAGGTCCGCCGCATGGCCAACGAATTCCAGAGCCAGTTCAACGAAGCGCTGCGCGAGGCCGAGTTTGCCGACCTGAAGAAGCACGCCGACGACATCTCGACCTCGGTGAGCGAACTCGGCCAGATCGATCCGATCGGCGACGTGCAGAAAGACGTCGAGCACGCCTTCGCCGATACGCCGGCGCTCGACGCGCCGGCTGAGCCGGCGGCGGCAACTGCGACCGAAGGCGCCGCCGTGCCCGATGCGCCGCCACTGCCGCAAGCCGAACTGCCGCCGCCCGAGCAGCCTGTCGCCATCGCCCATGAGGATGCCGCCGCCGAACCGCCGGCCCAAGAATCGGTCAAAGAACCGGCGAAGCAAGCCGGGAGCGGCGCGTGAGCACTGAAAAAGACGAAGACGAGATCGAGGCGAGCAAGGCGCCCTTGCTCGATCACCTGATCGAATTGCGCTCGCGCCTGATCAAGGCGGTGCTCGCCTTCGGCCTGATGTTCGCGCTGTGCTTCGTGTTCGCCAAGGACATCTACAACGTGCTGGTCTGGCCGTTCGTCTGGGTCGCCGGGCCGGAGAATTCCAAGTTCATCTACACCGCGCTACTCGAATATTTCATCACGCAATTGAAGCTGGCGATGTTCGGCGCCGCCTTCCTGTCGTTCCCGGTAGTGGCGTCGCAAATCTACATGTTCGTCGCGCCCGGGCTTTACCGACACGAGCGCAAGGCATTCCTGCCGTATCTGGTGGCGACGCCGATCTTCTTCGCGCTCGGCGCGCTGGTGGTCTATTTCCTGGTCTTCCCGATGTTGGTGCGCTTCTCGCTGCACATGCAGCAGCCGGGCGACGCCAAAGACGCCGCCATCTCGCTGATGCCCAAGGTCGGCGAATACCTGTCTCTGATGATGACGCTGGTGCTCGCCTTCGGCGTGGCGTTCCAATTGCCGGTAATCCTGACGCTGCTCGGCCGCATCGGCGTGATTACGTCGGACCAGCTCAAGGCCAAGCGGCGCTATTTCATCGTCGGCGCTTTCATCGTCGCCGCGGTGCTCACCCCGCCGGATGTCTTGAGCCAGATGTCGCTCGCCGTGCCTCTGATGGTCTTGTTCGAGGGCTCGATCTGGTCGGTGCGCATCGTCGAGCGGAAGGCCGCCGCGGAGGCCGCCAAGGCCGCCGAAGCGGCCAACGCCAAGCCGGCCGAGTAGGGACTCCGTCCTCTCTCGGCCTCATCCTGAGGAGCGCTCCGCTAGGAGCGCGTCTCGAAGGACGAGGCCGCCCCATCCACCGATCTCGGGTTTACCCGAGATCGGATTTAAATTGCGCAAGTCGGCCATGGCCGACTTGCGGTGACGGCGCTACGCGCCTCCTCAGGATGAGGGCGGATAGAGTCATGACAAACCCCGTCATGACAGGCTAAAAGCGCCGCCATGTACGACATCAAATGGATTCGCGAGAACCCCGACGCCTTCGACGGCGGGCTGAAGCGGCGCGGGCTGGAGCCGCAGTCGGCTAAGCTTTTGGCGCTCGACGAGAAGCGGCGGGCGGCGATCACCAAATTCGAGCAGGCGCAGGCGCGACGCAACGCGGCGTCGAAGGAAATCGGCGAGGCGAAAAAGGCCAAGGACGAATTCCGCGCCACGGCGCTGATGGCGGAAGTGACCGAACTGAAGACCTCGCTGCCGGCGCTGGATGACGAACAGAAGAAACTTGGTGCCGATCTCGACAAGGAACTGGCGCAGATCCCCAACGCGCCGGCCGACGACGTGCCGGTCGGCGCCGACGCCGGCGGCAATGTCGGGCGTCATGCGGTTGGCAAGAAGCGGAATTATTCATTCAAGCCTAAGCAGCATTTCGAACTGGGCGAAGCGCTCGGCCAGATGGATTTCGAACTGGCGGCGAAATTATCCGGCGCGCGCTTTGTCGTCTTGCAGAAGGGCCTTGCACGCCTCGAACGCGCGCTCGGGCAATTGTTTCTTGATACTCACACCAGCGAGAAGCACGGCTACACGGAAGTGAGCCCGCCTTTGCTGGTGCGCGACGATGTGATGTTCGGTACAGCGCAGCTGCCGAAATTTGAAGACGATCAGTTTTTCGCGGGAAGCACACCGGACATCCGTCAATTTGTTTTTGAAGTCCTCGATATGCTTGATAAGACAGAGTCCGCATCGAGAGACGACATTTTGGATCTGGAGAAGGTAGCTTTAAAGGCGTCGCGCCGCTGGCTCATTCCCACCGCCGAAGTCCCGCTGACTAATCTCGTGCGCGAGTCAATAGTCGAGGAAGCGCAACTGCCGATGCGGCTGACCGCCTGCACGCCGTGCTTCCGCGCCGAGGCGGGCGCCGCCGGCAAGGACACCCGCGGCATGATCCGCCAACACCAGTTCACCAAGGTCGAATTGGTTTCCATCACCACGCCGGACAAATCGAAAGATGAACACGAGCGCATGTTGGCCTGCGCCGAGGAAGTGCTGAAGAA
>DASUGZ010000146.1:0-26895 GCA_036273755.1 Pseudolabrys sp.
CTGTCGTCGCGCGGTAATCTTGGAACTGGAGCAGGGGCGCTGCCGATTCAAGCCCGTTTCAGCGGGCCTGAACCTATTTCGCCGCCGCCGCTTTCAGGATCGGCGTCAGCCGCGCAATTTCGGCGTGCACCAGCGCGGCGAGCGCCTTCGGCCCGCGTTGGTCCGGTTCCGCGATCGCAGCGCCGAGGTCGCCCAGGCGCTTCTGCACGGCCGGCTCGTCGAGGCCCTTGCTCAGGGCGGCGGCAAGCTTGTCGATGACCGCTTTCGGCGTGCCTTTCGGCGCGAAGATTCCGTAGAAGGGCGCGCAGTCGAACTGCGGGAAGCCCTGCTCGTAGGAGGTCGGTACGTCCGGCAACAGCGGGCTGCGCTTCTTGGCGGCGATCGCCAGCGCCTTGACCGTGCCCTTGCGCACATGCTGCAGGGGCCCGAGCACCGGGTCGCAATCGTAGTCGACGTTGCCGGCGAGAATCGCATTCATCACCGGGGCCGTGCCGGTGAAGGGCACCAGCGTCGGTTTGATGCCGATCGCCGAGTTGAGCAGGAGGCAGCCGATGTACGACACCGAGCCGACACCGGCATGGCCCATGTTGAGCTTGCTCTGGTTCGCCTTGGCGTAGGCGACGAATTCTTTCAGGTTGCTGGCGGGGATCTCGTTGCGAACCGTGAGCAACTCAGGCTGCGTGGCCGTCAGATTGACCGGCTCGAAGTCTTTTTCCGGATCGTAGCCGAGGTTCGGATAGAACACCGGCGCCAGCGCATTGGTGCCCATGTGTCCGGCAATCAGTGTGTACCCGTCGGGGTTGGCGCGCGCGGCGCGCATTGCGCCGACCGTACCGCCGGCCCCTGCAACATTCTCGACCACGAATGACTGGCCAAGATGACGCGACAGGATGTCGGCCGCGATGCGGCCCATGATGTCGGCGGGACCGCCGGCGGCGAACGGCACGATGATGGTCACTGTGCGCGTCGGATAATCCTGTGCTTGAGCACAGTTCATGCCGGCGAGCGCCGCAAGCGCCGCCGCAACCCATAGTTTCTTCATTGTTTCCTCCCGCCGCTTTCGTTGGCGGCAAGACTGCCATGGCCGGGAACGGCTGTGGAGGGGGTTCATAAACTTCCATTCAATAGGCGAACTTCAGTGGACATCGATACCCATACAGAGCTTGAGACCAAAGCCGGCGTTCCGCTCGATGCGGTGGTCACGCATTCCGGCATGATGCGTGCGCTCGAGGGGGATTTGCCGCGCGCAGACTGCTATAATTCACCATCGTCAGCAGTGTAATCCCCACAAGGTGTCCCGTGCAGCGGCGTGAATTTGGCGCGTTATTTGTCGGTCTAATTGGTGGCTTGGCGCTGGCGGCGTTGCCGGCGCGCGCGCAAGGTCAAGGCGCACCCGCGCAACCGGACCCCGACCCGAACCAAGCCGCCGACACCCGGATCGGCCAGGTCGCGACGGTGCAAGGCAGCGCCACGGTGACGCGTGCCGGCGGGCCGCCTGCCGCGTTGCAAGTCAATGACGGCATCTATAAAGGCGACGTGCTGACGACCGGCGCCAATTCGGCGCTTGGCGTCACGTTCGACGACGAGACCACTTTCAGCCTGACCGCGAACGCGCGCATCAAGATCGACGAATTCGTCTACCAGGAAGGCGCCAGCGGCAATTTCGCCGTATTCAATGTGGTGCGCGGCACCGTCGCCTTTATCGCCAGCGCTGTGGCCAAGACCGGCGACATGAAGATCACGACGCCCACGGCGACGCTTGGCATTCGCGGCACCACCGGCGTGGTCGATGTGCCGTCGAGCGCCGCGGGGGGCGCCGAACCGAAGATCAAGCTTTATGCGGACTCCGACGGACGCGTCGGGCAGATCGAGGTGTTCAACCGGCAGGGCGCAAGGCTCGGCGCATTGACGCAAGGTTCGAGCGCTTTCGCGCTGCGCGCCGGGCTTGGCGGCCGATTGTCCGCCGTGCCGTTTGCGATATCCGCGCAGGAGGCGGCGCGCGACCGCGGCGTGGTGCGGCGGCTGTTCGCCTCGCACGCGATCGGCCGACGGCTTACCGTTCAGCGGCGGCAATTGCGCGGCCCGAATTTCCGGCGGCAGAATAACCTGCGGCCGGGCGGCTTCCAGCAGCGCAACCGCTTCGGCCCGCAGCAGCCGAACCGTAATCCGGGCGGTCAGAAGCCGGCCGGGCTCGGGCCGAAATTGCAGCGGTCCAATCCGCTGGCGCCGAAGAAAAAGCCGTCGCCGCCACCACCGCGCTAAGGCGCCAGCGGCGAATTGAACCTCTTCGCGGTGTCGACGATCCATTGGCGGTAGAGCAATAGCGGCGTCACGCCGGTGAGGCCGCCGCAGCCTTCCTCGTCGCGCGGCGCGGTGGTCCAACTGATCACGCCGATCACGGCTTCGCTTGCGGGCTCGAAGGCGGGCCCGCCGCTGTCGCCGGTGCAGGCGCCGAGGCCGGCGCGCAGGTTGCGCGTGGCGACATCGAACAGACGGATCTGGAGCGATCCCGGCTGGCCGGTGACGATGAGCGTCGCCATGCGCGGCGCGCCGAGGCCGTGGTCGGTGCGCGCGGCGGTGACGCCGAAACCGGCGACGGTGAGTTCTTCACCCACTGCGACGCGACGCGGCGCGGCAAGTGTTGCCGGCTGCACCAGTTCGGCGAGCGGCTTGGCGAGCTTGATCAGCGCCACGTCGGCGGTGGCGCGGCTTGCCGCGTAGGCGGCAGCATTGAAGCTCGGATGCAGCGCGATGCCGCGCACGGCGATGGTCGCCCCGCTCTGGAAAATCTTCACCTGGTAGTCGCGCCGCGCCGCCACGCAATGGCCCGCGGTGAGCACCAAATCGGGCGCGAGCGCCGTGCCGGTGCACAGGTCGCCGCGCGGATCGACGATCATGACGATGGCGCGCGCCGCATAGCCCTGCGCCGGCGGCGCTTGGCCGGTAATGGCGAGAGCCGGGGCGCTGATCGCAAGGCAGGCGAGGGCGAGGGCAGGGCGCATGGCCTGCGCATGAGCCTTGGGGCTGATAATTTGTCAACGCTCCGCGCTGGAACGCTTGCCGCAGTCACCGAACCAGCGCAAGCGGCCCTTGCATTTTCGGGCCCGGGGTAGCGATCGCACCTAAAATGAAAAGCCTCGGGCACAGATTTGTCTCTTTGCTGCGACATCATAATTTTCCGGGATTATCGACTGTTGCCGATTGCGGATGCGTCTGCTCCCAGAGGTTCTTGGCAATCTCGAGCGGTTCGATCTTGAGTTTCTGCCACCATGCCTGTTCGTTGCCGGCGTTGTGCAGCTCCCGATGATGGCCGCGGCAGAGGGGTACGGTGAACTCGTCACTGACTTTGAGGCCAAGTGCGCGCGGTTGCGCAAAGCGAAGATGATGCGGATCGCTGGGTTGCCGTCCGCAGACGAGGCATGGTTGTGAGGCGACAAACCCGAGATGGGCTTTGTCGCGCAACCGCTTGGGTTCAGCAATCGTGAGAACGCTTTTATCGATGCGGCCAGGAGGAAGGTCTGGCTTCGCCTCAGGTGCGAGCGGCGGGGCAGATGGCTGCGAGGTCGAGATGTCTCGTTCGGCCTGGCGCCGTTCATCGCGGAAGTGTTGAGCAATCGGGTTTTGATTGCGGCGACCGTAATAGTGTGACGGTCGCGGGATCGGCGTGGTGTCGTCGGGGTGGAAGCCCACGCGGGTGTCGACGCCCGCTGAGGGATAAGAGGAGGAGGATGACGGCGTCTTCTGCTGCGGCATGGCCTTGCCGCCCCGGTAGAGCTCAAGGCCAAAGGGTTTGCCGAAGGTGGCGAGTGCTCTTTTTGTGGCATCCGTCTCGGCAGCTTTCAGGGCAATGTCGTGGACTTCGCCGGGGGACGTGCCGCGGCCTTCTCCCGTGCCGTGGCCTTCCCGGATGATGGTGGCGCCATGGGCCTGGATGGTGAGCCGGACCTTGGCGATGTAGACGGCAAGATAAGTGCCCTTGTTCTCGCGGGCGAGGACGCACTTGGATTCTGTAGTCTCCCGGCTCCAGCCATCAAAACCGAAGATGCGGTTGGCTTCCGAGATGGCGTACCAACCTTGGAGATAGGTCAGTTCCTTGCCGTTGGCCTCCCTGGTCCTGATGAAGCGATGATCGGGGTTACGGTTGAGCGCTTTCACCTGTTTTGCTGAGAAGGCCATCACCGTGTCCTCACGCTTAAGACCGGTTCGGGATTGGACAGCGTAGCCCCCTCAATCTCGGCGCCACCTTTAAGGTCGTGAGCCAGTATCTGCCGGCGCAGTCTGGGCTCGCCCGGCTCCCAATAGGTCTTGGGCACGGCATCCTCATTGAGCACGACCAATGCGGGCATCCCGGGTCGTACCGAGGCTGTAAAGTCAGCCGCCGCTATCTTCTTCAGATCGAGCTCGACCATCGTATCTTTGACGATCTGACGCCGTTTGGAAGCCCGATCCTGCAGCCGCCCCAATCTGTCCTGCATATCGCCAATCCGGCATTTAAGGCCTGTCGCCATGGCCTCATCAGCCAGCGCTGCCCGGACAATGGCCGCTAATATCTCATGGACGTCGGTCAGCCCCTCGACGGTGTCGGCCAAAGTCTGCTCGTCGATCTGGGGGTCCTGCGCTCGGATGCGGTCGCAGATAACGCGGTAGGTGGTGGCGGCAAAATTTAGCTGTTCGCTTGTTGCATTTAACCTATCCATACCCATTGCACGCTCCCGTTGGCTTGTGAAACATTGGCGGACCCCAAAATGATCCAAAAGGGATCATATTGTATGATCCAAAAAGGATCAAGAGAAATATTGATTATTACGGCCGGGCAGCTACGTGCTGCCCGCGGGTTGATTGGATGGTCTCAAACGGAGTTGGCAAGGCGGGCGGGGCTTTCCCTGCCGACGGTTAAACGAGTTGAGGTCGACCTTGGGGTCCGGGTGTCTGACGATGCCCGTGTTAAGCTTCGGAGCGCCTTGGAGATGGCGGGCGTCGAATTCATCGATGAGAACGGCGGCGGGACGGGCGTCCGGCTACGCAAACGTGGCCGAAAATAATCGGACAGCGATATCTCGTAGAATTGGATTGGCTCCGATAATTGTCATTATCGGAAATAATCGAGCAGCTGACTCTTAATCAGCGGGTCCCAGGTTCGAGCCCTGGTGCGCCCACCAATAAAATCAGCCACTTAGAAGAAGCCCTTTCCGCCATTCCGACAAGTTCTGGGACCGCACGCTTGAGAAAGCCCAGAAAGGCGCCGTAGCGGCGTTCGTAATCATCGCGGCTGATGGCGCCGAGATGGCTTGCTGGCCCACCGGCTTTCAGCCGCAGCCCGGAAGGCGCCGCTAGTTGGCGGCGCGCCCTTCGGTCTGCTTGGCCACGCTCAGCCCGGCCGGATTGAAATGGTAGCCAAGAAAGTCGAAGCCGCGTTCGATCCGGTCGATGAACGGCTGCATTGCTGCGGTGCATATGTCGGCTTATGGCCCTTAGCAGACAGTCCGTTAGCGCGGTCTGATGTCCGTTCTTAGGGGCAGAAAAGACGTCGCGACGCCGCGCTTCAATGTCACCTGATGACCCGAGGCGGAACATGTTTAGGCTCGCAGGCCGCGGCGCAGAGGATAAGACTGGCCGGTCGCTCTGTCAGATACGCGATCGCGCGCTCGGCACGTGGAACAAACTCGCGAACATCGACCGGATCCATTTATGGCCGGACTCACGGTGGAAACGATTGTGCCAATACTGAAATATTTCAATCTTCGGCAACTTAATCGGCGGCTTAATGATTTCCAGACTGAGGTCATCCGCGAGCACAGTCGCAATAGACATTGGAAGTGTCGCAATAGCGTCAGTGTGTTTCGCAATAACGGCCGCCGCGATGAAGATCGGAACGCGACAAATTATGCTCTCTTCCGGAATTGCTGTCTCAACAGCCTTTTCTGCGAGCTTGTGAGCGTGCCCCGTACCAAGAGTTGATACCAGCACATGACGCTCCTTGGTGAATTCCCGCAGTGATGGAGTGCGCGACAGTCGCGGATGACCGCGGTTGACAACACTGACATATTCTTCCGTCCAAAGAAATTGACGACGGATTCCCTTTGTCAGCCCGGGAAACGAGCCCATGGCAAAATCGACCGTGCCCGATTCGAGCCATGATTCGAGGTGCTCCCCGTCGAGCTGCATCACTCTTAACCGCACGTGCGGCGCCTCGACCATCATCCGGTTGACTAACGGCGGCAACAATTTGATGACGCCGGCATCGACGACACAAAACTGGAACGTCCGGCTTGATATTCGTGGATCAAATACAGCCTGTTCACCGCGTAGCGCTCTCATGTGGCGTAAAATTTCGCCGATTGGCCGGGCCAATGACAATGCCTTAGGTGTCGGCTCCATGTTGTGCGATACGCGCACGAACAGAGGGTCGTCGAAGTAGCGGCGTAGCCTCGCCAGAGTTTTGCTCAGAGCTGGCTGCGAGACATCAAGAACCTTTGCGGCGCGCGTCAGACTATGCTCGCGCAACAACACGTCGAGCGCCCGCAAATGCTGCAGATCGAGCTCTCCCGAATAACTATCAGGAATGTAATTTATATCCATTAGGTGATAGTATAGATGCGTCCTCCACCGTAGGCTAGCCGACGCGTTAGGCTTTTCGGCTCAATGGGCCGGCCCGCTTGTAGTGGGAATGCTGCAATGCCGCACGTCATGCCACTCGCTGCAAAGCCGCTACCGACATGCAATGCGGCCGATATGGTCGGCGCTTCCGGCGGCGTTTCCTCAAGCGAATTTCGTGACGCGCTTTCGAAATTGGCAACGCCAGTCTCAGTCATTGCAACCGACGGCCCGTCCGGCCGCGCCGGACTGACCTGTTCTGCTGTCTGCGCCGTTAGCGATGAGCCGCCGATGTTGCTCGTTTGCGTGCATAGCAAAAGCGCCGCTAATGCGGTGATCAAGGCGAATGGCGTGCTCTGCGTCAATTGCTTGCAGGTCGAGCAAAGAGGCTTGTCGCAAGCATTCGCCGGGATCGGCGGCATTCCGATGCATGAACGATTTGCAATGACCGATTGGGGAGTTTTGGCGACCGGCGCACCGCATTGCAAAAAGGCGCTGGTGGCGCTCGATTGCAAAGTCGCCGACGTACGCGACATGGGAACGCACACCATTTTCATTGCCCAGGTGATGGCGACCGCGGAGTCTTCCGAGGGGGGTGATCCGCTGATCTATCAGCGGCGTGCCTACGGAACGGTTCGCCTCTTGTGACCACTGGCGAGACGGCAACGGTTTTGCGTGAATAACCAAGGGGACTGCAATGCTACGAACGGGTGAGCATTACCTCAAGTCTCTAGACGACGGGCGCAATGTTTGGGTCGGGAACACGCGGGTTGACAACGTCGCTACCCATCCGCTGACGCGCGACTACGCCCAACGCACCGCCGAGTTCTTTGACCTGCACCATCGCGAGGACCTGCAGGATATCCTGACCTTCGTCGACGAAAATGGTGTACGGCGCTCGATGTGCTGGTACCAGCACCGCAGCAAGGAACAGCTCGTCAAGAAGCGCAAATACCTCGAATTTATCATGAAGCATTTCGTCGCGGCGTCGTGCCCGCGCACGCCCGACTCGCAGAATTACATGCTGGTCACCTACATCGATGACCCGGAACCATGGGAGAAGGCCTCGATCGGTGCCGAGGGGCGCGGGCTTGCGGACAACATCCGCAACTTCTGGCAATATGCAATGGACAACGATCTTGTTGTCGCGCCGCATTTTGTCGATCCGCAGGCCGATCGCTCTGATCCCAACGCCCATGCCAATTCACCGGCGCTGCGCATCCTCTCGACCAACGATGATGGCATTCTCGTCAACGGCGTGAAGGCGATCGGCACCGCATCGGCCTTTGGCGATTTCCTTCATCTTGGCGTGTTCTTCCGTCCTGGCGCCAAGGGTGACCAGATCATCTATGGCGTCTGTCCGGCGAATTTGAAGGGCATCACCATTGTTTGCCGTGAGAGTCTGGTCGAGACGGACCCGACCGAGCATCCGCTCGCATCGCAAGGTGACGAGCTCGACGCCACGGTGATTTTCGACAACGTGCTGATCCCGTGGAAATACGTGTTCCACATCGGCAATCCAGACCACGCCAAACTCTATCCGCAGCGCGTGTTTGATTGGGGTCACTACTACGCGCTGGTGCGCCAAGCGGTGCGTGCGGAGTTGCTGGCCGGCCTCGCCATTCTGATGTGTGAGCATCTCGGCACGGCCAAGATCGAGGCGGTGCAAGCGCGGCTTGCCAAAATCATCGCGTTTCAGCAAACGACCTATGCCCACGTCCTCGCGTCTGAAGATCAAGGCTTCTTCACGCCCGGTGGGTTATTCAAGCCGGACATTCAATTGTTCAACTGGGGGCGCGTCTACTTTCTACAAAATCTCGGGCCGATGGTCGATGAACTGATCGATCTCTGTGGTCGCAGCGCCATCATGTTCCCGACCGAAGCGCAGTGGCAGAATCCGGCGATGCGGCCGTGGCTCGAGAAGCTCAACAAGGGCGCAACCGGCGAGCCTTATGATCGCATCAAGATCGCGCGTGTGATCCGCGATCTTTATCTCACCGATTGGGGCTCTCGGCTGTTCATGTTCGAGAACTTCAACGGCACGCCGTTGCAGACGTTGCTGTCTCTAACGATGAAGCGGGCTGAGTTCACGGGCGCGGGTCCCTTTGCCTCGTTCGCTCGCAAGGTTTGCGGCATCGAAGCCAAAGCAACCAAGACCGAATACCAGGCCACGGCGGACTACGCCAAGGCGCAAGATTCCGGACGGCCCTCGAATACGAAAGTGACCGTACAGGCGGCCGAGTAGCCAACACGCAAGAAGATTCACAGGAGTTCTCATGACAAAACAACGGATCAGCTACGTCCCCCTCGACAACATGGACGCCAAAATGCGCGCGGAAATGGAACGCTGCGCGCGCGAAGGTACCCCGCGGCCGGAAAGCTCCGCTGTGCGCGCGCATGTGCCGGCAGCGTTCTGGTTCTTCGCCGATTCCTGGAACAACATCTTCCGCAATGGCGTGCTCGACCATTCGATCAAAGAACTGTGCCGGCTCTATGTATCGCGCTCGGTGCAATGCGAATTCTGCGGCAACCAGCGCTCGGTGAAGTCGACCGTCAGCGGTGCGCTGGTCGAAGACCATGTGTTGGATCTGTTGAATTTCGAAAAATCGACCAAATACAGTGAACGCCAGAAAGCAGCGCTTGCCTACGCCGAAGCGATCACCTGGCACTTGAATACTGACGATGCGTTCTGGGATCGACTACATAAGAACTTCAGCGAGCCCGAGCTTGTCGAACTCGGTTGCATGATCGGTTTGACGCTTGGGCAGCAAAGCTGGCTGCGGCTCTTGAATATTGATCATCATCAAGTGTTGGCGGGGACCGACGCTTCGATGGCGCCTGGCTACGAGGACGACCAGAAGCTCAAGCAGACTAAGTCGTCGCCGGATTATTGGGCGGCAAAGCCCGCCGTTCAGCCTGGCAAGGTAGCGTAAGGCCACTGGTGCGAGCGCGACATCAATCTACCATTTGTCTATGCATAGCGAGCTGGGGAGAAAGCAATGCACGGCCTTTATCCGAACGATGCGTCCTGGATCGATTCCGCCGGGAAGCTTCTGATTCTCGCGTTTTTCGTGATCGTCGGCGTCAGAAATCTGTCAGCGCACCATGTAGAGGATCATGTGAAACGGCTTACGTTCTTCAAGGCGCCGATGCCCCGGCAAACCTTTTGGGCAGGCATAGCTCTGGAAGCCGTCGGCTGCGCGCTCGTGCTGCTCAACTGGCATCCGGCGATCGGGGTGCTGTGTCTCATTGCCTTCACGGTCGTCGCCACGCTCTTGCTCTTGCGATTCTGGGATATGGACGATCCGATGAAGCGAGCCGGTATGCAGAACGGCTTTCTCGCTAACATTGCGGTGGTTGGGGGACTTCTATTACTGCTGCAGAATACAATGTGACGTGATGCAGCATCGAGACGTGTGAGGGTTCAATACACTTAGCGCTGCGGTGCGAAGGCTCCGGCGAGAAAGACGGTGAAGTCCCGGCATCGCACGGTCTTCGGCAGAGAAACAAGAGATACGGTCGCCGAAGAACTCGACGAACCTCTTTGTGGTCACCCCCGAAACTCCTTTTGAATCATGGACATTACCGCACCACCTGCTGCGAATTTGGCACTCCGTAGGGGCTCGCCAAGCATTGATCTTAGCCTTCTGCAATTGGTACTTTAACGCCAAAGGTCCAGCCTTTACGGGCCCCAATGTGGACCGAATGAACAACAATCTAGGGAGGAATTCGATGAGCAAGGAACATCGTAAAGGTTTGAGTCGGCGAGCCCTGCTGAAGCATGCAGCGGCTGCCAGCGCATTTCCGCTCGTGAACATTAGATCGAGCTTTGCCGAGGAAACTATCGGTAACTATCCGGCCGGTGTGCAGGGCGACAGCGTATTCGTCGGGCTCACCTGTCCCCTGACCGGCCCCTATTCGGCCGAGGGCGGTGACCTGCAAAAAGGCTACGAACTCGCGATCGGCCACCTCAACGGCGGCGGCGGTCTCGTCAGCAAGGTCTCGACGCTTTCCGGCAAGGGCGTGCTCGGCAAGAAGATCGAGTACAAGGTTGCCGACACGCAGACGCAACCCGGGCCGGCGGTTCAGGCCGCTAGCAACTTCATCACGAACAACAAGGCGATCATGATCACGGGCTGCTCGAGCAGCGCGACCGCGATCGCTCTCGAGAAAGTCGCGCAGCGCTATCGCGTGCTCAACATGGTCGGCGCCAGCGGCGCCAACGAAACGACCGGCAAGGATTGCCAGCGCTACGCATTCCGTTCGCAGCCGAGCGCATACATGGCGGCGAAGGCGCTCGCGCCCGTGGTCGGCAAGGAGCTCGGCAAGAACCGCAAGGCAATCTATCTCGTTCCCGACTACGCCTACGGTCATTCTGTGTTCGACTCGACCTCGAAATTTACCGAGGAACAGCTCGGCTGGAAAACGGTCGGCCAGCAGCTCTGTCCGGTTGGCACCGCCGACTACAGCTCGTTCCTGCTGAACATTGCCAATAGCGGTGCCGATGTTTTCGTCAACGTGGCCTTCGGCAATGATTCGGTCGCCTCGACGAAGCAGGCGAAGCAGTTCGGCGTGCTCGACAAGATGAAGATGATCGTGCCGAATCTGTCCTCGTTTCAGGGCAAGGAAGTCGGCGCGGAAATCATGCAGGGTGTGTACGGCACGCTCGACTTCTGGTGGACGCTCGCCGAAACCAATCCCGAAGCGAAGATCTTCGTCGACACATTCGAAGCCAAGTATAAATATAAGCCGCGCTGGACGGCGCATATCGCCTACACGCAGATGCTGGTCTGGGCGGATGCGGTCGAGCGCGCCAAGACCTTCAATCCAATCTCGGTCATCAAGGCGCTGGAAGCCGAGCACAAGCTCAAGATGCCGCTCGGCGAGGTCTTCTATCGCGCGTGCGATCACCAGCAGGTCCGCGCCGTCCCGGTCGTCGTTGGCAAGAAGCCGAGCGAACTGCGCAATCCGGAAGACATCTATAAGGTCGTTGGCTTGACGCCGGGGCCGGATGTCGTGCCGCCTTGCGACTCGGTCGGGTGCAAGCTGCCGTCGTATTGAGCAGTCGCCGGCGCGATACCGGAGAGCGACGCGATGAACTGGTCCCTGCTGTGGGCGCAGTTGTTCAACGGGCTGACGCTCGGCGCCCTGCTGGTGCTCGTCGCAATGGGGCTCACGATCATTTTCGGGGCGCTGGGGGTGATCAATTTCGCCCACGGCGCCTTCTACATGGTCGGCGCCTACGCCGGTTACGTGGCTTTCACCTACACGCAATCGTTCGTGGCCGCCGTCGTGGCGGGTTCGGCCATGCTGGTTCTCGTCGGTGCGATCGTCGAGCGCGGCTTGATCCGTTACTATTACCGAAGGCCGCCTGAGGATCAGATCCTCGCGACCTTCGGTCTCGGTATCATCCTGGTCGAGGCGGTGCGCGGCTGGTTCGGCGGAATTTCCCAACGCCTGCCGGTACCAAGTTGGGGCGGCGGCGCCGTCAATCTCGGCTTTCTTTATTATCCGACCTACCGCATCGAGGTGCTCGGCATCGTCGCGGCAACGCTGGTCGTGCTCTATGTCGTGCTCTACCGGACGCGCCTCGGGTTGATCGTGCGCGCCGGCATCGAAGACCAACTGATGGTCAACATCCTCGGCATCAACGTCACCCGCACGTTCCTGGTCGTGTTCGGCCTCGGCAGCATGGCGGCGGGCTTTGCCGGCGTAATCAATGCGCCGATCGTGACGGTCGTGCCCGACATGGGCGCGCTCGTGCTGGTGCAATCATTCGTCGTCATCGTCATCGGCGGGGTCGGATCGTTCTGGGGCGCGCTCGTCGGCGGCCTGATCGCGGGTGAGATCATCAGTCTCACCGCAATGGTGCAGCCCGCCTACTCCGAGGTGATGCTCTTTGCCGCGATGGCCATCGTGCTGATCCTGCGGCCGCAGGGCCTGTTCGGCGTACAGGGCCGCCAATGATCATCGAGAAACTGTCGGCGCGCGGGCCGTTGGGCCGCTGGCTGCCGGAAGCGGCTACTGTCGTCGCCCTGCTGATTTTCCCGACCGTGTTCGCGCTAATCGGTGGCACCGCCGATATGGCCGACCGCATTCTGATCTGGGGTATTTTTGGGCTCGGCTTCGACATCCTGTTCGGCTTCACGGGGCTGTTGTCGTTCGGCCAGGCAGCGTTCTTCGGCTCTGGCGGATTCATGACTGCCTACCTGCTGATCTCGGGCGTCACCGACAACGCCGTCGTCGCGCTTTTCATCGGTACGGTATTCGCTGCGATTCTCGGCGTGATCATTGGCGTGCTGTCGCTGCGCCGCTCTGGCATCTATTTCGCGATGCTGACGCTTGCCTTCGGCGAGATGTTCTACTTTCTCGACATTTCGCCGCTGAAGAAATTCACCGGCGGCGAGAACGGCCTGTCGGGCGTGCCGGCGACGCATATCGGCATCGGCGACTGGTTCGTCGAGTTGCACACGCCGGAAGGAATGTATTGGGTCATCGCCATCCTGTTCCTGATCGGCTTCTGGCTCGCGCGCCGCATCGTCAACTCATCCTTCGGCGCCGTACTGCTGTCTATCCGCGAGAACGGCGAACGCGCGCGCACGCTCGGCCACGACATCCAGAAATACAAGCTCGCCGCTTTCGTCATCGCGGCGGCCTACGCGGGCGTGGCGGGCAGCCTGTTCGGCCTATTTCAGGGTTATATGCCGCCAGACGGCTTCTATCTCGAGACGTCCGGCCAGCTCGTTGTGCAAACCATCATGGGCGGCGCCGGAACGCTGGTCGGCCCAACCGTCGGCGCGTTGATTTGGATCTACTTGCGCACGGCCTTGCAGCAGCTTCCCATCGTTGGGCCGATCTGGAAGATGGTGCTGGGCATCATTTTCGTGTTCATTGTCACGCTGTTCCGCCGCGGCATCTGCGGCGGCATCGTGCTGTTGTGGGAGCGTCTTACCGGCAAGGAAACGGCCGTACCGGCGGTGCCCGCCGTCGCCGCCGTCGTTGCCGACAACACACCGCGCGCACGCGCGCCACTCACCGGCAAGGTCATCCTCGAAGCCAAAGATTTGACCAAACGTTACGGCGGCCTGACTGCGGTCGACAAAGTTTCCTTCGAGGTGGTCGAAGGTGAGATTCGCGCGCTGATCGGGCCAAATGGTGCAGGCAAGACCACCTTTTTCAACATGCTCGCCGGCACCATTCCGCCGACCAGTGGCGAGATGTTCTTCCGCGACGAGCGCATCACTACCGCGGGCAGCACAGCGATCTGCCAACGCGGCCTCGTCAAAAGCTTCCAGATCAACCAGCTCTTCCCGAGCCTCACGGTATGGGACAACGTCCGCATTCCGGCGATCGCGCGTACCTACGGGAAATTCAATCCCTCGATGCTGCGCGACGTCGCCGACTCCGATGACCTGAACAAGCTGATCGCCGAGACGCTCGCCGCCGTGAACCTGTCGGAGCGGGCACACGCGCCGGCGCGCGAACTTGCCTACGGCGAGAAGCGCCGCCTCGAAATCGGCCTCGCGCTGGCGACGCGGCCGAGCACGCTCCTGCTTGACGAGCCGACGGCCGGAATGAGTCCATCGGAACGGCAGGATACCATCCGTCTGCTCAAGCGCATCGCCGCTGGTGTCACCATCGTCATCGTCGAGCACGATATGGACGTGATATTCGGTCTCGCCGACCGCATCACCGTGCTATTCAACGGCCGCAAGATCGCCGACGGCACGCCCGAGGCGATCAAGGCTAATCCTGAAGTGCGCGCCGCCTATCTCGGCAATCCGGTGAAGAAATGAGCCTGCTCGAGGTCGACAAGATCAATACCTACTACGGCGAGGCGCACGCGCTGTTCGACGTTTCTTTGCGCGTCGAACAGCACGAGGTTGTTGCTTTGCTCGGCCGTAACGGCGCCGGCAAGAGCACGACGCTCAACACCGTTATGGGTGTGCTGGCGCCGAAATCCGGCACCATCCGATTTGCCGGCGAAGAGATTGCGTCGTTGCCGCCCTACGAGATCGCGCTCCGTGGCCTGCAACTGGTGCCGGAGGAGCGGCGCATCATCGGCAGCTTGACCGTCGAGGAAAATCTGGTGCTGGCGACGCTGACGGCCGAAAAGCCGTGGCCGCTCGACCGCGCCTACGCGATGTTCCCGCGTCTCGCCGAACGCAAGCGTAACCGCGGCCGCGAATTGTCCGGAGGCGAGCAGCAGATGTTGGCGATCGGCCGCGCGCTGGTGCGCGAGCCGAAGATGATCCTGCTCGATGAGCCTTTCGAGGGCCTCGCGCCGCTCATCGTGCAGGACCTCATCGGCGTCTGCCGCCAGATCGCGGAAGCGGGCCAGACCATTGTCATCGTCGAGCAGAACGTTGAAGCGGCACTCGGCCTCGCACACCGCTGCTACGTGCTCAACAATGGCCATGTGGTGTTCGACGGTACCCCGGACACGCTGCGCCAGGATCCTGACCTGATGCACCGCCATCTCGGCGTGGAGGCGTGAGCGCTATTCCGCCGCGTGATCGAGCAGGGCAGGCTGCCCAAGCAGGAACGCGCGATCGTGCTCGAAAATGTGGGTGAGAAACCGTGTCACGGCCTTGATGCGGGGCAGGTGACCCTGTTCTGTGCGTACCGATAGCCACACGTCGCGCTGCACCGATGTGTCCTCAAACAACCGCTGCAATCCGGCGACGCCGTGGGCGACGAAGGTCGGCAGCATGACAATGCCCAATCCACCGACCGCCGCATTGCATTGGGCGAGGATACTGTTGCTGTGGAATACCATGCGCGGATGTGGCACGAGTTCGTCGAGCCAACGCACCGCGTCGATCGCCAGCAGTTCATCGATGTAGCCGACAAAATCGTGGTTGGCGAGCTCGGCGAGGGTCTGCGGTTTGCCGCGGCGGCGTAGGTACGCCGGCGCGGCGTAAAGATGCATCGCCACTGACGCGGTACGCTTGCTGGTAAGGCCGGGCGTCCGCGGATTAAAGAAACTGAGGAAGACGTCGGCTTCCTTGCGCGATAGGTCGACTGTTTGCGGAATGCTCACAAGTTCGAGCCTGACGCTCGCGTCGAACTGCGCCAGCGCGGACAGCCGTTTCGCGACGTATTGACTGGCAAGCCCTTCCATGGTCGCGACACGGACAAGCCGGCTCGCGTCCGCGCTACCGCGCACGATTGCGTCCGCCAGCGCATTGGCGTGTACGTCCATGTTCTCAATATGCCGAAGCAGCTCATGTGCATCCGCGCGCACGCTGACGCCTTTGCGCGTACGGTTGAGCAGCTTAACCGCGAGAATCGATTCCAGCTTGCCGACGCGGCGACAGACGGTCGAATGGTCCAGGCGTAGGCGCTTCGCTGCGGCATGCACGCTCCCCTGGCGGGCGACTTCGAGAAACACCCTTAGGTCATCCCATTTCACCGGCCCGGAACCCATCGGCATCTCCGTACGCAACACGCACTCGTTGCTTCGAAAGACTACGATTTTTTGCAGCAAACAGACACAGTGTGGTGCAAAAAACTCGATGGCCAGCCTAGCCGCCCCGTGGTTTATTTAATGTCAGGATATCAATGACATGGAGAGTGCCGGACCGCACCGTGCCCACTCATTCCGGGCCGTCCTACACTAGTTCTGTATGCGGATTTTACGAACGCAGGTGGTCATCGTCGGTGGCGGCGCAGCCGGGTGCTATGCCGCGCTCAACCTGCACCGCAAGGGCATCAAGACCATCATCGTTTGCAAGGGCCTCGTCGGCAAAAGCGGTGCGTCGCTGTTCGCCGGCAATCTCGTTCTGTCCGGCCGCACGCTCGGCAACTCCGAAGAGAACGCGCGCAACACCGCCGAGTTTCTCATCAAGTATCACAACCAGTTTCTAATCGATCAGCATTGGGCCAAGCGCTGCGGCGAATGGATCGCCAGTGTTTATTATCCGGAGCTCGAAGAGGCAGGGCTCTACTTCCGCCGCGACGACGAGGGCAACGTCGTCACTAGCCCCGGAAAAATCCGCAGCATCGCCGCCAACGTGCAGGGTAATTCCGGCGTGCCGTTCATGGACGTGCGGCGTAAGCAGATCATCAAGGCCGGCATCGAGCGCATCGAGGAAACGGTCGTCACGTCGCTGCTGCGCAACCCGGATGGATCTGTCGCCGGCGTGTTCGGGCTGGAGATTCTGACCGGCGAATACGTCGTGGTGCTGGCGCAGGCGACCATTCTCGCCACCGGCTATTCCGACCGCCTGCACGCGCGCTCGACCGGCACGCGCGAGATGTCTGCGGACGGTATCGCGATGGCGTGGCGCGCCGGCGCCAGCATGGTCAACCTCGAGATGCAGTGGTGGCATACCAACGACGTCGCCTATCCGCCGACCTGGCAGCGCATGCAGATCTATCCGAACCCGATGCTCGGCTCGGAAAAATCCGCGCGCATGGTCAACTCCGACGGCAAGGAGTTCTTCGATCAGCAGAAGGACGATCCGCTCGCGTTCGGGCCTTATACGGTGCAGCTCAAGGCGCTGGCGAAGCAGGTGCGCGCCGGCAAGGCGCGCTACACCGGCGGCTATTTCGCCGGCTTCGATCATTGCGCGCCGGGGGAGGTTGAGGCCTACACGACGTACGCCAAGGTCTATCAGCAGCTCGGGATGGATTTTCCCAAGTCGCTGATTGAGACGGCAGTGACGGCGCATTACCGGCAAGGCGGCATCGACGTCGATACCACAACGATGGCATCCTCGGTGCCGGGGCTCTACGTTGCCGGCGGCGTCGGCGGCCACTGCAACGGGCTCATCGCGCTCGTCACCTATGACGGCAAGGTCGTGGCAAACAGCGTCGCGGACAATCTCGCGCATCTCTCCGAACCGAAGCTGCCCGAGCAGCAGATCGAGCAGGAGCGTGTGCGGCTCGAACAGCTCCTGATCGGCGGTGATGAGCGTGAGGACGCTTCTTCACCTGGCGAGCTGAAGGAAACCATCCGCGCGATCATGTGGGACAAAGCCGGCGTCGAGAAGGACGCAAGAAGCCTGAACGACGCACTGGAAGATTTCACGAAGCTGCGGCGCGAGCGCCTGTCCCGCGTACGCGCCAAGACCTCGGTTCGCGCGGCCAACTACGACTGGCTCGACGCCATCGATAGCGTCAACATGATCGAGGCGGCGGAGCTCGTGGTGCTCTCGTCGTTGCAGCGCGAAGAAAGCCGCGGCCCGTTCATGCGCCGCGATTTTCCAGAGACCGACAATGAAAACTGGTTGACGGCAAACCTCCTGCACAAGGCCGACAACGGCTACCGCTTTGCGAAGCGCGGCTACGACCTGCCTCTCTTCCGGCCGGATTTTGCTCGTGCCAACAATCTCGAGGTGCCGTGGTGAGCGATGCGGCGCGCATTTTCGACGCCCGGCGGCTCGGCCAGCAGGACCATGCCGACGGCCTACGCGCGCGCAATGCCCGCATCGCGGTTGGCGCGCCAGTGACGATCAAGGTCCGCCGCAGCGACGATGGCCGTCTTCAGGAATTTCGTACCCCTTACGCGAAGGCGATGCGCGTTCTCGACGCGCTCAATGCCATCGCGCTGAAGGATGCGCCGGACCTCGCCTTCCGCTGGTTCTGCGGCTCCAAGATGTGCGGCACCTGCGCGGTGCGCATGAACGGCCGCGAAGTGCTGGCGTGCTGGGAGGCGGTCGAACCGGATATGATTATCGAGCCGCTGCGCAACCTGCCGGTGATCCGGGATCTCGTCGTCGACCGAACGCCATACGAGAAAAAGGTTGCCTCGTTTGAGCCGTGGCTGACGCGCGATGCGCCCTATCGGGGTTTTCCGGAACCGTTGAAGCACAAGGCGATTAAGCACGCCTCCAAGGCGCTCGACTGCATCAGTTGCATGTCGTGCTACTCGGCGTGCCCGGTGATCCGGCTCGGCGCGCTCACTGATTTCGCCGGACCTGCGCCACTAGTGCAGCTTGGGCAGACCGCGCTCGATCCGCGGCAGGACGAACGCCAGGTCGCGCGAGCGCTGTCACACTCCGGCATCTTCAATTGCGTGTCTTGCTACAAATGCGAGGAAGTCTGCCCGGCGCATATCCCGATCGTCAGCGGCGTGATTGAACCGCTGAAGGCGAAGACGGCGCGGCTTTTGCCGCAAATGGCGCGCCATCCGCTCGCTTTCCGCGCGGTGGTGGAGCGGCGCGGGCGCATCGATCCGGGCGAACTGATCCTGCGTGTCCAGGGCCTGAGAGTGCTGGCGGTCTTCCCGCGGCTCGTGCGCTTGCTGATGCGCGGCAAGATCAATCCGCTGCGCACGCTGTTCGGCTACAAGACGCAAGCCGCTGGCGCGGCCGCGCGAATTCTCAAGGGAAGCCGGTCATGAAATTTGCCTATTATCCAGGCTGCTCTGCGCGCAGCACCTGCGCCGAGCTCAATGAAGCGACACACCGCGTGGCGGCAAAGCTCGGCCTCGAGCTAACGCAGCTTGAATCGGCGACCTGCACCGGCGCGCGCGAATTGCGCGCCATCGACCCGGTCCAGTTCTACACGCTCAATGTGCGCATCCTGGCGCTCGCCGAGCGAAAGGGACTACCGCTGATGACGATCTGCAACACTTGCACGCTCAATCTACTCGACGCTCACGCCGCGTTTTGCGCCGACGCCGACGTCGCCAAGGCGGTCAACGAAAGGCTGCGCGAGGAAGGCCTCGAATACCGCAAGAGCACACGCATCAGCCACTTCCTCTGGGTGCTGTACGAGGACATCGGCGAAGACACGCTGCGCGATCTGGTCGTGAAGCCGCTCGCCGGGCTGACGGTCGCGGCGTTTTACGGCTGCCACATCACCCGACCACCGGAGCGCTATGGATTTGTAGATTCACGGAACAACACTGCCTTGGAACGGCTCGCGACTCTTCTCGGTTGCGAGCCAATCGATTACAGCGGCCGTACGGAATGTTGCGGCTTCCATACGGCGGCGCATGATGAGCGCATCGCAATAAAACTGACTGGCCAGCATATTCTGTCCGCGAAAGAAAACGGTGCGAAGACAATGGTCACGCCGTGCCCGCTATGCCACACGGTGCTTGACAGCTTTCAGAAGGAGATTGAAAGCGACCTCGGCCAAGAACTTGATGTTCCTGTATTGCATTTGCCGCAGCTGGTTGGGCTTGCGCTTGGCTTGTCGCCCGATGAACTGAATATAGACAGACACATGATCAATTTTGGCGTGAATATATAACGGGTCGTGCATTTCAATTCTCCCAGATTGACTTCGACAACAAATCGGAAGGCGGTCGTTCGGCGAAACTGCCGCTCATTGCCGAAGACGCTGTGATTATGCGCCAGCAAGGTGCTATTTTTTCGCCGGCGCCAGCGCCTCCGAGCAACTGTTTCAAATAAAATTGTGCCTGGCGAGCAGCCGGCTCACGGTCTGGCGCTTCGCTGCATCAACGTCGGTGTTTAACAGATGTTGGCGCGGCCAATATTGACCCTACGCGTGTGACGAGACAACTTGTCGTTGCTTAGTTAGTACGTTCATTTGAGCACATCGACCCGGGCCCGCCCCAAGGTTGGCTGCGAAAGGGTAAGACAGCATGGGGACCGCGGTGCCGGCGACGGGCCGCAAATGACAGTCCAATCGATATCCGGCAAAGGCTGAATGGCGGCGAAAGCCATTGAGAATAAACGAGAATATCGAACGGCGCGGCCGTCACATACCGTTCGTCATTGCAGTGCATGAGGTTTGCGTGCCGCGCGGCCCAACGTAAAGCCGCTTTCGAAATAGGCGGAAATGGCCGTTCGTTTTCTAACGACGTTATTGCTTGTGTTGCGATGAGATGGAAACATGATCTTGGTGCGCTCGTACTGATGGCCCATGCCGGAGGTGAGCGCCTGGGGGATTATCGCGTGCCGGCGATCGCCGGGCACAGACCAACACCATCATTTTTGGGTTCGATCATGCTGAATGCTCCGCGGAAAATGAGATATGTGGCCCAAAGCTTTGTCTTGGCGCTGATGATTTTCTGTCCCAGCGCCGCTCACGCGCAGCGCGGGAGCGGCGCATTCGGACACCTGGTCGGTCAATGGACTGGGTCTGGCACGATCGATCTTTCGAACGGCACGCACGAGCCGCTGCGCTGCCGTGCCTCGTACGATCTGCCCGCTGATCAGCTCAAGCTTGAGCTCAACATCCGTTGCGCCAGTGACAGCTACAATTTCGATTTGTTTGCCACTGCGGTGTTGTCAGGCCGTTCGGTTAGCGGAACGTGGAGCGAGTCCACTCATGCAGCGGGCGGGACAATCTCCGGCACGGCCGAGGGCGAACGCGTCCAAGTGCGGGCCGACAGTCCCGGATTCTCGGCCAATTTGAGCCTGACCACGCACGGCAACCGGCAATCGGTTTTGATCAGAACGCCAGACCCAAGCGCCGGGATCAAGGGCGCGACGATTAACTTGCGTCGGCGTAGCTAAGTCGAGCGCACGAGCCTGCGGCTACTCGGCCGGCGAGCGGCTCGATCGCCGCGTCGACAAATGGCGGGCGATCTTGGCGAGGAAGGTCGCGGTCGGCCTCAGGATGAGCAGGTCGGCGATCAGCGCCGAGATCATCGCAAAGGCGCTCAGCCAGCCGAACAGGCGGAGCGACGGCAGGCTGGAGAATACCGTCATCGCCAGCCCGCAGGCCAGCACCGCCGAGGTCAGGATCAGCGGCGGTCCGACCAGGATCGTCGCGCGCTCGACGCCGACCGCGGGGTCCGGCTCGGTGTCCTCGATTTGCAGCCGGTTGAGGAAGTGAATGGTTGCGCTGAGACCGAGGCCGAACGAGACCGTCAGCGCAATGACGCTCGCAAACTGCAGGCCCAAGCCGCTCAACCACAACAGGAAGCCGGCGAGCACGATCGGGAACAACCCGGGCAGGATGCTGGTCAGCATCACGATGAACGAGCGGAAGGCGAGGCCGATGAAGGCGGCGACAAAGACAATCTCGATCGTCAGCCCGTCGCTAAGCTTGTCGATCATGATGGCGCTGTTGCGCGCGGCGATCACCGAAAGACCGGTGACCGCGATGGTATAGCCGGGGTATTTGGTTTTGAGAGCGCCGAGCTTCTTATCGAGCTCATCGACGATCGGCAAAAGCTTGTTTGCGTCGGCGTCGGGGACGCGGCCGTTGACGATAACCGCATCCTGCTTGGCCGAGATAAACCGCCGCGTCAGATAGGGCGGCAGCATGTCAACATACTGCTTGAGCGTGGCGACGTCGGTTTTGCCTATCTTCTCCGCCAGCCAACGCTGCAGTGTATCGACCGACCAGACGTTGCCGACCCCTTGCTGATGCTCCAGCAGGGTATGTACGTCATCGATGGCGGCGAGTGTCTCGGGATCGTAGAGCGACTTGCCCTGCGGGAATTCGATCAGCACGTCGATCGGATTGGCGCCCGTGAGTTTCACGTCGAGCCGGCGGCTGGCGGCCACGGCCTGCTGGCGGTCGGGCACCTGGTCGGCAAGCCGGTAATGCGGCTGCAACTGGGCGTAGCCGATTGAAAGTCCGACGACCACGAGCAGGCCCGCCAGCGTGTAGAGCCCCGGATGGCTAACCATTCGTACGGCAATCCAGCTGCAGAAACGGCGCAGCACATCGAGCGCCTTGTCCATGCCGCGCACCTTTGCGGCAAAGCCCGCTTCGTTGCGAATCAACAGGACGCCGAGCAGCGGCACCAGCATGATCACCGCCACCAGAGCGATCAACGTGGCGATGAGCCCGGCTTCGCCGAACGTGCGGACTAGGTCAGATGAGGAGAACTGCAGCGCGATGAACGAAATCCCCGCGGTCGCGTGGGTCAAGACGCAAGCCGGTCCGGCGATGAGCAGGGCGTTGCGGAAAGCTGTGAACTTGTCGTCGCCCATAATCAGCCGGTCGCGCGCCGCAAAGGTGAGTTGCATGCTGTCGGAAAAACTGATGACCATGATCAGCGGCGTCATCACGTTCAAGAAGATGTTTAGACTGAAATTGAGCCAGCCGAGCGTGCCGAGCGCGAGCAGAATCGCGGCAAGGGGCGGGGCTGCAGCGATGATCATGAACGCCAGGCGACGGAAGAACAGCGCCGCGATCAGGCAGCCGGCGAGAAAGCCGAGCGCGTTGTAGTAAAGCCGGTCGCGCTCGATTGCCGTGCGCGTCTCAAGCTGCATCACCGGAACGCCGGAGAGCTCGCCGCTCAACCCGGTGCCGGCAAGATGCTCGTTAAGCGACTGGCGCACCTCGCCGATCACCTTGGACAAGTTATTCTGCGTGACCGCCGGATCGAGCGCTAGCACGACCAACGCCAGATGGCCGTCGAGCGACAACAATTTGCCGCGGATGATCTCGTTGGCTTTCACCTTGGCGATAAGGTCTTGGTAGTCCGCTCCGGTCGGAAGCGGATCAGGGAAAAGAGGCGCTGGAATCTGCCCATTCTCCGGCGGCTGTCGCGCCGAAAATAGCGAAATGACGCCCCGCGTGCCGTCAATCAATTGCACATCGATGACGAGGTCGCGCAGCTTTTCCAATGACGACCGCTCGAGCAGTGTCGGACCTTCGATCACCACCAAAACATCGTATTCGGTCGACGGGAAGCGACGGGTGACGTCTTCGTAGGTCCTGAATTCCGCAGTGTCGGAACGAAACAGCTGGCTGAGCGAGTCGTCCACTTTGAGGCGGGTAAAACCGACCGCGGCCAAGGCGCACAAGACAACGAAGACGACGATCGAAATCAGGCGGTGCGACAACGGAAAGAAGCCAATGCGCTCGAGCCCCAGCGCGAGGTTTCGCGGGACGACGTTGCGCGGCGTTTCTAGGAATTCAAGTTCTGGCGGCGGCGGGTTGGTCACGGTGACGCTCTAGATGATCGTCCATCGTTGTGCACCGGCGACAATCGCATGCGGCCCGGCGCAAGTATAGGGCTCGAGATTCAGCTCCGGCGATTGGCGATGAAATGCGCAGCGGCCTGCAGAATGGCGCCGTCTTTGCCGAACTGGTCAAGCGCCTTTCCGGCGTCGGCGACCAGGGCATGAAGGCGCTTGCGCGCGCCACCGACGCCGAGCAGGCTGACGAAGGTCGCCTTATGGGCGGCAGCATCTTTTCCGGTTGCCTTGCCGACAGTGGCTGCATCGCCCTCGATATCGAGCAAGTCGTCGGCGACTTGGAAGGCTTCGCCGACTGAGGTGCCATAGCGCTCGAGCGCGAGCCGCGCCTTTTTCGGCGCCGCGCCCAGCATGGCGCCGGCGACGCAAGCGAACTTCAACAGCGCGCCGGTCTTCATGGCCTGCAACGTCTTGACGCCGGCGACATTGAGCGGTCGCGTTTTGCCGTTGGCAAAGCGGCCTTCCGCCGCGAGATCGAGCATCTGTCCACCCGCCATGCCGCCAAGACCGGCGGCGCGGGCGAGCGCAGCGACGATCTCAATTCTGATACCGGCGTTAGCGTGGGTCTGCGGCCGCGACAGCACGTCGAAGGCGAAGGTCAACAAGCCGTCGCCGGCGAGAATGGCGGTCGCTTCGTCGAAGGCTTTGTGAGCGGTCGGCCGGCCCCGCCGCAGCGCATCGTCGTCCATCGCCGGCAGGTCGTCATGAACCAGCGAATAGCAATGCACGCATTCGAGCGCGGCGGCGACCATAAGCGCCTGCCGGCGCGGCACGCCAAACAGGCGCGCACTTTCGACTACGAGAAAAGGGCGCACGCGCTTGCCGCCGCCGAGGCTGGCGTAGCGCATGGCTTCTAACAGCCGGGCGGGGCGCGCAAGTTCGCCGGTAGCAGGCTTTTCCGCCAGCAATTGATCCAGCAGGCGTTCGGTGTCGACGGCGATCGAATCGAGGCTCTCCTTGAAGCGGTCCGCCGGATCGGCCGCGGCTTTGCGCTTGGCGGACGCTGTCGCACTACGAGAGGGCAGACCCATGACTTGCAGGCTTTGCAGCCCCCTTAACGATTGGCAGCCGTAGAAACTCTATTTCACCGCCGCGACTTCGTCGAGTTGTGGAGCCTTGGCAGAGACGGTTGGCGAGCCGCCGTGGCCGAAGCGACGCTCGATATACTCAATGACCATTTGTTTGAAATCCGTCGTCAGCGTCGCGCCGCGCAGCGTCGCGGCTTTCTTGCCGTCGATAAAGACTGGCGCGGTCGGTTGTTCGCCGGTGCCGGGCAGCGAAATGCCGATGTCGGCGTGCTTGCTCTCGCCCGGCCCGTTGACGATGCAGCCCATCACCGCGACGTTGAGGGTCTCAACGCCCGGGTAGCGCGTTTTCCACGCCGGCATAGAGTCGCGGATAAAGCTTTGGATGTCTGCGGCGAGCTCTTGGAACGTGGTGGAGGTGGTGCGGCCGCAGCCGGGGCAGGCGGCAACCAGCGGCACGAAGGTGCGCAGACCCATCGTTTGTAGCAGCTCTTGCGCCACCTGCACCTCGCGGGTGCGGTCGCCGCCGGGCTCCGGAGTCAGCGAGATACGGATGGTGTCGCCGATGCCCTGCTGCAGCAGGACGCCCATGGCTGCGCTCGAGGCGACGATGCCCTTGGTGCCCATGCCGGCCTCGGTCAGGCCGAGGTGCAAGGCATAATCGGAACGAGTAGCGAGGATGGAATAGACTGCGATCAAATCCTGTACCGCCGAAACCTTGGCCGACAGGATAATGCGGTTCTTCGGCAACCCGATTTCTACGGCGCGTGCCGCGGACAATAGCGCCGATTGGACCATGGCCTCGTGCGTCACCTCGCGCGCGTCCAGCGGTTCGGCCGCGCGGGAATTCTCGTCCATTAATTGAGTGAGCAATTCCTGGTCGAGCGATCCCCAATTGGCGCCGATGCGCACCGGCTTGTTGTGCTTGATCGCCATCTCGACGATCTGTGAAAACTGTTTGTCCTTCTTGTCCTTGAAGCCGACATTGCCGGGATTGATGCGGTATTTGTCCAGCGCCTCGGCGCAGCCCGGATGGTCGGCGAGCAGCTTGTGCCCGATGTAGTGGAAGTCGCCGACGATGGGTACATTGACACCCATCTTCAGCAGGCGCTCTTTGATGCGCGGAACGGCGGCCGCGGCTTCATCGCGATCAACGGTGATGCGGACGAGTTCGGAGCCGGCGCGGGCGAGGGCGGAAACCTGACGCACGGTCATGTCCACGTCGGCGGTATCGGTGTTGGTCATCGACTGCACGACGATCGGCGCGCCGCCGCCGACGGCGACGCCGCCGACGTCCACGGCGACCGATTTATGACGTTCGTGTGTCGCAGTGCCCATGAATTGATCTTTCGTGCGGCCGGTCTTCAGCCGCTGCCCGACTATATCGCCATCCTTCGGCGGCGCGTCAACGCCGACAAAGCGGTAGGCTGGAAGGGGTCCGAAACGGGCTATTTCCCGCCGAATCAGGCTTCGCTGAGACCAAGCCGGCCGAAATCCGGCCCAAGCAGGCGGCGAACGCGCAACAGCGCGCGCCGCGCCGCATAGCCGTCAAAAGCAAGGCGCAGCAGGCCGGACAACTGCGAAGGTCCGGCGATCAATTCGCGCATGATCGCGGTGATGCTGGTGCCGCCATCGGGCCGCATGCCGGCCAGCGCCGCATCGGGGATGGCGCGATGCGCCGGATCGATGACGACCCGCACCGCCGCAAAACTCAGACCATGCGCCGAGGCCAGGCGGGCGACCAGATGCGATTCCATGTCGACTGTCGCCGCCCCGGTCTCGACGTGCATGCGACGCTTGGCTTCCGTCGTCGCGACCGCATAATCGACGCCTGCGATCGGCTTGTGTTCGGCGCCGGGGATCATCGCCAGGATTTTCTCGGACCAGGCTTTATCGGTTGCCCGCGCGTGCTGCGCGTCGACGATCGAGGAGGCGACGACCCAGTTGCCGGGACGCAAATGCGGCGCCAATCCGCCGGCGACGCCGAAACTGATAATGCCGCGGCAGCCTTGCTTGAGCGCCTGTTCGATCGAGGCGGCGAGCGCGCGATCTGAGTTGCGGCAGATGACCACCACGCCCGGTCCGGAGGCGATGCGCGCTTCGAACGTCAATCCGACGAGGGCGATGATCGAGCGGCTGAGCGGTGCAGGATCGGCTTTGACCAGGGCCGGGGGGTCAAAGACAGTGGCGCTGCCGGTTGGTACGAATGGGTACCCCCCTGCGACGGAATAGTCTAAAGCCAACGCCTCGCTTGAGCCCGTGTGCGCCATTTGCCCCCCTTAGGCCACCTGATCCCCTTGATCCTTTAGCAGCAAGCAAAATCGAAGCAAATTCTGTGCCGCCGTCGCGCCGCTCTACACGACGATTGGATTGCGCATGCCTTTGCTGGTAACTCGACGAGACGACCGACGGAC